>NZ_JBFMVT010000002.1:3402731-3712071 GCF_040786275.1 Buttiauxella gaviniae
ACGTACTCTTCAGATGTTCCTGACATTGGTGGCGGTGATTTCCTTGTTGGTGGGCGGTATCGGCGTGATGAATATTATGCTGGTGTCGGTTACCGAGCGTACCAAAGAGATTGGTATTCGTATGGCGGTAGGCGCGCGTGCCAGCGACGTATTGCAGCAGTTTTTGATTGAGGCCGTGTTGGTGTGCCTGGTTGGCGGCGCGTTAGGGATTTCGTTATCGCTGCTGATCGCCTTTACGTTACAGCTAGTTTTACCCGGCTGGCAGATTGGTTTTTCGCCGATGGCGCTGCTAACGGCGTTTGCCTGTTCTACCGCGACAGGGATTATTTTTGGCTGGCTACCGGCGAGAAATGCCGCAAGACTGAACCCTATTGATGCGCTTGCGCGTGAATAATTTCATCTGAGGTATGACGTTTGGTTATAAAAATGCCAGCCGATGGGCTGGCATTTTGACCTCACGATGTACACAATGAAACAAAAGGTCAGGCGACCGCTGCTTCGAGCTCCAGAGGCACGATCAAACTGGCGTGATTGCCTTTTGGCCCCTGATGTACATCAAACCTGACAGTTTGTCCGGCTTTAAGCGTTCTGTAACCATCCATCTGAATGGTGGAGTAATGTGCGAAGATATCTTCGCCACCGCCTTCAGGGCAGATAAAACCGAACCCTTTGGCATTATTGAACCATTTAACTGTACCCGTCTCCATGCTTCTACATCCTTCGTAAATCTTATAAGTGAGATGGAATGAACCGGTGGATGAGGGCGGGCTGTTCAAAACCTCGCCAGCTCACGCTTGTACAATGTAGATAATTTAACCATGTCGTCAAGCGTTCCACGGGGGGGTAAGAATGAAAATGAATCAAAATTTTGAAGCAGTTAACGCTATTGTGATTAATGTGACAGAGCTCTCGCAAATCAATCGCCGACTGTTTTGAACACGATGAGTCACGTTAACTGAAAGCGTATTACACTCAACCTATGGGCTTCGCCTTAATGACAATGGGCGATTAAACATGATGACGATTTGCAATGGGTAAGACGAACGATTGGTTGGATTTTGACCAGGTAGTGGGTGATAAACTGCGCGAAGCGCTAAAACCACCTTCAATGTATAAAGTGATGTTAATGAACGATGACTACACGCCGATGGAATTTGTTATTGACGTGCTGCAAAAGTTCTTTTCTTATGATGTAGAACGTGCAACGCAATTGATGCTCACTGTGCACTATCAGGGTAAAGCTATCTGTGGCATTTTTACTGCAGAAGTGGCGGAAACCAAAGTCGCGTTAGTGAATCAGTATGCAAGGGAGCATGAGCATCCGTTGCTGTGTACGCTAGAAAAAGCCTGAAGAAGGCAAAATTTGGGGGAGGTGCCTATGCTCAATCAAGAACTGGAACTCAGTTTAAACATGGCTTTCGCCAGAGCGCGCGAGCACCGACATGAGTTTATGACTGTCGAGCATCTGTTACTGGCTTTGCTCAGTAACCCATCGGCTCGCGAAGCGCTGGAAGCGTGTAGTGTAGATCTGGTGGCGCTACGACAGGAACTCGAGGCCTTCATCGAACAAACCACACCGGTTCTGCCTGCCAGTGAAGAAGAGCGTGATACTCAACCTACGCTTAGCTTCCAGCGCGTGCTGCAACGTGCGGTGTTCCACGTCCAGTCTTCTGGTCGCAGTGAAGTGACGGGCGCAAATGTGCTGGTCGCTATCTTCAGCGAACAGGAGTCCCAGGCAGCGTACCTGCTGCGTAAACATGAAGTCAGCCGACTTGATGTGGTGAACTTCATCTCTCACGGTACACGTAAAGACGAACCTAATCAGGCACCGGGTGCTGAAAATCCGGTCAATGAAGAGCAAGCAGGCGGGGAGGAACGTATGGAAAACTTCACCACCAATCTCAACCAGCTTGCACGTGTGGGAGGGATCGATCCGCTGATTGGCCGCGAGAAAGAGCTTGAGCGTGCCATTCAGGTACTGTGCCGTCGCCGCAAAAACAACCCGCTGTTAGTGGGTGAATCTGGCGTAGGTAAAACGGCCATTGCTGAAGGGCTTGCCTGGCGTATTGTGCAGGGCGATGTTCCAGAAGTGATTGCCGATTGCACCATTTACGCGCTGGATATCGGTTCATTGCTGGCGGGTACCAAATACCGTGGCGACTTTGAAAAACGCTTCAAAGCGCTGCTTAAACAGCTTGAACAGGATCAGAATAGCATCCTGTTTATTGATGAAATTCATACCATTATTGGTGCGGGTGCCGCATCGGGTGGGCAGGTTGATGCGGCGAACTTGATTAAACCGTTGCTCTCCAGCGGTAAAATTCGCGTCATCGGTTCAACAACTTACCAGGAATTCAGCAATATCTTTGAAAAAGATCGCGCGCTGGCGCGTCGTTTCCAGAAGATTGATATTACTGAGCCAAGCGTTGAAGAAACCGTGCAAATTATTAACGGCCTGAAACCGAAATACGAAGCGCACCATGACGTGCGTTATACCGCGAAAGCGATTCGTGCGGCGGTAGAACTGGCTGTGAAATACATCAACGACCGCCATCTGCCTGATAAAGCCATCGATGTTATCGATGAAGCGGGGGCGCGTAGTCGTCTGATGCCGGTGAGCAAACGGAAGAAAACGGTGAATGTCGCTGACATCGAAACCGTGGTTGCACGTATTGCACGAATTCCTGAGAAAAGCGTTTCGGCAAGCGACCGCGATACGTTGCGCAGCCTGGACGATCGTCTAAAAATGCTGGTGTTTGGCCAGGATAAAGCCATTGAGGCGTTAACCGAAGCCATCAAAATGAGCCGTGCCGGATTAGGGCACGATCATAAGCCAGTCGGGTCATTCCTGTTTGCCGGGCCAACGGGTGTCGGTAAAACGGAAGTCACCGTTCAGTTGGCGAAATCGCTGGGCATTGAGCTGTTGCGTTTTGATATGTCGGAGTACATGGAACGCCACACCGTGAGCCGTTTGATTGGCGCACCTCCGGGTTACGTTGGTTTCGACCAGGGCGGCCTGTTAACGGATGCCGTGATTAAACACCCGCACTCTGTGCTGCTGCTTGATGAAATTGAAAAAGCGCACCCGGATGTCTTTAACCTGCTGCTGCAGGTGATGGATAACGGTACGCTGACCGATAACAACGGGCGCAAAGCAGATTTCCGTAACGTGATTCTGGTAATGACCACCAACGCAGGTGTTCGTGAAACCGAGCGTAAGTCTATCGGCCTGATCCGTCAGGACAACAGCACCGATGCGATGGAAGAGATCAAGAAGATCTTTACTCCAGAATTCCGTAACCGTCTGGATAACATTATTTGGTTCAACCATCTCTCTACAGAGGTGATCCACCAGGTGGTCGACAAATTTATTGTCGAACTTCAGGTGCAGTTGGATCAGAAAGGTGTCTCTCTGGAAGTGAGTCAGGAAGCGCGTGACTGGCTGGCAGAAAAAGGCTATGACCGTGCAATGGGCGCTCGTCCAATGACGCGTGTGATTCAGGACAACCTGAAAAAACCGCTCGCTAACGAACTGCTGTTTGGTTCCCTGGTGGATGGTGGACAGGTGACGGTGGCGCTGGATAAAGAAAATCAGAAACTGATTTATAACTTCCACGGCGCTCAGAAGCATAAGCCGGAAACTGCGCACTAATCGCTCTTTTGTAGGTCGGATTCGCGTAGCTACATCCGACCTACATTAAGACTGAGTGAAGCAATAAAAGAAGGCCAGGTCATTGACCTGGCCTTTCTATTTAAATTTGTTTACGCCGCCTGTTTACGCAGCGCTAAATAAAACTATCAGCGACTACGGAAGACAATGCGGCCTTTGCTCAGGTCGTACGGGGTCAGCTCTACAGTGACTTTGTCACCCGTCAGGATGCGGATATAGTTTTTACGCATTTTACCGGAGATATGAGCGGTTACCACGTGCCCGTTTTCCAGCTCAACGCGGAACATGGTGTTAGGTAACGTATCAAGAACGGTACCCTGCATTTCAATATTGTCTTCTTTGGCCATCTAATCCTCGAGGGTATCACTACCATAGTTTTGAACCGGCAAGATAATGCCCAAGTTCACGTATCATGTAAAGAATTGTTGGTGAAATCACCAGCGAAAGTGCAATTTGCGCATTACCCAAGACCCACTCAAAAGCTGCACTATTGGCGCTTACGATGAGGGCTGCGAAGAGATAAACGATGGGCGATCCCTGTTAAAGCTAATCCCAAACGGCGGTGGGGTAATGAGCAGAGCTCACTCTGCGGTGCTAATTATAACACTCTTAACTGTATTGTGCCGTAAACATTATCGTTCCGAGAGGATTTGTGGTACCCAGCAATAAGCGGCGAGCTGTTGTGGACGAAATATCGACAAATGTTCCAGATATTGGCGACGAGGAATTTCTATCGCACCTAATGAGGCGGTATGCGCATTAAGTACCTGGCAATCAATTAATTTACCGCCATAGCCTAAAAAGTGTTGGCAGAATATTAACAGCGCCGTTTTGGAGGCATTTTCCCGGCGGCTAAACATCGATTCACCACAAAAGAGCGCACCTTGCGCCACGCCATACATTCCCCCCGCCAGTTCATCGCCTTCCCAAACTTCAATTGAGTGGGCGTGGCCTAACTCATGCAGGCGAAGATAGGCGTCAATAATATCTGGCGTAATCCAGGTTCCTTCATCACGGTCATCAGCACACTCGCTAATAACTCGTTCGAAAGCATGGTTTAACGTCACACGATAGGGTGAATGGCGATGAAACCGTTTCATGCTACGGCTGAGATGAAATTGCTCCGGAAAAAGCACCGCACGCGGATCGGGGGACCACCATAAAATAGGGTCACCGGGTGAAAACCAGGGAAAGATGCCGCGCTGATAAGCCATCAACAGGCGAGCGGGGCTTAAATCGCCCCCCAGCGCCAGTAACCCATTAGGTTCACGCAACGCGCCTTCCGGTGAAGGGAAGGCAATTGAGTCACGAGAAAGCTGAATAAGGCGCATGACTTCTGAACTCCAGGGAGCAATAGCAATAATTATTGATAATAGACTAAGTACGAAACCTACAGGCGCTGGTGGAAATGATAATAACGTCCACCGCTCGCCATCAGATCGGCGTGATTACCCTGCTCAATAATTTGCCCGTTGTCCATCACAATGATGTTGTCGAAATTAGCCAGTCCGCGCAGCCGGTGGGTGACCATCAATACGGTTTTCGCTTTCGTGACTTCAGCCAGCAAATCAAGCACCTGACTTTCTGTTTCTGCGTCTAAACCTTCGGTAGGTTCGTCGAGCAAGAACAGGGGGGCATCATGTAATAACGCACGCGCAATCGCCAGGCGGCGCAATTCACCCCCAGAAAGTTGCCGGCCACCTTCGCCCAGCCAACTATTTAAACCCGCATCGCCCAGCAGTTTCTCAAGACCCACGCGCGTTAACGCATGACTTAATGCTTCGTCATGTGCTCCGGGGGCGGCAAGTAACAAGTTGTCGCGCAATGTCGCGCTGAACAAATGAACACGCTGAGACACTACGCTAGTAGACGCGCGCAAAGCGGTTTCATCAAACTGGCTTAGAGCCTCGTTGTTAAGACGAATCTCGCCTTGGTGCGGTTCCCATGCGCGGGTCAAAAGCTGAAGCAGCGTCGATTTCCCACAGCCGGTGCGTCCCAAAATAGCGACATGCTGACCCGCCGTAACGTTAAGAGAAACGTCACGTAGCGCCATCTGAGTCTGTTCAGGGTAGGCAAAGCTCAGGTTGCGAATCTCCAGAGCGACACTTTCAGGTATGGCATGAGACTGCTGCGAGAAAACGACTTCTGGTTTTTGGCTGGTGATTTCAGTTACACGTAGCGCAGAAGCGATAACCTGACCAAGATGTTGGAATGCGCTCGTGACGGGGGCGAGCGCTTCAAAAGCGGCAAGCGCACAGAAGACAAATAACGCGATGAGCGCACCCGGCGTGGTATTTCCACCCACGCCTGCAGCAGCCATCCACATCATTAATATGACGGCTACACCGCTAATCAGCAGCATAATGGCTTGTGAAAGCGCGGTAAGTTCCGCCTGGCGACGCTGCGCTTCTTGCCAGCGATCTTCCGTTTGATCAAGCTGCTCGCGATAACGCTTTGTTGCACCAAAAATGGTGAGTTCGGCGTGACCCTGTAGCCACGCGGTGAGCTGCTGGCGGTATTGTCCGCGTTGAACGGTAATAGCTTCACCCGTCGAGCGACCCGCGTAATAAAACATCGGCGGCAGCAGGACTAAGGTCGCAAGCAAAATACCGCCAAGCGTAAGCGCCAACTGCAAATCCAGCCAGCTCAAGCCAAACGTCACTACCACAATTACTACAAATGCGCCGACCAGCGGGGAGATCACGCGCAGATAAAGGTGATCCAACGTGTCGACGTCCGCAACCAGGCGATTAAGCAATTCGCCCTGACGAAAGCGTGCCAGCCCGGCAGGGGAAAGAGGAAGCAGTCTGCTAAAAGTTGAAACGCGTAAGTGCTGAAGAACGCGGAACGTGGCATCGTGGCTCACCAGGCGTTCAAAATAACGCCCCGCGGTACGCGTAATCGCGCCGCCACGCACACCGGCGGCAGGCAGCATATAGTTAAAACTATAAATGCCCGCCACGCCGACCACCGCTGAAGCCGAAAGGAACCAGCCTGATAGCGTCAGTAATCCAATGCTTGCCAGAAGCGTAATAATTGCCAGCACCACACCTAAAGCGAGGAGCCATTTATGACGGCAATAAAGTGCCAGATACGGAAGTAGAGCGCGCATCAAATTTCCTCCTGACGATGGGCCAGTAATGTCGCAAACGGACCAGGCTGTGAAGCCAGCGCTGCGAAATTCCCTTGTTGCACGATACGACCCTCTCGCATCACCCAAACTTCATCCCAGTCTTTGATGTAATCCAACTGGTGCGTCACCATCAGCGTGGTTTGCTGTTGCGAGGCCTCACTCAAGGCATCCATCACGCGCTGTTCGCTATGGGCATCCAGACTTGCCGCAGGTTCATCCAGCAGTAATAACCCGCATGGCATTAGCAACGCGCGTGCAACGGCAACTCGCTGTGCCTGCCCAACAGATAAGCGTGCGGCGGATTCACCCAGCGGGGTGTCTATTCCCTGCGGCAACAACGGCAAGAACTCGCTGACCGAAGCTTTATTTAGCGCGGCGGTTAACTGCTCGGCGCTGGCATCGGGCGCGGATAATAGTACGTTCTCACGAATCGTCCCCGCCGGTAGCTGCGGGTTTTGCCCAACCCAACTGATTTGCTCGCGCCACCATGTAGGGTCCAGTTCCGCAAGCTCCACACCGTTAATCAGTAATTGCCCTTGATAGGGTAAAAAACCTGACAGCACGTTCAGTAATGAGCTTTTCCCCGCGCCGCTTTGCCCGACCAACACTACGCGTTGCCTGGCTGAAAGAGTGAAGTTCAGGGGCCCTGCGAGCACTTTTTCTTCCGTTGAAAGAATAACTAAATCACGTGCTTCAATGTTTATCGGCTCATTATTGTTGAACTGAGCGGTGCCCTGTTTACGCTGCTGGAGCGGAGCATCCAGGAAAGTCATTAGGCTGTCGGCGGCGCCCACGGCCTGCGCTTTGGCATGATAAAAAGTGCCGAGATCGCGCAGCGGCTGGAAAAATTCAGGTGCCAGAATCAAGGCCAGGAAACCGGCGAAAAGCGTTACGCCTGTGCTGTAGTGGCCAAAGTTTAACTCGCCTAAATACGAGAAACCGAAGTAAACCGCGACGAGGGCGATAGAAAGCGAGGCGAAAAACTCCAGAACGCCAGATGAAAGGAACGCCAGGCGCAACACTTCCATTGTGCGCTGACGAAAATCCTGTGAGGCAAGGCGAATATTTTCGGTTTCTGCATTTCCTCGGTTAAACAGACGCAGCGTTTCCATCCCGCGCAGACGGTCAAGAAAGTGACCACTCAGCCGTGCAAGCGCCTGGAAGTTACGACGGTTAGCATCGGCTGCACCCATTCCCACCATTGCCATAAATAACGGGATAAGCGGGGCGGTGCATAGCAAAATAAGTGCTGCCACCCAGTTTGATGGGAAGATGGCGACCAGAATAAGCACCGGCACCATGACCGCCAGCGACATTTGCGGCAGGTAACGCGCATAGTAATCGTGCATATCCTCGATTTGTTCCAGCACAAGCGTAGCCCAACTGCCGACAGGTTTATCCTGAATCCAGGCGGGGCCCGCTTGATGGACGCGGTCGAGCACTTTTCGGCGAATTTCCTGGCGAATATGCACGCCCGCATAGAAGCCGACTTTTTCGCGCAGCCAGACCACCCAGGCACGTAATACGAAAATCAGTATCAAAATAATGAACAGCAGAAGCAGGGCTTCGCGAGGGATATTATCCATAATCATATGCTGCAACATCCGGGCTAACAGCCAGGCCTGGGCAACAATTAAAAGTCCACTGACCAGACCCAATACGCGGGAAAGTCCTAACCAGCGGCGTGAAATAATACTTTGTTGTTTTAGCCAGCGGCTAAGTTCTTGTTGACGGGTTTTGTTCATAGATGCCAGTCGTTGCCAGTGCAGGTAAATAATGAATTATCAGGCAAAATTTGCGGGCAATGTTACAACGGAGTTAGAAGAAAGGCGACCTATTCAGTCGCCTACCCCTATCCTTCGAGCCAACACCCTTGTGACTCGAATCATAAGGGTAGGAAGCATGTAGAAATTACTTATTCTGTTCCGCTAACCCGTCGAGATAACGTTCAGCATCCAGGGCTGCCATACAGCCAGTCCCTGCAGAGGTAATCGCCTGGCGATAGATATGATCCATTACGTCACCCGCAGCAAACACGCCTGGGATGCTGGTTTGTGTCGCGTTGCCGTGAATACCGGATTGCACTTTGATATAGCCGTTTTCCAGCTCTAGCTGATTGGCAAAAATCGCCGTGTTCGGGCTATGGCCGATAGCTACGAACAAGCCTGCAACTTCCAGTTCTTCAATGGTGTCGGTGTTGTGCACATCGCGCAGACGTAGGCCGCTGACACCCATTTGATCGCCGGTCACTTCTTCTAAAGTGCGGTCGGTGTGCAACACGATATTGCCGTTTTTCACCTTATCCATCAGGCGATTAATCAGGATTTTCTCAGCGCGGAAGCTGTCACGGCGGTGAATCAAATGCACTTCAGAGGCAATGTTTGCCAGATAAAGCGCTTCTTCAACCGCGGTATTTCCGCCGCCAATCACCGCAACTTTTTGATTGCGATAGAAGAAACCGTCGCAGGTTGCGCAGGCAGAAACGCCGCGACCTTTAAACGCTTCCTCAGAAGGCAGACCCAAATACCGAGCAGATGCGCCTGTTGCGATGATCAACGCATCACAGGTGTATTCGCCGCTATCGCCGGTCAAGCGGAACGGACGGTTCTGGAGATCAACTTTAGAGATGTGATCGAACAGAATTTCAGTTTCGAATTTGGTCGCGTGCTCATGCATACGTTCCATTAACGCAGGGCCCGTCAGATCGTTAGGATCGCCCGGCCAGTTCTCAACTTCGGTCGTTGTGGTCAGTTGGCCACCTTTTTCCATCCCGGTAATCAACACGGGCTTGAGGTTGGCGCGCGCCGCGTAGACTGCTGCGGTATAGCCCGCAGGGCCGGAGCCAAGAATTAGCAATTTACTGTGTTTAGCGGTGCCCATGAGATCCTCATTGTTCGTTGGCAGACAATCGAGGGATTGTAGGGAATTTGGCGGGGTAAAAAAAGGGTGCAGCCTCGGTGTAGGCGAATAGTGTTAACTATATGTGTAATAGCTCCCCCCAATTGGCGACGGTTAATGCATGAAAAGCGCATAAAAACCCATCTAACGAGGGTAGTTAGTCACGTAGCTAAAGTGATGAATAATCGTCAAGTGCCCCAGATATATGGCACGTTCCACTAAATTTCGATGTTTTGCTTTGACAATCCGCTAAGCATTTGCGAAAACATTCGAGGAAGAAAAACATTTGGTGTGAGAGCTGTAAAATAATCACGCATACCTGATGCAATTTTACCGGGTTATTGAAATCTACTCATGGCGTGGACAGACGCCATAAGTGATGTCGATATCAGCCATTGGGCACCGGTCTTCTCACGTACACCCGGAACAGTGACGTTACCAGGGTTTTGGCAGGTGAAGGAAGGAACACAGAGAGACAATAATAATGGTAGATAGCAAGAAGCGCCCTGGCAAAGATCTCGACCGTATCGATCGCAACATCCTTAATGAGCTGCAGAAGGATGGGCGTATTTCTAACGTCGAGCTTTCGAAGCGTGTAGGGCTTTCACCGACTCCGTGCCTTGAGCGCGTGCGTCGTCTGGAACGACAGGGTTTCATTCAGGGCTACACAGCGCTGTTGAACCCGCATTATCTGGATGCATCACTTCTGGTTTTTGTTGAGATTACTCTGAATCGTGGCGCACCGGATGTGTTTGAGCAATTTAATGCCGCAGTTCAAAAACTTGAAGAAATTCAAGAATGTCATTTGGTATCCGGTGATTTTGACTATCTGTTGAAAACCCGTGTACCTGATATGTCAGCGTACCGCAAATTATTAGGCGAAACCTTGTTGCGACTGCCGGGTGTGAACGATACCCGTACCTATGTGGTCATGGAAGAGGTCAAACAGAGCAATCGTCTGGTTATTAAGACCCGCTAACAACGGGCCAGGTGCAAAATCTGCGTATTTTGGTTACACTCCTGGTAATTCATACAGCAACAGTGCCGGGAATGCCCGGCGCTGTTGCTCTCCATACTTATTAAGGACCTGGAGAGTCTTACTTGAGCCAGGAATACACCGAAGAAAAAGAAGTTACATTGAGGAAACTCAGCAGCGGGCGTCGTTTATTAGAGGCGTTACTGCTTCTTGTCGCCATTTTTGCCGTCTATTTGATGGGGGCGTTGCTCAGTTTTAATCCTTCCGATCCGAGTTGGTCACAAACCGCATGGCATGAACCTATCCATAATTTGGGCGGGATGCCGGGTGCGTGGTTGGCCGACACTCTGCTATTCATTTTTGGCGTAATGGCCTACACCATCCCGATAATTATTATTGGCGCGTGTTGGTTTACTTACCGCAACCGCGATAGCGAAGAGTTTATCGATTATTTCGCCGTTTCCTTGCGCCTGATTGGCGTATTGGCAATGGTGCTTACGGCTTGTGGCCTTGCTGCTATTAACGCCGATGATATCTGGTACTTCGCCTCGGGCGGTGTCATTGGCAGTTTGCTGAGCACGGCGATGATGCCGGTGCTAAACAGTAGCGGCGGAACTATTGCATTGTTGTGCGTATGGGCTGCAGGCTTAACGCTGTTTACCGGTTGGTCGTGGGTGAGCATTGCTGAGAAAATTGGCAGCGCAACGTTGAGCGTGCTGACTTTTGCCAGCAACCGCACACGCCGTGATAACACATGGCAGGACGACGATTACGACGACGAAGAAGAAGCACATGACGAAGAACACGCGCCAGCAGTAGAAAAGCGCGAATCCCGTCGTGCGCGCATTTTGCGTGGTGCCTTAGCACGTAAGCAGCGTATCTCTGAGAAATTTGCCAATCCTAATGCACGTAAAACAGACTCAGCGCTGTTTTCCGGTAAGCGTATGGATGATGCTGAAGACGATGTTCTGTTCTCGGGCAATAAAGCAACGTTACCGGAAGATGATGTCCTATTCTCAGGTAACAAAGCGACTATGCCTGAAAGTGACGAATACGATCCGCTCCTGCACGGCCAGTCAATCGTTGCTCCAGTCGCAGCATCGGTGGCTACCGGCGCGACAATGGCAAACCCTGCTTATGCGGCAACGGTCATGCCTACGGCAACCGTGTCTCCGGTTAGCGCGCCTGCGCCTGAAGTCGAACAGACTCTGGCTATAGCGTGGGAGCCTGCACCAACGCCTGTCACCCCAGAACCGGTTATTGCCCCTGCGCCTGAGAGTTACCACGCACCTCGCGAAGCAGATCAATACCACCCGCAGCAGGTCACCACCCATTGGGCAGAGGCCGTAGCAGCACAGCCTGTTGTTGAGCAAGCTCCGGTTGAACCAACGTACTATGATCCCTCGTACTTTGAACCCATAAATTCTGAACCGGCGTACCATGAACCCGCTCCGGTTGAGACAGTTGTTCAACCTGAACCTGTTGAAGAGATAAAACCGGCTGTACGCCCGCCTATCTATCACTTTGAAGAAGTTGAAGCGAAGCGTGCTCGCGAACGCGAACAACTTGCAGCCTGGTACCAGCCGGTCAATGAACCTAAGCCTGATCCATACGGCTACGACAGCTCTCCGGCCTTTGCATCTACGTTATCAACGGACAGCTCGCGTGTTGAAGCACCGGCAATGCCGCAAACCAACGCTAATGTAGTGCCTGAAGTTCCGGTCATACCGACGCCGCCAATGCCGCAGGGTGTTAAAGAGGCAGCAAAAGTTGCAGGTGCAGCAGGTGCATTTAGCCCGGTATTTGGTATTGCAGCCGATGCACCGCGTCCGCAGGTAAAAGAGGGGATAGGCCCGCAATTACCCCGTCCAAATCGTGTTCGGGTGCCGACGCGTCGTGAGCTTGCCTCATACGGAATTAAGTTACCGTCGCAGCGCATGGCTGAAGAAGAAGCCCGTCGCCAAAATGGTATAAACAACGAAGAAGATGATTATGCCGATGAGGTAGAAGAACTTCAGCAGCATGAGCTGGCTCGTCAGTTTGCGGCTCAACAACAGCAACGTTATGGCGATGAGTATGAAGAAGACGCATCGCAGCAAGACGAAGATGAGGCCGAGCAGGCAGAATTAGCGCGTCAGTTTGCGGCACAACAGCAACAGCGCTATTCGGCCGTTGAGCAACAACCGGCTCAGCAACAGGTAAGAAATGCCCCATTAACACTGGATGACTTTGAATTTTCGCCTACGAAAATGTTAGTCAACGATGGGCCAAGCGAGCCATTGTTCACGCTGAGTCCGGTTGAGGAACCTGCGCCTGTCCAACAGCCACAAAGCTGGCAGGCAGCAGTGCAACAGCCTGTGCAGCCACAATCTGCACCGGTCGCCGCACCGCAGATCAAAGAAAGTTTGATTCATCCGTTCTTAATGCGTAACGGAGACGATCGTCCTTTACAGCGCCCGACAACGCCGTTGCCGTCTCTGGATTTGCTGACCTCTCCGCCAGCAGAAATTGAGCCGGTAGACACGTTTGCATTAGAGCAAATGGCGCGCCTTGTTGAAGCTCGTTTGGCGGATTACCGCATCAAAGCCGATGTGGTGGATTACTCTCCGGGTCCGGTGATCACCCGTTTTGAACTCGATCTCGCCCCAGGGGTTAAAGCCGCACGTATTTCTAACTTGTCGCGTGACCTTGCGCGTTCGTTATCAACGGTGGCGGTGCGTGTTGTCGAAGTTATTCCAGGCAAACCTTATGTCGGCCTGGAGCTTCCAAACAAAAAGCGCCAGACCGTCTACCTGCGAGAAGTGCTGGATTGCGCTAAATTCCGCGAAAGTGCTTCGCCTTTAACGGTCGTATTGGGTAAAGATATCGGCGGCGAACCGGTCATAGCCGATCTGGCAAAAATGCCGCATTTGCTGGTTGCCGGTACCACCGGTTCTGGTAAGTCCGTGGGCGTTAATGCCATGATCCTCAGCATGCTGTATAAAGCGACGCCAGATGAAGTCCGCTTCATTATGATCGACCCGAAAATGCTTGAGCTATCAGTGTATGAAGGTATTCCACATCTGTTAACTGAAGTGGTTACGGATATGAAAGACGCCGCCAATGCATTGCGCTGGAGCGTAAATGAAATGGAACGCCGCTACAAACTGATGTCTGCATTGGGCGTGCGAAATCTGGCGGGCTATAACGAACGCGTGCTAGAAGCCGAGCGCATGGGCCGCCCGATTCCGGATCCGTTCTGGAAACCAGGCGACAGCATGGAAGTTTCACATCCAATGCTTGAAAAACTGCCGTATATCGTGGTTCTGGTGGACGAATTTGCTGACCTGATGATGACGGTTGGCAAAAAAGTGGAAGAGCTGATCGCTCGTCTCGCGCAGAAAGCACGTGCCGCAGGTATTCACCTGGTGCTGGCAACTCAGCGCCCATCTGTGGATGTTATTACCGGTTTGATTAAAGCGAACATCCCGACGCGCGTTGCGTTTACGGTGTCGAGCAAAATTGACTCCCGCACGATCCTCGATCAGGGCGGCGCTGAATCCCTGCTGGGAATGGGTGACATGCTCTATTCAGGGCCAAACTCGACCCTGCCAGTGCGTGTTCACGGCGCGTTTGTTCGCGATCAGGAAGTGCATGCTGTGGTTCAGGACTGGAAAGCGCGTGGTCGTCCGCAATACATCACCGGTATTACATCTGATAGCGAAGGTGAAGGTGGTTCAGGTGGTGGTCTTGACGGTGATGAAGAGCTCGATCCGCTGTTTGATCAAGCCGTCGCTTTTGTGGTCGAAAAACGTAAAGCGTCTATTTCGGGTGTTCAGCGTCAGTTCCGTATCGGTTACAACCGCGCGGCACGCATTGTTGAGCAGATGGAAGCGCAAGGTATTGTGAGCCCGCAGGGGCATAACGGTAACCGTGAAGTGCTTGCGCCACCGCCATTCGAGTAATTCTTGCAAAGAGTCGCTGTTGCGGCTCTTTTGCAAAGAAGGGTAAATTACCGGAAAATCAGCTTTTTCTTCTGTTGCCCTTCATTTGCTCTCCATTAAAGTGGGCAACAGAAAGCCACAGTGCAGTCGCTTTGTGGCGCATGAATTTAAAGGGATCATAATGAAAAAAATCGCTATTACTTGTGCTTTGTTGACTGCATTGACGGCAACCGCCGCTTGGGCTGATGCCGCAGGCGATCTAAAAGCGCGTCTGGATAAAGTCAGCAGCTTCCACGCCAGTTTTACTCAGAAAGTGACGGATGGCAGCGGGGCGGCTGTTCAGGAAGGTCAGGGTGATTTATGGGTTAAGCGCCCGAACCTGTTCAACTGGCATATGACTCAGCCCGATGAAAGTATTCTGGTGTCAGACGGTAAAACATTATGGTTCTACAATCCGTTTGTTGAACAAGTGAGTGCGACCTGGCTGAAAGATGCAACGGGCAACACACCGTTTATGTTGATTGCACGTAACCAAAGCAGTGACTGGCAGCAATATAACATCAAACAAAACGGTGATGATTTTGTCCTGACGCCAAAAACCAGCGCCGGGAACCTCAAGCAGTTCACGATTAATGTCGGCCGTGACGGGACTATCCATCAGTTCAGTGCGATTGAGCAAGACGATCAACGCAGTAACTATGCGTTGAAAACTCAGCAAAATGGTGCGGTGGATATGAGTAAGTTTACGTTTACCCCGCCTAAAGGCGTGACGGTGGACGACCAACGTAAGTAGAGGTATGAGTGGGCAACCTGTCGCTCGATTTTTCTGAAAATACCTTCCAGCCTCTGGCCGCGCGTATGCGGCCGGAGAACCTCGCGCAGTATATCGGTCAACAACATCTCCTTGCACCCGGCAAGCCGCTTCCTAAAGCAATCGTAGCAGGGCATCTCCATTCAATGATTTTGTGGGGGCCGCCGGGTACCGGCAAAACGACGCTAGCTGAAGTGATTGCTCACTATGCCGATGCGGATGTAGAACGCATTTCTGCTGTTACTTCAGGTGTAAAAGAGATCCGTGAAGCGATAGAGCGAGCGCGTCAAAATCGCAATGCCGGGCGGCGCACAATTCTGTTTGTTGACGAAGTGCATCGCTTCAACAAAAGCCAGCAAGATGCGTTTTTGCCTCATATTGAAGATGGCACCATCACATTTATTGGGGCAACGACCGAAAACCCTTCGTTCGAACTGAATTCAGCACTTCTGTCGCGCGCTCGCGTTTACTTGCTCAAGTCCCTCACCACTGAAGATATTGAGAAAGTGCTCGATCAAGCGATGAGTGATGCTGCGCGCGGCTACGGTGGGCAGAATATTCTTTTGCCAAATGAGACGCGTCTTGCGATCGCAGAGCTGGTCAATGGTGATGCCCGTCGCGCATTGAATACGTTAGAAATGATGGCTGATATGGCTGAAATTGATGCCAGCGGTCAGCGTGTTCTGCACATTGCGTTGTTAACTGAAATTGCAGGTGAGCGCAGCGCGCGCTTCGATAATAAAGGCGACCGTTTCTACGATCTGATTTCTGCCTTACACAAATCGGTTCGCGGTTCATCCCCCGATGCGGCGCTGTACTGGTATGCGCGTATTATTACTGCGGGCGGCGATCCGCTATATGTGGCTCGCCGCTTACTGGCGATTGCCTCTGAAGATGTGGGGAATGCCGATCCCCGTGGTATGCAGGTGGCTATTGCGGCATGGGATTGTTTCACTCGCGTTGGCCCGGCGGAAGGTGAGCGTGCAATTGCTCAGGCCATCGTTTACCTGGCTTGCGCACCCAAAAGTAATGCGGTTTACACGGCATTCAAGGCGGCAATGGCGGATGCCCGTGAGCGCCCGGATTATGACGTTCCTGTTCATCTGCGTAATGCACCGACCAAACTGATGAAAGAAATGGGTTACGGGCAGGAATACCGCTACGCCCACGACGAGCCTAATGCTTATGCTTCAGGTGAGGTCTACTTCCCGCAGGAAATGGCACAAACACGCTACTATCAGCCGACAAACAGAGGTCTTGAAGGCAAGATTGGTGAAAAGCTCGCCTGGCTTGCTGAACAGGATCAAAATAGCCCGACAAAACGCTACCGCTAAAGCAGACGTTGCGGTAAGGTTAGCAAGACTATCAAAGCGGTTGCAGGCTGTGACCGCTATCCCCTTCATTTAATTCGATAAGCACAGGATAAGCATGCTCGATCCCAATCTACTGCGTACAGAGCCAGACGCAGTCGCTGAAAAACTGGCACGCCGAGGCTTCAAGCTGGATGTAGAAACGCTGCGCTCCTTAGAAGAGCGTCGTAAAGTTTTGCAGGTAAAAACGGAAAATCTGCAGGCTGAGCGTAACTCACGATCGAAATCCATCGGCCAGGCGAAAGCGCGTGGGGAAGATATCGAGCCGTTGCGTCTGGAAGTTAACCAGCTCGGCGAAGAGTTAGATGCAGCGAAAGTTGAACTCGACGAGTTGCAGGCACAAATCCGTGATATCGCGCTGGCGATCCCGAATATGCCAGACGACTGCGTACCGAACGGTAAAGACGATAGCGAAAACGTGGAAGTCAGCCGTTGGGGTGAACCACGCAAGTTCGATTTCGAAGTGCGCGATCACGTCACTCTGGGCGAAATGTCTAAAGGTCTGGATTTTGCCTCTGCGGTAAAATTGACCGGTTCTCGCTTTGTGGTGATGCAGGGGCAAGTTGCTCGTATGCACCGCGCCCTGAGCCAGTTCATGCTCGATTTACACACCGAGCAGCATGGTTACATTGAAAATTATGTGCCGTATCTGGTGAATCACGACACGCTGTTTGGCACAGGCCAATTGCCTAAATTTGCAGGGGATCTGTTCCATACGCGTCCGCTGGAAGAAGAAGCCGATGCCAGCAACTATGCACTGATTCCAACGGCAGAAGTTCCGTTGACCAACCTGGTGCGTGATGAAATTCTTGACGACGATTCACTGCCGCTGAAAATGACCGCTCATACACCGTGCTTCCGTTCTGAAGCAGGTTCTTATGGTCGTGATACTCGTGGTCTGATTCGTATGCACCAGTTCGATAAAGTCGAAATGGTTCAGATCGTGCGTCCGGAAGATTCCATGGATGCGTTGGAAGAACTGACTGGTCATGCCGAGAAAGTACTGCAATTGCTGAACCTGCCATACCGCAAAGTATTGCTTTGCACGGGTGATATGGGCTTCGGTGCTTGCAAAACTTACGATCTGGAAGTGTGGTTACCTGCGCAAAATACCTATCGCGAAATCTCATCTTGTTCCAACATGTGGGATTTCCAGGCGCGTCGCATGCAAGCTCGCTGCCGCAGTAAATCCGATAAGAAAACCCGTCTGGTGCATACCCTGAATGGTTCTGGTCTGGCAGTAGGCCGTACACTCGTCGCTGTACTGGAAAACTACCAGCAAGCAGATGGTCGTATTGAAGTTCCTGAAGTGTTACGCCCGTACATGAAAGGGCTTGAGTTCATCGGCTAATGCATTTGTGCTGTTTTATTCTTTAAAAGCGCCTTCGGGCGCTTTTTTATTGCTTAAATATCCCCATTCCCCTGGATAATCTGCCTTTATTGATACCCGACAATAACCCGTACCTCCAAGTGGGTATTATCACATCCGGAAAGAGAGTGATGATTACTCATACAACTCATTCAGTACCTTTATCATTTGGCAGCTTCAGGTTGCACGAGGTAACCGAACTGTCAGGCGTAGGACTGGCATAAATTAAGACACTCCTTTCTCTTTTGGCTGAGCAATGGAAACGCGGGCCGCACTTCCCCTGAGTCACCACTGCCGGCTTGTTTAAATGTGAGCACGAAACAAGTGGGTCATTATGAAAGAGAAAACTTCTAATGCGGTTCTTGCCGCACAAGTGAGCCGCCGTAAACTAATGAAAACTACGGCTATCGGTGGACTTGCTGCAGCGAGTGGCGCATTAACTCTTCCCTTTAGCCGTCTGGCTTATGCACAAACCGCCGCTGATAATGCGAGTGCGGCTGAAAAAGTGGTTTGGAGCGCATGTACTGTAAACTGCGGCAGCCGTTGTCCACTCAGGATGCATGTTGTGGATGGCGAAATTAAATATGTCGAGACAGACAATACCGGTAACGATGATTACGAAGGGTTGCATCAGGTTCGGGCCTGTTTGCGTGGTCGTTCAATGCGACGTCGCGTCTATAACGCCGATCGTCTGAAATACCCTATGAAACGCGTTGGGGCGCGTGGAGAAGGGAAATTTGAGCGCATCAGTTGGGATGAGGCTTTCAGTACCATCGCCAACAGTATGAAAGACATCATCAAAGAGTATGGTAACGAAGCCATTTATCTGAACTACGGCACAGGTACATTAGGTGGCACCATGACTCGCTCATGGCCGCCGGGTTCGACACTCATCGCTCGCCTGATGAACTGCTGCGGTGGTTATCTGAATCATTATGGTGACTATTCAACCGCGCAAATCGCCGCAGGTCTGAACTACACCTATGGCGGCTGGGCGGATGGTAATAGCCCGTCCGATATCGAAAACAGCAAGCTGGTTGTGCTGTTTGGCAATAACCCTGGCGAAACACGGATGAGCGGCGGCGGGGTAACCTATTACCTCGAACAAGCACGCCAGAAATCCAATGCTCGCATGATTATCATCGACCCGCGTTACACCGATACGGGAGCCGGGCGTGAAGATGAGTGGATTCCGATTCGCCCGGGTACGGACGCAGCTCTTATCTCTGCGTTGGCGTGGGTAATGATCACCGAAAACCTCGTTGATCAGCCATTCCTTGATAAATATTGTGTCGGTTACGATGAGAAAACGCTGCCCAACACTGCCCCTGCTAATGGTCACTATAAGGCTTATATTCTCGGCGAGGGTGCTGATGGTTTGGCGAAAACGCCACAATGGGCAGCCCAAATCACCGGTATTCCTGCTGAACGCATCACGCAACTGGCTCGCGAAATTGCTACGGCAAAACCGGCGTTTATCAGCCAGGGCTGGGGGCCGCAGCGCCACTCAAATGGCGAACTGGTTTCCCGTGCCATTGCCATGCTGTCGATCCTTACGGGTAACGTGGGGATTCACGGCGGTAACAGCGGGGCCCGTGAAGGATCTTACAGTTTGCCTTTTGTGCGTATGCCGACGCTGGAAAACCCGGTACAGACCAGTATCTCGATGTTCCTCTGGACCGATGCCATTGAGCGCGGCCCGGAAATGACCGCCACACGCGATGGCGTGCGTGGCAAAGATAAACTGGATGTGCCGATCAAAATGGTCTGGAACTACGCCAGTAACTGTCTGATCAACCAGCATTCGGAAATTAACCGCACCCACGACATCCTCCAGGATGACAAAAAATGCGAGATGATTGTGGTGATCGATAACCACATGACCTCCTCAGCGAAATACGCTGACATTTTGCTGCCGGACTGCACGGCTTCCGAACAGATGGATTTCTGCCTCGATGCCTCTTGCGGCAACATGGCGTACGTGATTTTTGCCGGACAAGCCATCAAACCGCGCTTTGAGTGCAAGACCATTTACGAGATGACCACTGAACTTGCCAGACGCATGGGCGTGGAGTCGCAATTTACCGAAGGCCGCAACCAGGAAGAGTGGATGCGCCATCTGTATAAACAATCTCAGGAAGCGATCCCTGAACTTCCAGGTTTTGAAGAGTTTAGCGAGCAAGGCATTTTCAAAAAACGCGATCCTGAAGGGCATCATGTTGCTTATAAAGCGTTCCGCGAAGATCCCGTTGCTAACCCATTGACTACGCCGTCCGGGAAAATTGAAATCTACTCTGAACAACTGGCAGAGATTGCGGCGACCTGGCAACTCAACGAAGACGATGTCATCGATCCACTGCCGGTTTATAGCGCGGGCTTCGAAAACGTTGGCGATCCTCTGGCCGAGAAATGGCCGTTGCAAATGACAGGGTTCCACTACAAAGCTCGCACTCACTCAACTTACGGCAATGTGGATGTGCTAAAAGCAGCCTGTCGTCAGGAGATGTGGATCAATCCTATTGATGCGCAGCAGCGTGGGATTAAGAACGGCGACATGGTGCGTATCTTCAACGGACGTGGCCAGGTTCAAATCAATGCCAAAGTGACACCGCGTATTATTCCAGGCGTTGTCGCGATGGGGGAAGGGGCATGGTATAGCCCGGATGCCAATAAAGTTGACCATGCTGGCAGCATTAACGTGTTAACCACTCAGCGACCATCGCCGCTGGCGAAAGGTAACCCATCCCACAGTAACCTTGTCCAGGTCGAGAAGGCGTAAGGAATAGCTGATGACAACCCAATACGGATTTTATATTGATTCCAGCCGCTGCACCGGTTGCAAGACTTGCGAGCTGGCTTGTAAAGATTACAAAAACTTAGGCCCGGATGTCAGTTTCCGCCGTATTTATGAATATGCGGGCGGCGACTGGCAGGAAGACAACGGCGTCTGGCAGCAAAATGTGTTCGCCTATTATCTGTCGATTGCCTGTAACCATTGCGAAGATCCGGCGTGCACCAAGGTTTGCCCAAGCGGTGCAATGCATAAGCGTGAAGATGGTTTTGTGGTGGTAAACGAGGATGTTTGTATTGGCTGCCGTTATTGCCACATGGCTTGTCCATACGGTGCGCCGCAATACAATGCCGAAAAAGGTCACATGACGAAATGCGACGGTTGCTATTCGCGTATTGCGGAAGGCAAAAAACCAATTTGTGTCGAGTCGTGCCCGTTGCGTGCGTTGGATATGGCGCCTATCGACGAATTGCGTAAAAAGTATGGCGAGCAGGCGGCTATTGCTCCGCTGCCATCGGCACATTTCACCAGGCCAAATATCGTTATTAAACCGAACGCCAACAGCCGCCCCTGTGGGGATAAAACGGGCTACCTGGCAAACCCTAAGGAGGTGTGAGATGGGTAACGGATGGCATGAATGGCCGCTGATGGTCTTTACCGTGTTGGGGCAGTGCGTCGCTGGTGGTTTTATCGTCATGGCGCTGGCTTTGCTGACAGGTGTTTCCGATCGCGCACAGCAAAAGCGTGTGCACTGGGCGATGATCGTGCTGTGGGTGCTGATGGGGATTGGGTTTATGGCCTCTGTTCTTCATCTCGGTTCACCAATGCGCGCCTTTAACTCACTTAATCGTATTGGTGATTCGGCGCTGAGTAATGAGATTGCCAGTGGGTCGGTCTTCTTTGCGGTAGGCGGTTTCTGGTGGTTGATTACTCTATTGGGCAAAATGCCGCAGACACTGGGTAGGATCTGGATGATTCTGACGATGATTCTGGGCGTGTTTTTTGTCTGGATGATGTGCAAGGTCTATCTGATTGATACTGTGCCGACATGGGATAGCGCTTATACGCCGTTCAGTTTCTTCCTGACGATGTTTATTGGTGGGCCGTTGCTCGGTTATTTGCTACTGCGAGTTGCAGGTGTCACTGGCTGGGGAATGCGTATTCTACCTGCAATTTCTCTGCTGGCAGTGATTGTGAGTACGACTGTGGTGCTGTTGCAGGGTATGGATCTGGCAACGATTCAAAGCTCAATCGCCCAGGCATCTACCCTTGTGCCGCAATACGGCGCGTTAATGTCATGGCGGCTGCTGGTATTGGCTGCAGCTCTGGTTTGTTGGATTATCCCGCAGTTGAAAGGCGGGATGGCAAGCCCTGCAATACTGGCGTTTGCCTTTGTACTGGTGATTGCCGGCGAGCTAATCGGACGCGGTGTGTTCTACGGTCTGCATATGACAGTAGGTATGGCGATCGCCAGCTGAACAATGCTCACTTCTAAATGCGCCTTATGGCGCATTTTTTTAGATTCAGATAAGAAAATATCATCTGATTTACCATGAAATTTTTCATCCAACCCGCTTCGATTTACAATCCCCGATCCCATCAAAAACAGCGAGATAGCCTTTGTGGTTGCTGTTTCGCTTAATAGTTAGATAAGTTTTATCAATCGACAGTTTTCAAATCGTGCCAGCCCCCGTCAGCACTGGATTGACAATCATTTTTCCAGTGGCATGATGCGCACAAATTATTCTCTTCCTCGCGGTTTTTACATGTCCACCTATACCCGGCCAGTGATGCTTTTGCTCTGTGGTCTGATGCTTTTGACCCTGGCGATTGCGGTTTTAAACACGCTGGTTCCACTCTGGTTAGCCCATGAAGATCTTCCCACCTGGCAAGTCGGGATGGTGGGGTCGTCATACTTTACTGGAAACTTACTGGGTACTTTGCTGACCGGCTGGCTGATTAAGCGCCAGGGCTTTAACCGTAGCTACTATCTTGCCTCGCTGATCTTTGCCGCCGGTTGTGCTGGGCTCGGTTTAATGACCGGATTCATGAGCTGGATGATGTGGCGTTTTATCGCAGGCATTGGCTGCGCAATGATTTGGGTGGTGGTTGAGAGCGCATTAATGTGCAGTGGAACCTCCCGTAATCGTGGACGCCTGTTGGCGGCATACATGATGGTTTATTACGTTGGAACGGTTCTCGGCCAATTAATGATCAGCAAAATGCCGACGGATTTAGCCAGCGTTTTGCCGTGGGTTACCGCGCTAATCTTAGCAGCCATTCTTCCTTTGTTGTTTACTCGTATTGTGAACGATAACCGTGAAAACCAGGAAGCGACAGCCGTGTGGCCAATGCTGCGCCTGCGGCATGCGCGTCTTGGCGTGAATGGTTGCATTATTTCGGGCATTGTTCTCGGTTCACTGTACGGATTAATGCCGTTGTATTTAAATCATCAAGGCATTAGTGACGCTGGTATTGGGTTCTGGATGGCGGTGATGGTCAGCGCGGGTATCGTTGGGCAGTGGCCGGTAGGGCGCCTGGCGGATCGTTTTGGCCGGTTACTTGTGCTTCGTGTGCAGGTATTTATTGTTATCCTGGGCTGCATGGCGATGCTGACGCATGCCGCAATGGGGCCGACATTGTTTGTGTTGGGCGCGGCGGGATTCACACTCTATCCGGTGGCGATGGCGTGGGCCTGCGAGAAAGTTGAGCACCATCAACTGGTGGCAATGAATCAGGCTTTATTACTGAGTTACACCGTTGGCAGTTTGCTTGGCCCAACGTTGACTTCCATGCTGATGCAAAGTTATTCCGACAGCCTGCTCTTCGTCATGATCGCGGGCGTTGCGTTTGTTTATTTGCTGATGCTGCTGCGCAAGGCAGGGCATCACTCAACGCCGGTGGCGCATGCCTGATATGAAAAAGCCCTCAATATTTGAGGGCTTTAGACGCTTTGTAGTGGGATAAGCTTGAAACGAGCTTGCGGCGGGTGGCACTTCATTTATCCGCACTACGAATGAAATTAGTACATCACCTTATGACCATACTGTTCCAGAATGCCTTTTACGCGTTCCATGGTCTCTTTCTTCGGAGGGTGTACGCCATCAAGTTTGTACTCTTCGCCCATCGCGACCCATTTGTGTTTGCCCAACTCGTGGTACGGCAGCAGTTCAATTTTTTCCACGTTGCCCATATCACGGGTAAACTCGCCTAAGCGGTGCGCTGAATCGTCATCGTCAGACCAGCCTGGTACCACAACGTAGCGAATCCAGACGTTAACGTTTTTATCTTTCAGATAGCGGGCAAATTCCAGCGTACGATGGTTAGAAACACCCACCAGATTCTGGTGAATTTCATCGTTCATCTGTTTTAAATCCAGCATCACCAGATCGGTCACTTCCAATAATTCGTCGACAACCGGATCATAGCGGCGCACAAAACCGTTTGTATCAAGACAGGTATGAATGCCTTCTTTGCGGCAGGCGCGGAACCAGTCACGTACGAATTCAGCTTGCAACATTGCCTCACCGCCCGAGGCGGTCACGCCGCCACCGGATGCGTTCATAAAGTGGCGATAGGTCACCACTTCTTTCATCAGTTCTTCAACGGTAATCTCTTTGCCGCCGTGCGTATCCCATGTATCACGGTTATGGCAATACAGGCAGCGCATCAGGCAGCCCTGGAAGAAGGTGATAAAACGAATACCGGGACCATCCACGGTACCGCAGGATTCAAAGGAATGAATTCGGCCAATTACTGACATTGCGGTGTTCTCTCCAGTATTGGTTCATGCGTTAAAAGCATGAGCCAGGTTGAGCGCGGTCGAATAAAATCCTTGCCGCGTCGAATCAATTTTGCGAGATACCTTAAACGTAGCAGTTATCTTGCAAAATCGGTTCATACATAAGAAAAGGCCCCACCGGAGTGGAGCCTTCATTCTATACCCGTCGCCCTTCAAATTGCAGGGGTGTTGGCTGCATTCCCTCACCCGAATCACTTACCTGAGTAAGCTCATCGGGATTCACTCTCTTGCCGCCTACCTGCAATTCGAATGTCATAGGGTAATGCCTTTTCAGACAAACCGTGAATTACATGGTTTGAGTGAAGGTACGGGTAATAACGTCCTGCTGTTGTTCTTTAGTCAGGGAGTTAAAACGTACAGCGTAACCAGAAACACGAATGGTCAACTGAGGATATTTCTCAGGGTGTTCCATCGCATCCAGCAACATTTCACGGTTCATTACGTTCACGTTCAGGTGTTGACCACCTTCGATGGACGCTTCGTGGTGGAAGTAACCATCCATCAGACCCGCGAGGTTAGTTTTACGAACTTCGTCGTCTTTACCCAGTGCGTTAGGAACGATAGAGAAGGTGTAAGAGATACCATCTTTAGCGTAAGCAAACGGCAGTTTAGCAACGGAGGTCAGAGAGGCAACAGCACCTTTCTGGTCACGACCGTGCATTGGGTTAGCACCAGGACCGAATGGAGCGCCTGCACGACGACCGTCTGGGGTGTTACCGGTTTTCTTACCATAAACCACGTTAGAGGTGATGGTCAGAACAGACTGAGTCGGGATAGCGTTACGGTAAGTAGTCAGTTTCTGAATTTTCTTCATGAAACGTTCTACCAGGTCAACAGCGATGTCATCTACGCGAGAATCGTTGTTACCGAACTGCGGGTATTCGCCTTCGATTTCGAAGTCTACAGCCAGGCCGTCTTCGTCACGAATTGGTTTAACTTTCGCGTACTTGATTGCAGACAGGGAGTCAGCTGCAACAGACAGACCCGCGATACCACAAGCCATGGTGCGAACAACGTCACGGTCATGCAGAGCCATCAGAGACGCTTCGTAGCTGTACTTATCATGCATGTAGTGAATGATGTTCAGCGCGGTGACGTACTGTTTAGCCAACCAGTCCATGAAGTGATCAAGACGGTCAAGAACGTTATCGTAGTCCAGAACGTCAGCCATGATAGGCGCTTCTTTAGGACCGATCTGCAGTTTCAGTTTTTCATCAACGCCGCCGTTGATTGCATACAGCATGGTTTTCGCGAGGTTAGCACGAGCACCGAAGAACTGCATTTGCTTACCAACAACCATTGGGCTTACGCAGCAAGCGATCGCGTAGTCGTCGTTGTTAAAGTCAGGACGCATCAGATCATCGTTCTCGTATTGCAGAGAAGAGGTATCGATGGAAACTTTAGCAGCAAATTTCTTGAAGTTCAGTGGCAGTTTTTCAGACCACAGAATAGTGATGTTCGGCTCCGGAGACGGCCCCATGGTGTACAGGGTGTTCAGGAAACGGAAGCTGGATTTGGTAACCAGAGTACGGCCATCTACGCCCATACCGGCGATAGATTCAGTTGCCCAGATTGGGTCACCAGAGAACAGCTCATCATACTCAGGGGTACGCAGGAAGCGAACCATACGCAGTTTCATGACCAGGTGGTCAATCATTTCCTGAGCTTCTTGCTCGGTGATTTTGCCTGCTTTCAGGTCACGTTCGATGTATGCATCCAGGAAGGTGGATACGCGGCCGAAGGACATTGCAGCGCCGTTCTGAGATTTAACCGCAGCCAGGTAGCCGAAGTAAGTCCACTGAATCGCTTCTTGAGCATTTTTAGCAGGACCAGAGATATCGCAGCCATATTTAGCAGCCATTTCTTTGATCTGACCCAGAGCACGGTGCTGCTCGGAGATTTCTTCACGCAGACGGATAGTTGCTTCCAGATCTTCGCCGTTTTCCAGTTTGTTCTGCAGAGAATTGAACTGAGCAAATTTGTCTTTCATCAGGAAGTCGATACCGTACAGTGCTACACGACGGTAGTCACCAATGATACGACCACGACCGTAAGCATCCGGCAGACCGGTGATTACGCCTGATTTACGGCAGTTCAGGATGTCTTTGGTGTAAACGTCGAACACACCCTGGTTGTGAGTTTTACGGTATTCGGTGAAGATCTTTTTCAGCATTGGGTCAAGTTCACGACCGTATACTTTGCAAGAACCTTCAACCATTTTGATGCCGCCGAACGGAATAATTGCACGTTTCAGAGGAGCATCAGTTTGCAGACCCACGATAGTTTCGAGGGACTTGTTGATGTAACCAGCATCATGAGAGGTGATGGTGGAAGCGAGGTCAGTGTCGAAATCAACAGGCGCGTGAGTGCGGTTTTCCTGTTTAACACCTTCCATGACGCTGTCCCACAGAGTGGTAGTTGCTTCGGTAGCACCTGCCAGGAAGGATTCGTCGCCCTCGTAAGGGGTGTAGTTTTTCTGAATAAAGTCACGCACGTTGACTTCATTCTGCCATTCGCCTTTGGCAAAACCTTCCCAGGCTGTGGCTAACTTCTCATTAAGCTCGGACATTTAACACCTACCTTCTAATGTGGATTTCTTATTCCCTACGCCGTGGTTAGCACTTAGTGCTTATCGCCACCGCGCAGATAAATTACCCAGTACGTCAACCCAACCAGTAAACCACCGCCGATAATGTTCCCGATTGTCACAGGAATCAGGTTGTCAGTGATGAAGTTCAACACGGTCAAGTGTGTGAAATTGTCCGGAGACGACCCAACTGCGGTCCAGAATTCCGGGCTTGCAAAGTTGCGTACTACAATACCCATAGGGATCATAAACATATTTGCAATGCTGTGTTCAAAACCACAAGCAACAAACATGGCGACCGGGAGGATCATAGCAAACATCTTGTCCATCAAACTGCGACCAGAGTAGCTCATCCAGACGGCCAGACAGACCATCAGGTTAGCTAAAATACCGAGGCACACAGCTTCAATAAAGGTGTGATGCATTTTGTGGTCTGCGGTTTGTAAAACATTCAGACCCCACGCACCGTTCGCTGTCATATACATGCCCGACAGCCAAATCAGCAACACAAAGAGCAGTGCGCCAACCAAGTTACCAACGTAAACGTTGATCCAGTTTTTGGCGAGCTGTCCCCATGTAATACGGCCACTGGCTTTAGCGACAACAATCAACACCGTTGAGGTGAAGAGGTCTGCACCGCAAATGACACAAAGGATAAGCCCTAAGGAGAAGCAAGTCCCGCCAATCAGTTTCGCAATCCCAAAGGGAATGGTTGCAGTACCTGTAGTGGCAGTGATGTAAAAGACAAAGGCAATCGAGATGAACATGCCCGCAGTGATCGCTAAATAAAACGTGGTCAGCGGGTGTTTTGTTGCTTTATAGACGCCAGCATCTTCGGCGACTTTCGCCATAGCAGCGGGGAGCAATAGATCAAAAGGGTTGTCAGCTTTCACACTAACTCTCTCTTATTTAATTCGGCGAGGAGATACTAACAAAGCATTATAGAGTAAAATTTGATATGGATCATATCTCGCCAAGCTTATAGGCCTGAAAAAAGAAGGTGTTTATTCGTTTTTCAGTTCAAGTTGTTGATTGTAATGATAAAAATAAAGTTTAAAATTTATAATGTAATTTGATATTTAGCCTCTCAGCATCAGTGCCAGGTTAATTAGAATGGAGTATTTCAATAATTTGGCAACAATATTTGCAGTATAAAATAATAATATTTTCACTGATATTTAACTATTGAGTTACAAATGAAATTATTACGCTGCCAATAAAAACACGGGGCAATAAAAATCGCCCCGTAATATAGCGTAAACATTATAGTTTACGCACCTTTGAGTGATGTTTTGTTACTTTATTTCCAGAAAGCCGCTTTAGCTCGTTGCAGTTTTTCATAAGCTGCCAGCAGCGCCTGATGAGCCGGGAAAGCTTTAAGGTCACTGTCTACTGCTTGCAGGCCGTAGAATGGCGCTTCACCACTTAGCGCAGCACTGGCGGCCTCAACCGTTTCTGCACCGTACATGCGTACGAAGGCATTCAGATACTGCAGCGGCTGGCGATCTTCTTCCATCGCCAGCAACAGTAACGTTTGCAGGCAACGGTAGTAATTAGCACGCTCGGCGCTGAAAATAGACGCGTTAAACTCCATCGTCCATTCAGTCCAGATGAGTGCTTGCTCGGTATCACCGCCCGCCAACGCTAGCATGGCTTTCAATTCACCAATACGCAGCGTGTACCAACCATTGTCTTTGCCTGTTGCCAGACCAAGCAGTTCACGTACGCGGGTGAAATCATCGTGGCCTTCTTCATCTAATTGCGCGATGAGATCCAGATAGTCTTGCTTCTCCCACTCGCTCCCCGGCAGAGCCAGGATCGTGTCGCGAAGGTGATAACCCATATTGTTGTTAGCAAGCAGCAGATCTTCCGCAGGATAAATATCAGACATGCCAGGCACGATGATACGGCAAGCGTACACATCCAGATGTTGGTAGTCCGCGATGTAAACTTCCTGATCTTCTGCGTTAAAGATTGCCATTAATGTGGCGAACTCTTCTTCGGTTGTACCGGAGAAACTCCAGTCAACAAATGGATAGTCAGCATCTTGCTTGAACATATCCCAGGAGATCAGACCGCTGGAGTCGATAAAGTGAGTTTCGAGGTTGGCGTGCTCAGCCACTTCTTCGTCATCAAACGTTGGTGGAGTGAACACATCCAGATCTTTCAGGCCACGGCCTTGCAAAAGTTCGGTCACGGTGCGCTCTAATGCCACACCAAAGTCTGGGTGAGCACCGAACGACGCAAAACAGGTACCGTTTGCCGGGTTGAACAGTACAACACAGATAACCGGGTATTTGCCGCCTAAAGAACCGTCGTATGCGAAGATTGGGAAACCTTCAGCTTCCAGCGTGTTAATTGACTCAACCACGCCCGGATAGCGAGCCAGCACTTCTTGTGGGATCTCTGGCAGACTGATGCTCTCGGCAATAATGCGATTCTTGATATGGCGTTCGAAAACCTCTGAAAGCCCCTGTACGCGAGCTTCGTTTGCGGTGTTCCCTGCAGACATCCCATTTGAAACATACAGATTACCGATAATGTTCATCGGAATATAAACCGTTTCTAAATCGGACTGACGGGTAAATGGCAGAGCGCAAATTCCGCGTTCTTCATTACCGGATTGCAGGTCGATAAGCATACCCGCAGTCACTTCGTTTTCAGGATCGTAAAACGCACGCAGACGATCGTCGAGAATGCCTTCCGGCAGTTGCTCATCTTCTGGAATCGGGAACCACTTCTCGTTTGGGTAATGTACAAACGGGCCGTTGGCGATGGTTTTACCCAACCAGAAATCAGCAAAGAAATAGTTAGTCGACAGACGTTCGAAATATTCACCGAGGGCTGATGCTAACGCCGCTTTTTTTGTCGCGCCTTTACCATTGGTAAAGCACAGCGCGCTGTCTTTATCACGGATATGCACTGACCAGACGTTAGGCACCGGGTTTAACCAGGAAGCTTCTTCAATATTAAAGCCAAGGTCGGCGAGCTTAGTCTGGAAGCGAGCGATGGAATCTTCCAGTGCGGCATCTTTGCCAGGAATAAAGGTTTGAGTCATGAGGTTTCACTTTTGTCGTACGCAAAGCGCGCAATGATACGGGTTTTAGCGGGCGGACGCTATTGTCAGCCGCAAGCAGGCGGCAATAGCATAACAGGCTATGCTTACTGTCAGTAACCCACTGTTATGGCGGTATAAATGAAGAGCTTTGATCTCCAACGGATGGCTTTAAACGATGTTCCTCTCGATTTTCTCTGGGAAGTCTCTCTTCGTAGCCTCTACACCTTTATATTAGTGTTCCTGTTTTTGAAGATAACCGGGAGACGTGGCGTACGGCAGATGTCGCTCTTTGAAGTGTTGATAATCCTGACGCTCGGCTCAGCGGCTGGGGACGTTGCGTTCTATCATGACGTTCCGATGTTGCCAGTTTTCGTCGTATTTATCACACTCGCCTGTTTGTACCGTTTGGCAATGTGGTTGATGAGCCACAGCGAAAAACTGGAAAATCTCCTCGAAGGAAAACCGGCGGTTATTATCGAAGATGGGGAGTTTGCCTGGGAGAAAATGAATGCCCAGAACATGACCGAATTTGAGTTTTTTATGGAGTTACGCCTGCATGGCGTGGAGCATCTGGGGCAGGTGCGCCTGGCGATTCTTGAAACCGATGGTCAGATTAGCGTTTATTACTTTCCGGACGATCTTGTCCGCCCTGGGCTGTCGATATTGCCAGAATATTGCAGTGAACGCTTCGAAGTGACGCCCGAGGATGGAGATTATGCCTGCATTCATTGTAGCGAAGTGCTGACATTCGATGCCGGGACAAAAATGAAGTGCCCGCGCTGCCAGCATCATTTATGGGTCAAAGCCAGTACCGCCAAACGAGTGACCTGACGGGCATTTATCGGGCGTTTAAATCAGCGGCTGGTTGATTCTGTTGTGTGATTTTGCGCACATTACCCCGCCGCGCCTGATTAACCATTGCAGCCTCTGCCACTGAATGATAAAACCGATACCGTGATAAAACTTATTGCTCTAAGCGTGGTGAGGGGAAATGACTCAGGTATACAATTTTAGTTCCGGCCCGGCGATGCTACCGGCTGATGTGCTCCGTCGTGCGCAACATGAACTTTGCGACTGGCAGGGTTTAGGCACTTCCGTAATGGAGATTAGCCACCGTGGTAAAGAGTTTATTCAGGTTGCTGAAGAAGCAGAAAAAGATTTTCGCGATCTGCTGCAAATCCCCTCGAACTACAAAGTTTTGTTCTGTCATGGCGGCGGTCGCGGTCAATTCGCAGGTGTTCCATTAAACCTGCTGGGCGACAAAACCACGGCTGACTACGTTGATGGCGGCTACTGGGCGAGCAGCGCAGTCAAAGAAGCGCATAAATACTGCACCCCTAATGTTATAGATGCCAAAGTCACCGTCGACGGCTTACGCGCCATCAAACCGATGAGCGAATGGCAGGTTTCTGAAGACAGCGCCTACCTGCATTACTGCCCGAATGAAACGATTGATGGTATCGCAACTCACGAAACGCCTGATTTTGGCGATAAAGTCGTTGTGGCTGATTATTCTTCTTCTATTTTGTCGCACCCGCTTGATATTAGCCGTTTCGGCGTAATCTACGCTGGTGCGCAGAAAAACATCGGCCCTGCGGGGTTGACGTTGGTAATAGTACGTGAAGATTTGCTCGGTAAAGCGCATAAAGCCTGCCCATCAATCCTTGATTACACCGTACTTAACGACAACGACTCCATGTTCAACACCCCGCCAACGTTTGCCTGGTATCTTTCCGGCCTGGTCTTTAAATGGCTGAAAGAGCAGGGGGGGGTGGAAGCCATGGATAAAACTAACAGGGCGAAGGCTGAACTGTTATATGGTGTTATCGATAAAAGCGATTTCTACCGTAACGATGTCGCCGCTGCTAACCGTTCACGCATGAACGTGCCATTCCAGTTGGCTGACAGTGCGCTGGATAAGCTCTTCCTTGAAGAGTCGTTTGCTGCTGGTCTGCATGCTCTGAAGGGCCACCGCGTAGTAGGCGGAATGCGAGCCTCTATCTACAATGCTATGCCGCTGGAAGGCGTAAAAGCATTAACCGACTTTATGGTCGACTTCGAACGTCGCCACGGTTAATTTTTGCTCGTTGTTATTCTCCCCGCGGCATGGTTCGCGGGGTTTTTATTCTGTTTGAGTTGAGAGTATTTTCCCCATGCTGGAATCCCTGACGTTACACCCCATCGCACTGGTCGACGGCACGATTAATCTTCCTGGTTCAAAAAGTGTTTCTAACCGCGCGCTGCTGCTTGCCGCACTCGCTTCTGGCACGACTGAACTGACTAATTTGCTGGATAGTGACGATGTGCGCCATATGCTTAACGCGCTGAAAGCATTGGGTGTAAACTACACGCTTTCTGCCGACCGTACGCGTTGTGAAGTGACAGGTATGGGGGGGCCATTACAGGCTGCAGGTGAACTGGAGTTGTTTTTGGGGAATGCGGGTACAGCAATGCGCCCATTGGCGGCAGCATTATGCCTGGGGAACAACAACATTGTGTTGACCGGTGAGCCGCGCATGAAAGAACGCCCGATTGGCCACCTGGTAGATGCTTTACGGCAGGGCGGCGCGCAGATTGATTATCTGGAGCAGGAAAATTATCCTCCATTGCGTTTACGTGGTGGCTTTAGCGGTGGTCAGGTTTCTGTTGATGGTAGTGTTTCTAGCCAGTTCCTGACCGCTCTCTTAATGACGGCTCCACTTGCTGCAAATGACACAGAAATCGCCATTAAAGGTGAGCTGGTATCGAAACCCTACATCGACATCACATTACACCTGATGAAAACCTTTGGTGTGGAAGTGGAGAACCGCGATTACCGCAGTTTTGTTATTCGTGGCGGCCAGCAATACATTTCACCGGGTGCTTATCTGGTGGAAGGTGATGCGTCTTCAGCGTCTTACTTCCTCGCTGCTGGTGCAATCAAAGGTGGCACGGTAAAAGTGACCGGTATCGGGCGCAACAGCGTGCAGGGCGATATCCGCTTTGCTGACGTTCTGGAAAAAATGGGCGCAAAAATCACCTGGGGTGAGGATTTCATCTCATGCGAACGTGGTGAGTTAAACGCTATTGATATGGACATGAACCACATCCCTGATGCGGCAATGACTATCGCTACAACTGCGTTATTTGCCAAAGGCACAACCACGCTGCGTAATATTTATAACTGGCGCGTCAAAGAAACTGACCGCCTGAGCGCGATGGCAACCGAGTTGCGTAAAGTCGGTGCCGTTGTGGAAGAGGGTGAAGACTACATTACCGTGACGCCACCGGCTCAGCTACAAATCGCGGAAATTGGGACTTATAACGATCACCGTATGGCGATGTGTTTCTCGCTGGTGGCATTGTCTGACACCCCGGTTACAATCCTTGACCCGAAATGTACTGCGAAAACTTTCCCTGACTATTTCGAACAATTAGCACGTATTAGCACCCCCGCTTAATGCGTGAAAACTTGCTCCGGTAGCACTGCGCACCGGAGCGATTTTCTGCAATAAACCTTTCACCGATGCAACTCCGTTTCCGTACCTCTTCCCTTATTGCACCCGCCTGCGCCGCTGTTAATCTCTCTTCCGATTTAGCTGATAAATTAATGATTTATTAAATTTATGATTCATCAACGGAAGATAATTATGAAGATTTTTAAAACGGTAGCACTGGTGACATTCATTGCAGGGGCGCTTGCGGGCTGTCAGGGTATGAATGGCGATAAAATAGCGTCGTCCGGTATGTCAGCTTACAAAGCGGCAACTCTTACCGATGCGGATGTTAAAGCGGTTGCCAACCAGTCTTGCAAAGAGATGGACAACCAAAATGAAATCGCCGGTAAATCGAGCAAGTACACAAAACGCCTGAACAAAATCGCGAAAGCGCTGGGCAACCAAATTAACGGCACCCCGGTAAATTACAAAGTCTATATGACCAGCGATATTAATGCCTGGGCAATGGCGAATGGCTGTGTCCGTGTGTATAGCGGTTTGATGGATATGATGAACGACAATGAAGTCGAAGGCGTTCTGGGCCATGAAATGGGGCACGTTGCGCTGGGGCATTCTCGCGAGAAACTACAAACTGCTTATGCCACTCTCGCCGCGCGAGATGCGGTTTCTGCTACCAGCGGTGTTGCCTCTCAACTTTCCCAGTCTCAGCTCGGTGATTTGGCAGAAGGCGTCATTAATGCCACGTTTTCCCGCAGTGAAGAATCAGAAGCCGATGACTTCTCTTACGATCTGCTGAAAAAACGTAAGATTAACACCCAGGGGCTGGCGAGCAGTTTTGATAAACTTTCCACGCTTGACGGCGGCACATCTAAATCTATGTTTGACTCACACCCTCCATCGGCCGAGCGCGCACAACATATTCGCGATCGTATCGCAGCTGACAAAAAATAATTCTATTTCACACTCTACGAACTGGCCTTCTGCCAGTTCGTACTCAAGTTGCGCAATTCTTCTACACTCAGCTTCATTAACGACGATAATTGGCATGAAAGATAACGGTCAGGATTCTGGCGGCGTATAATATGCGGCGTTGATATTTTAGGTCCGCAATTCCAGCGAGAGGAGAGTACGATGACGGCACCCGCCCCGGTAATAACGATTGATGGCCCAAGCGGCGCAGGTAAAGGCACGCTGTGTAAAGCCATGGCGGAAGCGTTACAATGGCATCTGCTTGATTCTGGAGCAATTTATCGAGTGCTAGCATTGGCGGCCCTGCACCATCAGGTTGACGTTGCCTCCGAAGATGCGCTGGTCCCGCTAGCGGCACACCTTGACGTCCGTTTTGTTGCGAATAATGGCAATCTGGAAGTGATCCTCGAAGGCGAAGACGTTAGCGCAGAAATTCGTACTCAAGAAGTGGCGAACGCGGCTTCCCAGGTGGCGGCTTTCCCTCGAGTTCGCGAAGCATTATTACGTCGTCAACGTGCATTCAGAGAGGCACCAGGCCTGATTGCTGATGGCCGTGATATGGGGACCGTGGTTTTCCCTGATGCGCCAGTAAAAATATTCCTTGACGCCTCCTCCGAAGAACGTGCGCACAGGCGTATGCTGCAGTTGCAGGAGAAGGGCTTTAGTGTTAACTTTGAGCGCCTTTTGGCAGAAATTAAAGAACGTGATGACCGCGATCGCAATCGGGCTGTAGCGCCGTTAGTGCCTGCCGCAGATGCGTTGGTGCTGGATTCAACCAGCATGTCCATCGACGATGTCATCAAACAAGCGCTGACATACGCGCAGAAAATTTTAACACCAGCACAGTAGAAATAGTGTGCTGGTGGCTGTTTTGTCATATTTGTCATGATATTGCCATAATGGTATCCTGACATATCGGGTAGTTTTTTACCCCTGTAACCTAAACCCTGTCGGCATGGAGCCAATGGCGGGGTATGTGAAACAACCCCATTCGGCGGGATGCTAAATGGACGTTAAACTAAAGAACCTTGAAGATTAACAACATGACTGAATCTTTCGCTCAACTCTTTGAAGAATCCCTGAAAACAATCGAAACCCGTCCGGGTTCCATCGTTCGTGGCGTAGTAGTTGCTATCGACAAAGACGTAGTACTGGTTGACGCCGGTCTGAAATCTGAGTCTGCAATTCCTGCAGAGCAGTTCAAAAACGCTGCTGGCGAGCTGGAAATCCAGGTTGGTGACGAAGTTGATGTTGCTCTGGACGCTGTTGAAGATGGCTTTGGCGAAACTCTGCTGTCCCGTGAAAAAGCTAAGCGTCACGAAGCTTGGATCACGCTGGAAAAAGCTTACGAAGAAGCTGAAACTGTGGTCGGTATCATCAACGGCAAAGTTAAGGGTGGCTTCACTGTAGAGCTGAACGGTATTCGTGCGTTCCTGCCAGGTTCCCTGGTTGACGTTCGTCCGGTACGTGACACTCTGCACCTGGAAGGCAAAGAGCTTGAGTTCAAAGTCATCAAGCTGGACCAGAAGCGTAACAACGTTGTTGTTTCTCGTCGTGCAGTTATCGAATCCGAAAACAGCGCAGAACGTGATCAACTGCTGGAAAACCTGCAAGAAGGCATGGAAGTTAAAGGTATCGTTAAGAACCTCACTGACTACGGTGCATTCGTTGATCTGGGCGGCGTTGACGGCCTGCTGCACATCACTGATATGGCATGGAAACGCGTTAAGCATCCAAGCGAAATCGTGAATGTTGGCGATGAAATTACCGTTAAAGTACTGAAGTTCGACCGTGAGCGTACTCGTGTGTCTCTGGGTCTGAAACAACTGGGCGAAGATCCATGGGTCGCAATCGCTAAGCGTTATCCAGAAGGTACCAAACTGACTGGTCGCGTGACTAACCTGACTGATTACGGCTGCTTCGTAGAAATCGAAGAAGGCGTTGAAGGTCTGGTTCACGTTTCCGAAATGGATTGGACCAACAAAAACATCCACCCATCCAAAGTTGTTAACGTTGGTGATGTAGTGGAAGTTATGGTTCTGGATATCGACGAAGAACGTCGTCGTATCTCCCTGGGTCTGAAGCAGTGCAAATCTAACCCATGGCAGCTGTTCGCTGAAACCCACAACAAGGGCGACCGCGTTGAAGGTAAAATCAAGTCTATCACTGACTTCGGTATCTTCATCGGCCTGGACGGTGGCATCGACGGCCTGGTTCACCTGTCTGATATCTCCTGGAACGTTGCAGGCGAAGAAGCAGTTCGTGAATACAAAAAAGGCGACGAAATCGCGGCTGTGGTTCTGCAAGTTGACGCAGAACGTGAGCGTATCTCCCTGGGTGTTAAACAACTCGCAGAAGATCCGTTCAACAACTACGTTGCGCTGAACAAGAAAGGTACTATCGTTACTGGTAAAGTAACAGCAGTTGACGCGAAAGGTGCTACAGTTGAATTAGCAGATGGCGTAGAAGGCTACCTGCGTGCTTCTGAAGCTTCCCGTGACCGCGTTGAAGATGCAACTCTGGTTCTGAGCGTAGGCGACGACGTTGAAGCTAAATTCACTGGCGTTGACCGTAAAAACCGTGTTGTAAGCCTGTCTGTTCGTGCTAAAGACGAAGCTGACGAGAAAGATGCAATCGCTTCTGTTAACAACAAACAGGAAGATGCACCGAACTTCTCTAACGCTATGGCTGAAGCATTCAAAGCAGCTAAAGGCGAGTAATCGTCTGAGCACTAAATCAGGGCGGCTACGGCCGCCCTTGTTCGATTGATTGGTGTAAGCTAATTTTCCTGAAAGGAAACCGGAGGAATCATGACCAAGTCAGAATTGATAGAAAGACTTGCAACTCAGCAATCTCACATCCCAGCGAAAGCTGTAGAAGATGCAGTAAAAGAGATGCTGGAGCATATGGCCTCTACTCTTGCCCAAGGTGAGCGTATTGAAATCCGGGGTTTCGGCAGTTTTTCCTTACACTATCGCGCACCTCGCACCGGACGTAACCCAAAAACTGGCGATAAAGTGGATCTGGAAGGTAAATACGTTCCGCACTTTAAACCAGGTAAAGAGTTGCGTGACCGCGCCAACATTTACGGTAATTAAATCTTCGGATTTAATCCCTAAGAACGGTACCTACGGGTGCCGTTTTTTTATGCCCAAAATCTCTCTTTTCGAGCAGGTTCGCAAAATCGTTAGCTCTATTTTCATTCTTCATAAAATGTCTGGAAACCTCCTCGTAATACTAATAAAGCGTCGCTGACGCAAACATAGAGATACCTCAGACTGCCCGTAACAGGGAGGTGGTCGTGGGAAATCTTATTGGGTTATGTTTCAGCGCAGTGTTTGGCATTGTCCCTTTAATGTGGCTGCCGTCGATTCCTCGTCTTCCGATTATGGCAGCCCTGTTTATTGCTACATTATGTATCGCGCTCATCCGCCATCAATGGGCGCGTTACGCAGCATTTGGCCTGCTCTGTTTGTGCTGGGCGTTATTTAATGCCAGAGAAACTCTGATGCCCTTTGAGCAATGGACGAGAAAAGCAGTAGTTGTTGAAGCCGTTGTTGAACGTAGTGATGGCAAACAGAATCATGAATTAAAAATCGTTTCTCTGGAGGGTAAAAGAGTTTTTCCTCCTGTAGGAATCAGAAGCTTGGGCAGCTATTTATCAGACGATCTTTGTGCTGGGCAACGTTTTCGCATGAAGGTGCACCTACGGCCAGTCCATGGGCAGCTTAACGAGGGGGGCTTCGATAGCCAGCGGTACGCCCTCGCGCAGCACCAACTTTTAAGCGCGCGTATTCTCGATGCAAAACGAATCTCTTCGGTATGCAGCTTGCGTTCCTACTGGCTTACTGCGGTAGAAAAGACGACACAACAGTTACCTTATCAAGGGGTCATTCTGGCCCTCGCTTTTGGTGAACGTGCTGGAGTGAGTGACGAGCAGAAAAACTTACTGCGCCAGAGTGGAACCGCTCATCTTATGGCTATCTCAGGGATGCATATTTCACTGGCTGCGATGGTCGGCTGGCTCATCGCTCGTTTAGTGCAATTCGCTTTTCCCGCTCATCGAATCCATTTCAGAATGCCTCTTCTCGCCAGCGTCTTTGCTGCGGCTATTTATACCTGGCTTGCAGGAGGAAACCCACCTGCTGCAAGAGCGCTAATTGGCGTAACGATCTGGTTATTTCTTCGGTTGCAGGGGCGTTATTGGTCGAGCTGGGAGGTATGGCTTTGTTGTATCGCAGGAATATTGATTTATGATCCCCTAACGGTATTGTCAGATAGCTTTTTGTTATCAGTATTGGCCGTGGCGTCTCTTATCTTCTGGTACCAGTGGATGCCGCTTCCTCGATTCATTGCTACGGCGAAAGGGATTTTTCGTTATCCATTGGCGTTATTGCACTTACAAATTGGCATTATGGTTTTGCTGTTGCCGCTACAAATTTTCATTTTCCACGGGCTCAGCCTCAGTGCACTGCTAGCAAATTTAGTGGCGGTGCCGTTGATTTCTTTTGCCGTTGTGCCGCTGCTATTGGCGGGCTTAGTACTCACTAATATTCCGTGGATAGGGGAGTATTTATGGTGGGGAGTGGATCGACTCTTAGCCCTGCTTTTTACTACGTTGGCATGGTTGCCAGATGGTTGGTTTGAAGTGGCTAAACGCTTTCAGATTCTCAGCCTCAGTGGTTGGATTGCCGTGTTTATCTACCGTTTATCGCTATGGCGCAGTGCGCCTTTCTCTATGATTGCGCTGATGCTGACGCTGGCTGTCTCCACCTCTCGGGAAGAGGAAAAAGACGATGCGTGGCAAGTTAATATGCTCGATGTGGGACACGGCCTGGCGATTGCCATTGTCCGGCAGGGTAAAGTCTTTTTATACGATACAGGGAATGCCTGGCCTGGAGGAGACGCGGCCCGGCAAGTGATTATTCCCTGGCTACGTTGGCACAATTTATCTCTTGAGCAGGTGGTCATCAGTCATGAGCACCTCGATCATCGGGGTGGATTGAATAGTTTGCTCTATGAATGGCCTGCGCTGAAAATTCGAAGCCCTTTGCGATGGGCAGGGCATCATCCCTGTTTTCAGGGGGAGCGGTGGGAATGGCAAGGTTTACAGTTTACCGTGCAGTGGCCACCGCCTCAGCCCGTAATGACGGGTAATAATGGCTCATGCGTGGTGATGGTCAGTGACGGGCACTTTCGCATTTTGCTTACCGGTGATGTGGAAGTCGAAGCGGAATTAGCTATGCTGAAGAGGCGATGGGGGCTGTTACATGCTGATATTGTTCAGGTGCCTCATCACGGTAGCCGTACTTCTTCGGGCGCACCGTTGTTACGTGCGGTAAAGGGAAGTGCTGCCTTAGCGTCCACATCGCGCTACAACGCCTGGCATTTACCGTCCAGTAAAGTAATCAAACACTACCAATCTCAGGGTTACGTTTGGTACGACACAGCACAATCAGGCCAACTCACTATCGATATAAATAGTGATAAATGGCAAATCAATGGCTTCAGAGCGCAAATTTTACCCCGTTGGTATCATCAGTGGTTTGGTGTATCGAGGGATAATGGGTAGAATATGCGGCTATTTCATCTAATGCTGGTTTGACTTAATGCATAACGATAAAGATCTATCCACGTGGCAGACCTTCCGCCGTCTTTGGCCGATAATCGCACCTTTTAAACCCGGTCTGATTGTGGCAGGGATTGCGTTAATCCTTAACGCTGCCAGTGATACCTATATGCTGTCTTTGCTTAAACCGTTACTGGATGATGGTTTTGGAAAAACCGATAAATCGGTTCTGCTATGGATGCCGTTAGTTGTTATCGCACTGATGGTGTTGCGTGGCGTTACGAGCTACGTCTCAAGCTACTGCATATCCTGGGTTTCCGGTCAGGTCGTCATGAACATGCGTCGCCGCCTGTTCAGCCATATGATGGGGATGCCGGTTGCGTTCTTCGACCAACAATCTACCGGTACGCTGCTTTCTCGTATTACTTATGATTCGGAGCAGGTTGCCTCTTCATCCTCAAGTGCACTGATAACGGTTGTGCGCGAAGGTGCGTCCATTATCGGCTTGTTCGTGTTGATGTTCTGGTACAGCTGGCAGCTTTCGTTGATTCTGATTGTCCTCGCACCAATTGTCTCTTTTGCGATTCGCATGGTTTCTAAGCGTTTCCGTAATATCAGCAAAAATATGCAAAACACGATGGGGCAGGTGACTACCAGTGCTGAGCAGATGCTGAAAGGCCATAAAGAAGTTCTGATCTTCGGCGGCCAGGAAGTTGAAACCGAACGCTTCAACAAAGTCAGCAACCGTATGCGTCGCCAGGGGATGAAACTGGTGTCGGCATCGTCTATTTCTGACCCAATTATTCAGCTGATTGCTTCTCTGGCACTGGCTTTCGTTATTTATGCCGCAAGCTTCCCAAGTGTGATGGAAACGCTGACCGCCGGTACCATTACCGTTGTGTTCTCTTCCATGATTGCACTGATGCGCCCACTGAAATCACTGACTAACGTGAATGCTCAGTTCCAGCGCGGTATGGCTGCTTGCCAGACGTTATTCTCTATCCTCGATTCTGAACAGGAAAAAGACGAAGGGACTCGCGTAATTGAGCGTGCTAAAGGCGACGTTGAATTCCGTGACGTAACCTTCACCTATCCTGGTCGTGAAGTGCCTGCGCTTCGCAATATCAATCTGACTATCCCTGCCGGGAAAACCGTGGCACTGGTTGGCCGTTCTGGTTCTGGTAAATCTACCATCGCCAGCCTGATGACGCGTTTTTACGATATTCAGGAAGGTAATATTCTGATTGATGGCGTGGATATTCGTGAGTACACCTTATCTTCTCTGCGTAACCAGGTCGCACTTGTTTCTCAGAATGTCCACTTGTTCAACGATACGGTAGCGAACAATATCGCTTACGCACGTACTGAGCAGTACGGCCGGGAAGATATCGAAAAAGCGGCACGCATGGCTTACGCTATGGACTTCATCGGCAAAATGGATAATGGTCTGGATACCATCATTGGCGAAAACGGTGTGTTGCTGTCTGGTGGTCAACGCCAGCGTATCGCCATCGCTCGTGCTTTGTTGCGCGACAGCCCAATCCTGATTCTTGATGAAGCGACATCTGCTCTGGATACAGAATCAGAACGTGCTATTCAGGCGGCGTTAGATGAGTTGCAGAAAAACCGTACTTCACTGGTGATTGCTCACCGTTTATCAACCATTGAACAGGCGGATGAAATCGTGGTGGTGGAAGACGGGCGCATCGTAGAACGCGGTTCACACGCAGAATTGCTTGAACATCGCGGGGTTTACGCCCAACTGCATCGGATGCAATTCGGTTCATGATAGAACGCATTTGGTCGGGGAAATCTCCTCTCTACCTTTTGCTGTTACCGCTCTCCTGGCTTTATGGCCTGGTGAGCGGTGCTATTCGTCTGAGCTACCGCTTAGGGCTTAAAAAGAGCTGGCATGCGCCCGTACCCGTGGTCGTTGTTGGAAATCTGACAGCGGGTGGTAATGGCAAAACGCCGGTTGTGATCTGGTTGGTAGAACAGTTGCAGCAGCGAGGGATTCGCGTGGGTGTGGTTTCTCGCGGCTACGGCGGTAAAGCAGAGCACTATCCGTTATTACTTGACCAAAAAACCACTACCGCCCAGGCGGGTGATGAACCGGTTCTTATCTACCAGCGTACCGGTGCGGCAGTTGCGGTTGCTCCGCGGCGAAGTGACGCGGTGCAAATGCTGGTGGAAAAAGTACAGCCGCAGTTAATCATCACCGATGACGGTTTGCAGCATTACGCGCTGGCGCGTGATAAAGAGATTGTAGTTGTCGATGGGGTCAGGCGGTTTGGCAACGGCTGGTGGCTTCCTGCCGGGCCAATGCGAGAACGTACTGGTCGCCTTGCTTCCGTTGATGCAGTTATCGCCAACGGTGGTGATGCAAAAGCGGGTGAAATTGCCATGACGTTGCAGCCCGGCGAGGCGGTGAATCTGCTGACGGGTGATCGTCGCCCGGTAAATCAATTGGAAAACGTAGTCGCCATGGCGGGTATTGGCCATCCACCACGCTTTTTCGCTACATTACAACAATGCGGCGTTACCCCTGTTCAGACTGTTAGCCTTGCCGATCATCAGGCTCTGAGCGAAAGCGATGTTGTAAAATTAGTCCAGGCGGGGCAAACCCTGCTTATGACTGAGAAAGATGCGGTGAAGTGCCGGGCATTTGTGAACGGCCACGATAACTGGTGGTATTTACCGGTTGATGCGCATCTGGCACAGCCCCAGGCTGATGCATTATTGCAGTCCCTTGTGGCGCTGGTGCGCGATGCGTAAGTGAGTGCGCCAGGCAAAATCTGAGTTTGCTGACGACAGGATCCCTTCATGTCTGTACCGCAACTGACTTTACGTGCAGCGCGCAACCTTCATCTTTCCGCCCAAGGCTTATTGCTAAAACCTCGCCGTCGCCCTAAGCCTGCCGATGTTACCGCCACGATTTCCCGCATGTCACTGCTTCAGATTGATACCATCAATATCGTTGCCCGCAGCCCCTACCTGGTGCTATTCAGCCGCTTAGGTAATTTCCCGCAACACTGGCTTGATGATGCGCTGCTTCGTGGCGAACTCATGGAGTATTGGGCGCACGAAGCCTGTTTTTTACCCCGAGAAGATTTTTCGCTAATACGCCATCGAATGTTGAACCCAGAGAAAATGGGCTGGAAATACCGCTCTGAATGGATGGTTGAGCATGCTGAAGAGATTGAAAAGTTACTAGCGTACATTGAGAGCAATGGCCCGGTGCGTTCAGTCGATTTTGAACATCCCCGCAAAGGTGCGAGCGGCTGGTGGGAATGGAAGCCTCATAAAAAGCACCTTGAAGGTCTGTTCACCGCTGGCAAAGTGATGGTGATTGAGCGGCGTAACTTCCAGCGCGTCTACGATCTGACTTCTCGCGTGATGCCGCACTGGAATGACGACCTGCATCTGATTCACAAACTCGATGCTGAGCAACAAATGCTGGAAAACAGTGCGCGTAGCCTCGGCATTTTCCGCCCTGAGTGGCTGGCAGATTACTACCGGCTGCGAAATATCCCGCTTAAACCGCTGTTAGCCCAGTGGCAGGAGAAGGGCATTGTGATGCCGGTGAATGTCGATGATATGGGTGAGATGTGGCTTCATCGCGACCAACTACCACTGCTGGAGAAAGCTGAACAAAATGTGCTCCGTGCTACCCATAGCGCAGTGTTATCGCCTTTTGATCCCGTCGTCTGGGATCGCAAGCGTGCTGAGGCACTATTTAACTTTTCTTATCGCCTTGAATGTTATACCCCTGCTGAAAAACGTAAATACGGCTATTTTGTTTTGCCGCTGCTACATCAGGGTGTGTTAGTCGGGCGAATGGATGCAAAAATGCACCGTAAAACTCAGGAGCTGGAAGTGATCAGCCTTTATCTTGAAGAGGGCATTAAGCCCACTCAATCATTGAATAACGGCTTGCACACAGCGCTCACGGATTTCGCTCGCTGGCAGGGGGCAACGCTGATTCGCCTTGGAAATATTCCCGCAATGTTAGCGTCATCATGGGGTAAAGGTTGGGAAATTAGCCCGGTGAACGAATGAGTTATGATATTCTGTTGCCTTTGATGGCAGCCATTCTGGAGTAACCATGGATCATCGATTACTTGAAATCATTGCTTGCCCTGTTTGTAACGGCAAGCTCTACTTTAATCAGGAAAAGCAGGAGCTTATCTGCAAACCTGATCGCCTGGCCTTCCCTCTGCGCGATGGTATTCCCGTGCTGCTGGAGACCGAAGCTCGCGTTCTGACTTCTGACGAGACGAATCCATGAGTTTTGTGGCAATAATTCCAGCTCGCTATGCCTCTACGCGCTTGCCGGGCAAACCGCTTAAAGATATTAACGGTAAACCGATGGTCGTTCACGTTATGGAACGTGCTCGTGAATCGGGCGCCGAACGTATCATCGTAGCAACCGATCACGAAGAAGTGGCTCGCGCGGTTGAAGCCGCAGGCGGTGAAGTTTGTATGACCCGAGCCGACCACCAGTCTGGTACAGAACGTCTTGCTGAAGTCATTGAAAAATGCGGATTTAGCGACGATACCGTGATTGTGAATGTGCAAGGTGATGAGCCGATGATCCCTCCTGCAATCATCAGCCAGGTTGCCAGCAATCTGGCGAATAGCCAGGCGGGCATGGCAACACTTGCCGTGCCAATTGACTCTGCGGAAGAAGCGTTTAACCCGAATGCAGTAAAAGTGGTGATGGATGCGCAAGGCTACGCGCTCTATTTCTCCCGTGCGACCATTCCATGGGACAGAGACCGTTTTGCTCAGTCGCGTGAAGCGATTGGTGATTCTCTACTGCGTCACATTGGTATCTACGGTTACCGCGCTGGTTTCATCCGCCGCTATGTGACCTGGGCACCAAGCCAACTTGAGCAAATCGAAATGCTCGAACAACTGCGTGTTCTGTGGAATGGTGAAAAAATCCACGTCGCCGTAGCGAAAGAGATCCCAAGTATCGGTGTTGATACGCCAGAAGATCTGGAGCGTGTGCGTCAGGCAATGTCTTAATAGCCGTCTTTTAAGGCTCACACGTTAAAAACCGGTGCCCAGCGCCGGTTTTTTTATTATCTGAAGCCATATTGATCTGAGGTGATGACATCTCTAGCAAGCAAGCTCATTATAAAACCACCAGTGTTGTAAGGGGTAATGAGTCATGGAGTTGCTACGCAAGGAATTGAGTCATCTGCTGGGTGAAAAACTAAGCCGGATTGAATGTATCAATGAACAGCCAAACACCTCGCTGTGGTCGCTGTATGACAGCGACGGGAATGCGATGTCGTTGCTGGCAAAAAGTTTTAGTACCCCAGGCATCGCCGCCCAGTTAGCCTGGAAAATGTCCATGCTGGCGCGTTCCGGCACGGTGCGTATGCCAGTGGTTTACGGTGTAGTAACACATGAAGATACGCCGGGGCCGGACGTATTATTGATGGAGCGCTTGCGCGGTGTTCCGGTGGAAGCGCCAACCCGCACGCCTGACCGCTGGGAGCATCTCAAAGATCAAATTGTTGAAGGGCTTCTGGCCTGGCATCGCGTTGACAGTCGCGGCTGCGTTGGCAATGTCGATAGCACCCAGGAAAATATCTGGCCATCCTGGTATCGGCAGCGCGTCGAAACACTCTGGGCCACCATCAATCAATATCCGAATAATGGCCTCACCATGCAGGACAGGCGCATTCTGTTCCGCACCCGCGAATGCTTACCGCGTCTGTTCGAGGGTTTCAACGATAATTGCGTGCTGGTGCATGGCAACTTTACGCTTAGCAGTATGCTAAAAGATGGACGCAGCGACCAGCTACTGGCAATGCTTAATCCAGGCATGACGCTATGGGCACCGCGAGAATATGAAATTTTCCGCCTGTACGAGCAGGGGCAGTCGGAAAGTCTGATGTGGCACTACTTGCAACGCGCACCCGTAGCGGAATCATTCCTGTGGCGGCGCTGGCTGTATGTTCTCTGGGATGGTGTTGCGCAACTGCTACAGACGGGCCGACTCAATCGACCCGCCTTCGATATTGCGGCGAAAAACTTACTGCCCTGGATCGCCTGATGGTCCTTTCAGCCATTGCCAGATGCGACCCAGGGTTTCATACCCGACGCGGTCGCTGTGCATTAACCAAATTGGCGACGGAATGATGCGCTCCCAGGGATTGAGAGGCGAGTCGATCGCCAACTGATTAGCGGGGGCCGGAATAGGGTGCAGGCCAGCATTGCGGAAGAAGATCATCGCCCGTGGCAAATGAGATGCAGATGTCACCAGTAAGAACGGTTGTTGCCCAATCGCTTTTGCAACGGCCTGCGCCTCTTCTTCGGTATCTTTCGGATCATCCAGAGTGATGATTTGCGAACGCGGCACCCCTAAACTTTCTGCAACCCGCGCACCCGCTTCTGCGGTGCTGACTGAATTCGTCATCGCCCGAGCACCGGTAAAGATCATTTTAGCGCCAGGATTTGCCTGCCATAAACGCACACCTTCGGCGAGGCGAGGCAAACTATTGTTAATGAGATTGGAGCTTGGCGCCCATTCTGGGTTCCAGGTATAGCCGCCGCCGAGCACCACGACGTAACTGACCCGCTCACCACCGCGCCACGTCGGGTAAGTATTCTCGATAGGTTTGAGCATTTTATCAGCCACCGGCTGAAGGCTAATCAGCAGCAAAACTAACCAACTCACGCTTAACAGCGCTTTGGCGCTTTTTTGCCAGCGGGTGAACCACAGTAAGCCAAGCGCTGCACCCATCACCAATAACAAAAAGGGTAAAGGCAGCAGTAATCCGCCGATAAATTTTTTAAGGATGAAAAGCATGAATATTGGGTCCTTTTTTAGCCATACAGCAGGTAAACGCCGGTGATATTACACCAGACGGGTTCATTCTTGGCTCGGCTGTGCCAAAATAGCGCCTTTCTGAAATGATCCTTTCCCCTGGAGCCGTACCCGTGCGTGACCGCAATTTTGACGACATTGCTGAGAAGTTCTCACGCAACATCTACGGTACAACCAAAGGGCAGCTCCGCCAGGCCATCTTATGGCAAGATCTTGATGCTTTGCTTACGACTTTACCTGAAAAACTCCGCGTTCTGGATGCGGGTGGCGGAGAAGGGCAAACGGCATGCGGGCTTGCCGAACGTGGTCATGATGTCCTGCTTTGTGATGTCTCCGCCGAAATGATCTCTCGCGCCCAGGCTCAAGCCTGCGAAAAAGGTGTGAGCAGCAACATGCATTTCATACATTCTTCGGCCCAGGATATTGGTCAACATTTGGAAAAACCGGTTGATCTGATATTGTTCCACGCTGTGCTGGAATGGGTTGTCGACCCGCAGGCCGTGCTCAAAACGCTGTGGGATTGCCTGGCACCCGGCGGTGCTTTATCCCTGATGTTCTACAATGCTAACGGCTTGCTGATGCGCAACATGTTTGTCGGCAACTTCGAATATGTTCTTCAGGGTATGAAAAAGAATAAAAGAAAAACACTTTCGCCTGACAATCCGCTACAGCCAGAACAGGTTTATCACTGGCTGGAGCAAATTGGCTGGCAGATTACCGGAAAAACCGGGGTACGAGTGTTCCACGATTACTTGCGTGATAAGCACAAACAACGCGATGGTTTTGACGATTTGCTTGAACTTGAAACGCGTTATTGTCGGCAGGAGCCTTTTGTGAGCTTAGGCCGCTATATCCACGTGACAGCTATCAAGCCGCTTGAGCCAAGGAAAAATTATGAGTGACGTTTCCCAGACAGTGCCGGAACTGGTTGCCTGGGCCAGAAAAAATGACTATTCGATTTCGCTCCCGACGGAACGCCTGACGTTCCTGCTGGCGATCGCCACCTTAAATGGTGAGCGCCTGGACGGCGAAATGAGCGAGGGTGAACTGATCGATGCATTCCGTCACGTGAGTGATGGCTTTGAGCAGACCAGTGAAACCATTAACGTTCGCGCCAATAACGCCATAAATGACATGGTGCGCCAGCGTTTGATCAACCGTTTTGTCAGTGAAATCAACGAAGGTAATGCTATCTATCGCCTGACACCGCTCGGCATTGGCATTACTGACTACTACATTCGCCAGCGCGAATTTTCTACGCTGCGTCTATCTATGCAGTTGTCGATTGTGGCCGGTGAACTGAAACGCGCCGCTGACTCAGCAGACGAAGGCGGCGATGAGTTCCACTGGCACCGTAACGTCTTCGCCCCGCTGAAATACTCCGTGGCCGAGATTTTTGACAGTATCGATCTCACCCAGCGCATTATGGATGAACACCAGCAACAGGTTAAAGACGATATTGCGCAACTGCTGAACAAAGACTGGCGTGCGGCCATTTCCAGTTGCGAAATGTTGCTATCTGAAACCTCCGGCACATTACGTGAGTTACAGGACACCCTGGAAGCCGCGGGTGACAAACTCCAGGCGAATCTGCTGCGTATTCAGGATGCGATCATCGGGCGTGACGATCTGCACTTTGTCGATCGTTTAGTATTTGATCTGCAAAGCAAACTCGACCGCATCGTTAGTTGGGGCCAGCAAGCCATCGACTTATGGATCGGTTATGACCGCCACGTGCATAAATTCATTCGTACCGCTATCGACATGGATAAAAACCGCGTCTTTGCACAACGTTTGCGTGTCTCAGTACAGAACTATTTCGATGCGCCATGGGCTTTGACTTACGCCAACGCCGATCGTCTGCTGGATATGCGTGATGAAGAAATGACGCTCCGCGACGAGGAAGTGACGGGCGAACTGCCAACGGACCTGGAATTCGAAGAGTTTAATGAAATCCGCGAACAGCTCGCCGCCATGATTGAAGCGGCGCTTCAGGTCTATAAAACCAGACAAGTGCCGCTAGATTTAGGTGTAGTAATGCGGGACTATCTCGCGCAATACCCGCGCGCGCGCCATTTTGATGTGGCGAGAATCGTAGTCGACCAGGCCGTGCGCCTGGGTGTGGCTGAAGCAGACTTTACTGGCTTGCCGCCGCAGTGGCAGGCAATTAACGATTACGGAGCCAAGGTACAGGCGCATGTCATCAACAAATATTGAAAAAGTGATGCCAGTTAAACTGGCACAGGCGTTGGCCAATCCGTTATTTCCAGCGCTCGATAGTCAGTTACGTGCCGGTCGGCATGTGGGGCTCGATGAGCTGGATAATCATGCTTACTTGATGGACTTCCAGGATGAGCTGGAAGAGTTTTACACCCGTTATAACGTGGAGCTAATTCGCGCGCCGGAAGGGTTCTTCTATTTGCGCCCGCGCTCCACCACACTCATTCCACGTTCGGTCTTGTCTGAGCTGGACATGATGGTCGGTAAAATTCTCTGTTATCTCTACCTCAGCCCGGAGCGCCTCGCCAACGAAGGTATCTTCACCCAGGCAGAGCTGTACGACGAACTCCTGACGCTGGCTGATGAAAACAAACTGCTAAAACTGGTTAATAACCGCTCCACGGGGTCTGACCTTGACCGCCAGAAGTTGCAAGAAAAAGTCCGCGCCTCGTTAACGCGTTTGCGCCGCCTTGGCATGATCTGGTTTATGGGCCACGACAGCAGCAAATTCCGCATTACCGAATCCGTATTCCGCTTTGGTGCCGATGTGCGCGCCGGTGACGATGCGCGTGAAGCGCAATTACGCATGATCCGCGATGGTGAAGCCATGCCGATAGAAACTCGTTTGCAACTCAATGATGAAACGGAAGAAGAGTCGCAAACTGCTCAGGATAACGCGGAGGATGAACAGGAATGATTGAACGCGGAAAGTTTCGCTCACTAACGCTGATTAACTGGAATGGTTTCTTCGCGCGTACTTTTGATTTAGATGAACTGGTTACCACGCTTTCAGGCGGTAACGGTGCAGGTAAATCCACCACCATGGCGGCGTTCGTTACGGCGCTGATCCCTGATTTAACGCTGCTGCACTTCCGTAACACCACCGAAGCGGGGGCCACATCGGGTTCACGTGACAAAGGTCTGCACGGTAAGTTAAAAGCGGGCGTCTGTTACTCATTACTGGATGTGGTCAATTCACGTAACCAGCGCGTTGTTGTGGGTGTGCGTCTGCAACAGATCGCGGGCCGTGACCGTAAAGTCGACATCAAACCGTTTGCGATTCAAGGTTTACCGTCTTCCATTCAGCCTACTCAGTTGCTGACGGAAACGTTAAACGAGCGCCAGGCGCGTGTGCTGACGCTGCAAGAACTGAAAGACAAAGTGGAAGCCATCGAAGGCGTTCAGTTTAAACAGTTCAACTCAATTACCGATTACCACTCGCTGATGTTCGATTTGGGCATCGTGGCGCGCCGTCTGCGCAGTGCGTCAGATCGTAGCAAGTACTATCGTCTTATCGAAGCCTCGCTGTACGGCGGGATTTCCAGCGCCATCACCCGCTCACTGCGCGACTACCTGTTGCCAGAAAACGGCGGCGTGCGTAAAGCCTTCCAGGATATGGAAGCCGCATTGCGCGAAAACCGTATGACGCTAGAAGCGATTCGCGTCACTCAGTCCGATCGTGACCTGTTTAAGCATTTGATTTCTGAAGCGACCAACTATGTGGCTGCGGATTACATGCGTCACGCCAACGAACGTCGTATCCATCTGGATAAAGCGCTCGAATTCCGCCGTGAATTATTGACCAGCCGTAAGCAACTGGCTGCGGAGCAATATAAACATGTCGAAATGGCGCGTGAGCTTGCGGAACATAGCGGAGCAGAAGGGGATCTGGAAACGGATTACCAGGCGGCCAGCGATCACCTGAACCTGGTGCAAACCGCGATTCGCCAGCAGGAAAAAATCGAGCGCTATGAAGCCGACCTCGACGAACTGCAAATGCGCCTCGAAGAACAGAATGAAATTGTTGCCGAAGCCGCTGAACAGCAGGAAGAGAACGAAGCTCGCGCCGAAGCTGCTGAACTGGAAGTGGACGAACTCAAGAGCCAGCTTGCCGACTACCAGCAAGCGCTGGACGTTCAGCAAACCCGTGCGATTCAGTATCAGCAGGCGTTGCAGGCGCTTGAACGCGCGCGCACGCTTTGCCATATCCCGGATTTAACCGCGCAAAGTGCGGAAGAGTGGCTGGAAACCTTCCAGGCTAAAGAGCAGGAAACCACTGAAAAACTGCTGACGCTCGAACAGAAAATGAGCGTAGCGCAAACGGCGCACAGCCAGTTTGAGCATGCTTATCAGCTAGTTACCGCCATCAGCGGGCCGGTTAGCCGCAGTGAGGCGTGGGAGGTTGCACGCGAATTATTGCGCGACAGCAACAACCAGCGCCACCTGATGGAGCAAGTTCAGCCCCTCCGATCGCGTCTTAACGAACTTGAGCAACGTCTACGCGAGCAGCAAGAAGCGGAGCGAATGCTCGCTGAGTTCTGCAAACGCCAGGGCAAACACTTTGATCCTGAAGATCTTGAAGTGCTGCATGACGAACTGTCTGAACGCATCGAAACCTTACAGCAGCGCGTTTCTGATGCCAGCGACCAGCGTGCAAACCTGCGTCAGGAGCAAGAGCAGATCCAGGCGCGTATTAAACGCCTCCAGCAGCGCGCGCCTGTCTGGTTAGCCGCACAAACGAGCCTTACGCAACTGTGCGAGCAGAGCCACGAGCAGTTTGAAAGCAGCCAGCATGTTACCGAATACATGCAGCAACTGCTCGAGCGTGAGCGTGAAGTTACGGTGGAACGCGATGAAGTCGGGGCGCGTAAACGAGCTATTGACGAAGAAATCGAACGTCTGAGCCAACCTGGCGGTGCGGAAGATCCACGTTTAAATGCGCTGGCTGAACGCTTTGGCGGCGTGCTGTTGTCAGAAATTTATGACGATATTAGCCTTGATGATGCCCCGTACTTCTCGGCGTTGTATGGACCATCACGTCACGCCATTGTGGTGCCAGATTTATCGCTGGTTCGCGAACAGTTAGACAACCTCGAGGATTGCCCGGAAGACCTGTATCTGATTGAAGGGGACCCCTCTTCCTTCGATGACAGCGTGTTTAACGTTGAAGAGCTAAATGCCGCAGTTCTGGTGAAAACCGCCGAACGCCAGTGGCGTTATTCGCGCTTGCCGACGTTGCCAATCTTTGGCCGCGCCGCGCGTGAAAACCGCCTTGAAAACCTGCATGCCGAACGTGAAACCCTGGCTGAACGTTTTGCGACGCTCTCATTTGATGTTCAGAAATCGCAGCGTTTACATCAGGCATTTAGCCGTTTCATCGGCCAGCATCTGGGCGTGGCCTTTGATGACGATCCGGAAGCGGAAATTCGCCAGCTCAACACCCGCCGTGGCGAAGTTGAACGCGCGATTAATAGCCATGAAAACGACAACCAGCAGCAACGTCAGCAGTATGACCAGGCGAAAGAAGGTGTCGATCAACTGAACCGCCTGTTGCCGCGCATCAACTTGCTTAACGATGAAACGCTGGCCGATCGCTGCGATGAAATCCGTGAACGCCTCGATGAAGCGCAAGAAGCTGCTCGTTTCCTGCAGCAGTTTGGCAATCCACTTGCGAAACTCGAAGCCGTGGCGTCGGTGCTGCAAAGCGATCCTGAGCAATTTGAGCAGTTAAAAGAAGATTACCAATACGCACAGCAAGTGCAGCGCGATGCGCGTCAGCAGGCATTTGCCTTGACCGAAGTCGTGCAGCGTCGGGCGCATTTTAGCTACTCCGACTCCGCTGCAATGCTCGACGGCAACAGCGATTTAAATGAGAAATTGCGCAACCGTCTGGAACATGCCGAAGCGGAGCGCACACGTTCTCGCGAAGCATTACGCCAGCACGCGCAGCAGCTCAGCCAGTTCAGCCAGCTAATGGCCTCGCTGAAAAGCTCTTTTGATACCAAAAAAGAGCTGTTAAACGACCTGCACAAAGAGCTGCAAGATATTGGCGTACGTGCCGATCTCGGGGCTGAAGAGCGTGCCCGTGCGCGCCGTGACGAACTTCATACCGCCTTGAGCAACAACCGTTCACGTCGTAACCAGCTCGAAAAAGCGCTGACTTACTGTGAAGCGGAAATGAGCAACCTGACCCGTAAACTGAAACAGCTAGAGCGCAGCTATTTCGAAATGCGCGAGCACGTTGTGACGGCGAAAGCAGGCTGGTGCGCCGTGATGCGTATGGTGAAAGACAATGGTGTTGAGCGCCGTCTCCATCGTCGCGAACTGGCGTATGTCACCGGCGATGAGCTGCGTTCTATCTCGGATAAGGCGTTGGGGGCATTGCGTCTGGCGGTTGCGGATAACGAACACCTGCGCGACGTGCTGCGCATGTCAGAAGATCCAAAACGCCCTGAACGTAAAATCCAGTTCTTCGTTGCGGTTTACCAGCACCTTCGCGAACGTATCCGCCAGGATATTATCCGCACCGACGACCCGGTAGAAGCCATCGAACAGATGGAAATCGAACTGAGCCGTCTGACGGAAGAGCTGACTTCGCGTGAGCAAAAACTGGCGATCAGCTCGCGTAGCGTGGCGAATATTATTCGCAAGACGATCCAGCGCGAGCAGAACCGTATCCGTATGCTCAACCAGGGCTTGCAAAGCGTCTCCTTCGGCCAGGTGAATAGCGTCCGCTTAAACGTGAACGTGCGTGAAACTCACGCCATGCTGCTGGATGTGCTTTCCGAACAGCACGAGCAGCATCAGGATCTGTTTAACAGCAACCGCCTGAGCTTCTCAGAAGCACTGGCGAAGCTGTATCAACGCCTGAATCCACAAATCGATATGGGGCAGCGTACACCGCAAACCATTGGTGAAGAGCTGCTGGATTACCGTAACTACCTGGAAATGGAAGTTGAAGTTAACCGTGGTTCAGACGGCTGGCTGCGTGCGGAAAGTGGTGCGTTGTCCACCGGTGAGGCTATCGGTACCGGGATGTCGATTCTGGTCATGGTTGTGCAAAGCTGGGAAGAGGAGTCACGCCGTCTGCGCGGGAAAGACATTTCGCCTTGCCGTTTGCTGTTCCTTGACGAAGCCGCGCGACTGGATGCCAAGTCGATTGCCACACTCTTTGAGCTGTGCGAACGCCTTGAAATGCAATTGATCATTGCTGCACCAGAGAACATCAGCCCAGAAAAAGGCACCACCTATAAGCTGGTTCGTAAAGTGGTTCAGAACCACGAACACGTACACGTTGTAGGACTCAGAGGCTTCGCGCCAACGCTCCCCGAGCCGGTTGCGGGCACGGTAGATGTAGAGTAAAGAAAGATGTCATAAAAAACGCGAGCTTCGGCCCGCGTTGTGTTTTTCGCTTTTAAAGCCACCTTTTGAAGAGGTGGCTTTTTACTTTTAGCGTCAGGTATTACTTAACGGCCATACCTGCCTGTGCGCCGCTGTCCGGGCTTAGCAGGAAGATATCTTTCCCGCCAGGACCCGCTGCCATCACCATCCCTTCGGAGATGCCAAAGCGCATTTTACGCGGTGCCAGGTTTGCGACCATCACCGTCAGGCGGCCTTCCAGCGCGGACGGTTCAGGGTACGCTGAGCGAATGCCAGAGAACACATTGCGTTTCTCACCGCCCAGATCCAGTGTCAGGCGCAGCAGTTTGTCAGAACCTTCAACAAACTCTGCTTTTTCAATCAGCGCAACGCGCAGATCCACTTTCGCAAAATCATCAAAGGAGATGGTTTCCGCGATCGGATCGTCAGCCAGAGGGCCCGTTACCGGCGCGCTTGCTGCTTTCACTTCTTCTTTTGACGCTTCAACCAAGGCTTCAACCTGTTTCATTTCAATGCGGTTATACAGTGCTTTGAAATTATTCACTTTATGGTTCAGCAGCGGCTGCTGAATAGCATCCCAGGTCATTTCGCTGTTCAGGAACGCTTCAGCACGTTCAGCCAGGGTTGGCAGGACGGGTTTCAGCCAGGTCATCAGCACGCGGAACATGTTGATACCCATGGTGCAGATGCTTTGCAGATCGGCATCACGGCCTTCCTGTTTCGCAACAACCCACGGAGCCTGTTCGTCAACATAGCGGTTTGCCACATCGGCCAGCGCCATGATTTCGCGCACGGCGCGGCCAAACTCACGGCTTTCCCATGCTTCACCAATACTTTGTGCAGCGTCAGTAAAGGTTTTGTACAACGCCGGGTCAGCAATTTCAGCAGACAATTGGCCATCAAAGCGCTTGGCAATAAAGCCTGCGTTACGCGATGCCAGGTTGACGACTTTGTTGACGATGTCGCTGTTCACACGCTGCACGAAATCTTCCAGATTCAGGTCGATATCGTCGATGCGCGAAGACAGTTTTGCGGTGTAGTAATAGCGCAGGCTGTCAGCGTCAAAGTGGTTCAGCCAGGTGCTGGCCTTAATGAAGGTGCCGCGTGACTTGGACATCTTCGCGCCGTTTACCGTCACGTAGCCGTGAACGAACAGGTTAGTTGGCTTGCGGAAGTTGCTGCCTTCGAGCATTGCTGGCCAGAACAGGCTGTGGAAGTAAACGATATCTTTGCCGATGAAGTGATACAGCTCAGCGGTAGAGTCTTTCTTCCAGTATTCGTCAAAGCTTTCGGTATCACCGCGTTTGTCGCACAGGTTTTTGAACGAACCCATATAACCGATTGGCGCATCCAGCCAGACGTAGAAATATTTACCCGGAGCATTCGGGATCTCAAAGCCGAAGTACGGTGCATCGCGGGAAATATCCCACTGTTGCAGACCGTGCTCAAACCACTCCTGCATTTTGTTCGCCACTTGTTCTTGCAGCGCACCAGAACGGGTCCATGCCTGCAACATTTCGCTAAACGACGGCAAATCAAAGAAGAAGTGTTCGGAATCACGCATTTCAGGCGTCGCGCCGGACACTACGGATTTTGGATCGATAAGCTCGGTTGGGCTGTAAGTTGCGCCGCAAACCTCGCAGTTATCGCCGTATTGATCCGGAGATTTACATTTCGGGCAGGTGCCTTTTACGAAACGGTCCGGCAGGAACATGCCTTTTTCCGGATCGTAGAGCTGAGAAATGGTACGGTTTTTAATAAAACCGTTCTCTTTCAGGCGACCATAAATCAGCTCTGACAGCTCGCGGTTTTCATCACTGTGCGTGGAATGATAGTTGTCATAGCTGATGTTAAAGCCAGCAAAATCAGTCTGATGCTCCTGGCTCATTTCGCCAATCATCTGCTCTGGAGTGATCCCTAATTGCTGTGCTTTCAGCATGATAGGGGTGCCGTGAGCATCGTCTGCGCAGATGAAGTTTACCGTGTTGCCGCGCATTCGTTGGTAACGGACCCAGACATCAGCCTGAATGTGCTCCAGCATGTGACCGAGGTGGATTGAACCGTTAGCGTACGGAAGTGCGCACGTTACCAATATTTTTTTCGCGACATGAGCCATAGTAGGAATTGCATCTTCTATAGATAAAAGGGCTTTGATGTTAACCGAAAGCCCGCCCCGCGGTAAACCACACAAGGTGATCAAGGAAATTTTATCGTGGCTGCGGGCCATCTGGTATGCTTGAAGCATTCCAATGTCCGATAAAAAAACATAAGGAGCCGGGATGAATTCTCAATCCCCGTCAAGCCGTTCCCCTGAGCAGTTACGTGCTATGGTCGCCGGGACGCTGGCCAATTTTCAGCACCCAACCCTCAAACACAATCTGACCGCGCTTAAAGCGTTGCACCATGTCGCTATGCTTGATGACACGCTGCATGTCGAATTGTTGATGCCGTTCGTCTGGAGCAGTGGTTTTGAAGCGCTGCAAGAGCAGTGCAGCTCGGATTTGCTGCGTATTACCGGCGCTAAAGCGGTGGACTGGAAACTCAGCCATAACATCGCCACGCTTAAACGCGTGAAAAATCACCCTGGCATTAACGGCGTGAAGAATATTATTGCGGTGAGCTCTGGCAAAGGTGGCGTCGGAAAATCGAGCACTGCGGTAAACCTGGCGCTGGCGCTTATCGCTGAAGGGGCGAAAGTCGGGATTCTGGATGCGGATATTTACGGCCCGTCGATCCCCACAATGTTAGGCGCGGAACACGAACGTCCAACCTCTCCAGACGGCACGCACATGACGCCTATTATGGCGCACGGCCTGGCAACCAACTCCATTGGTTATCTGGTCACGGATGAAAATGCCATGGTGTGGCGCGGCCCGATGGCCAGCAAAGCGCTGATGCAAATGCTGCAAGAAACCATGTGGCCGGATCTGGATTACCTGGTGCTGGATATGCCGCCGGGCACCGGTGACATCCAACTGACGCTTGCGCAAAACATTCCGGTAACGGGGGCCGTTGTCGTCACCACGCCGCAGGATATTGCCCTGATTGACGCCCGCAAAGGCATTGTGATGTTCGAGAAAGTTGACGTGCCGGTGCTGGGTATCGTTGAGAACATGAGCATGCATATTTGCAGCAACTGCGGTCATCATGAAGCGATTTTCGGTACCGGAGGTGCGCAGAAACTCGCGGATCAGTACCACACTAACTTGCTGGGGCAGATGCCGCTGCACATCACGTTGCGCGAAGATCTTGATGCCGGTAAACCGACGGTTATCAACCGCCCGGAAAGCGAATTTACGGCAGTCTATCGCCAGTTAGCAGGTAGCGTTGCGGCACAGCTTTACTGGCAGGGCGAAGTGATCCCTGCGGAGATTTCATTCCGCGCAGTGTAAGTCCAAAAGTCGGGCGGCATTTACGCTTGCCCGACCCATTCATCCCCGCGATTGTCTTAATTTTTGCTTTCATCCCCACTAAATCAAAAATTATTGAAACCCTTCAAAGAAAGTTATGCCGCCAACGTGTATGTTACGCCGCCTCTGAAACGGATTGGCGGATGCAATGTACGAATTTAACCTGGTGTTACTGCTGCTTCAGCAGATGTGTGTCTACCTGGTTATTGCCTGGTTGATGAGTAAAACGCGGCTGTTTATCCCGCTGATGCAGGTCACCGTACGTTTGCCCCACAAACTACTTTGCTACGTCACTTTCTCCATTTTCTGCATTATGGGCACCTATTTTGGGCTGCACATTGATGATTCCATCGCCAACACGCGCGCAATCGGCGCAGTGATGGGCGGACTACTCGGTGGGCCAATGGTCGGCGGCCTGGTAGGGTTAACCGGAGGCTTACATCGCTATTCGATGGGCGGTATGACCGCGTTGAGCTGCATGTTTTCCACCATCGTGGAAGGGTTACTGGGCGGCCTGTTACACCGCTTGCTGATTCGCCGTGGCCGCAGTGATTTGCTGTTTAATCCTCTCACCGCAGGCGGTATTACGCTGGTGGCTGAATTCTTCCAGATGGGCATTATTTTGCTAATTGCCCGCCCGTTTGCCGACGCTCTGCATCTGGTGAAAAGTATTGCCGCGCCGATGGTCGTCACCAACACCGTAGGGGCCGCGTTGTTCATGCGTATTCTGCTGGATAAACGCGCGATGCTTGAAAAATACACCTCGGCTTTCTCAGCCACCGCCTTGAAAGTGGCTGCCTCTACAGAAGGGATTTTGCGCCAGGGTTTTAACCAGGAAAACAGCATGAAAGTGGCGCAGGTGCTGCATCAGGAGCTGGACATCGGCGCGGTCGCGATCACCGATAATGAGAAATTACTGGCTTTTACCGGCATTGGCGCAGACCACCATTTGCCAGGCCGCCCGATCTCCTCTGACTATACCTGGCAGGCCATTGAGCGCGGGGAAGTGGTATATGCCGATGGCAATGAAATGCCGTACCGCTGTTCGCTGCACCCAAATTGCAAATTGGGGTCGACGCTGGTTATCCCGCTATACGGCGAAAATAGCCGCGTGATTGGCACTATCAAACTCTATGAAGCGAAAAACCGACTTTTCAGTTCGATTAACCGCACGCTAGGTGAAGGCATCGCACAACTGTTATCCGCGCAGATTCTGGCGGGTCAGTACGAACGGCAAAAGCAGATGCTGACGCAATCCGAGATCAAACTGCTGCACGCCCAGGTGAATCCCCATTTTCTGTTTAATGCCCTCAATACGCTGGTGGCGGTGATCCGCCGGGATAACGAGCAAGCCTGCCAACTGGTGCAGTATCTTTCGACCTTTTTCCGCAAAAACCTGAAACGCCCGACGGAAATCGTCACGCTGGCTGATGAAATTGAGCATGTGAACGCCTATTTGCAAATTGAACAGGCACGTTTTCAGTCGCGCTTGTGCGTGCAACTGAATGTCCCGCAGGAGTTAGCGCAGGTAAGGCTCCCGGCGTTTACCCTACAGCCGATTGTCGAAAATGCGATTAAACACGGGACTTCGCAGCTACTCGGCGTGGGTGAAATAAGCGTGAGCGCGTGCCAACAAGGTGAGCATCTGCACTTGTCCATCGAAGACAACGCCGGTTTGTATCAGGAAAATATCAGCGCCAACGGATTGGGCATGAGTCTGGTCGATAAACGACTGCGCGCCCGTTACGGTGACGATTGCGGCATTAAAGTGGATGTCGAGCCAGACCGATTTACCCGCATTACCCTACGTTTACCTCTGGAGGAAACCCCATGTTAAAAGTGCTGATTGTCGATGACGAGCCGCTGGCGCGTGAAAATCTGCGAATAATGCTACAAAACGAGCCTGATATTTCAATCGTGGGGGAGTGTGGGAATGCGGTGGAAGCGATTGGCGCGGTGCATCGTTTGCACCCGGACGTGGTGTTTTTAGATATCCAGATGCCGCGCATCAGCGGGCTAGAAATGGCCAGCATGCTCGATCCTGAACAGCGGCCTTACATTGTGTTTCTCACCGCGTTTGATGAATACGCGGTGCAGGCCTTTGAAGAACACGCTTTTGACTACTTGCTCAAACCGATTGATAGCAAACGATTAGAGAAAACCCTGCACCGCTTGCGCCATGAACGTGCCGATCAGGACATCACGCTGCTCGCACCCAATCAGGAAGATCTCAAATTCATTCCCTGCACCGGCCAAAGCCGTATTTACCTGCTGCAAATGGACGATGTGATGTTCGCCAGCAGCCGCATGAGCGGCGTGTATGTCACCAACGTGCAGGGTGCCGAAGGTTTTACCGAGCTAACCTTACGCACGCTGGAAAGCCGCACATCCTTAGTGCGCTGCCATCGGCAATACCTGGTGAATATGGCGCATCTCAAAGAAATCCGCTTTGAAGAGGGTGGGCAGGCCGAGTTGATGCTGCGCGACGGGCAATCTGTACCGGTAAGCCGCCGTTATCTGAAGAGCCTGAAAGAGGCTTTGGGGCTTAAAGCGGTGTAGTTTTTGTACCAATAGTGACATATACTTGTACTGTAAATTGTACAAGTGGAGTGGTTATGCAAGTTATTACTTTTTCTGAAGCACGCAATCGTCTCAAATCCGTTCTTGATGAAGTTGCGGATAATGCAGATATCACCGTTATCACACGCCGTGATGCAGAAGATTCGGTGGTGATGTCCCTGGATTACTACAATTCTCTAATGGAAACGGTTCATCTGCTTAGTTCCCCAGCTAATGCAATGCGTCTGATGGAATCAATGGCGCAAGCCCAGGCAGGCAAAATCTCAAGGAGAGAGATTATTGATGAAGACGACGAATAGAATGCTGGCATGGACGGACCATGCCTGGGACGATTACCTGTGGTGGCAAACGCAGGACAAAAAAACGCTAAAGCGAATCAATAAGCTAATTGAAGATGCCAAACGCGAGCCTTTTACCGGTCTGGGGAAACCTGAACCATTGCGTGAAAATCTCAGTGGATTATGGTCAAGGCGCATTAATAATTCTGACCGTCTGGTGTATAGCGTCAGCGATGAACTCCTCATCATCATTCAATGCCGTCTTCATTACTAAATCTGCATACGGCAGCAGAACGCTATATACTGCCCGCTTTCAAGATTTAGAACGAGAGAATCACCACTATGATGAATAACGATGTATTACGCAGCGTGCGCTACATGCTGAATTTGGGCAATGACGATATGGTGAAAATTTTCGCCCTGACCGACACCGCCGTTACCGCTGAGCAAATTGTTACCTGGACCAAAAAAGAAGACGAAGAGAACTTCAAACTTTGCCCGGACATTCTGATGGCAAACTTCCTTAACGGTTTGATTTACTTCAAACGCGGCAAAGACGAAAGCAAACCGGCTCCGAAAATCGAACGCAAGATGACGAATAACATCATCCTGAAAAAACTGCGTATTGCGTTTGATTTGAAAACCGACGACGTGCTGGAAATTTTGACCTCTCAGGAATTTCGCATCTCCATGCCAGAAATTACCGCGATGATGCGTGCGCCAGAGAACAAAAACTTCCGCGAGTGTGGCGACCAGTTCCTGCGCTACTTCCTGCGTGGGTTAACTTCACGCGTGCACGTCGCGAAGAAGTAAGCTTTATTGCGGCGGATGGCGCTTGCGCTTATCCGCCCTACAAATCATCATCCGACATCAAACCGCGATTATCCCCGCGCTTCGTTCTTCCTTTTCACAATATCTGCCATTACCGCCAGCGCTATTTCAGCCGGCGTTTTGCTGCCCAATGGCAAACCGATTGGCGCGTGAATGCGTTGAAGCTGCGCCGGGCTTAACTCCGCAATTTTCTGCAAACGTTCCAGCCTTCGCGCACTGTTCTTCTGCGAGCCCATCGCCCCTATGTAAAACGCAGGCGTATTTACCGCCTCCATCATCGTCAGGTCATCCATACGCGGATCGTGGGTCAGCGCCACAATTGCGGTGTTGGCGTGGCAGGCGTTTTGTTCGAGATAGTTCGCAGGAAATTGCTTCAGCAGGGTAATGTCAGATTTAAGCGACGCGGCGAAATTTTCCAGCGCGTCCGGGCGATTTTCACAAACCAGCACTTCAAACCCTAACGAACTGGCAAAGTCGGCGCAGTACAACGCAACGCTCGACAGCCCGGCAATCAGCAAGCGCGGCGCGGCGGCAACATGGACCGTAACCTGTTGCCCATTACGTTCGACCTGCGTCACATCAGCAAATTCTGTGATCTCCAGGTGGCGGCACGGCTCGGGAAGCGTGAGGCATTTTTGCAAGGCAAAATGCCCCTTCAGCGCATCAGCCATTTTTTCCAGATACTGCACACTCCCTGTAGTGGCAGGCAGGTACTCAACCAGAATATCCAGAACGCCACCGCAGGGTAGCGCGATTCCCGGCTCCAGCCCGCCTTCTCCATACCGCACAATCTGGCTGGCTTGCTGGTATTCCCCCTGAGCAATACGCTGCAAAAAATCCTCTTCAACACATCCGCCTGAAAGCGAGCCGCAAAAGTGTCTATCGGCGGTTGCTGCCATTAACGCACCGGGCGAGCGGGGCGATGAACCAAAGGTATTTAACACCGTACACAGCCAGACAGGTTGTTGCTCAAGCCACTCACTCGCCTTGCGAATAACACTCATATCAAGATGTTGCATGGTTATGTTCACTCCTTTGAGCCAGATGCGAGGGAAGATCGATATCGCGTTGCGAACCGGCATCATCAATATCTACAAAGTGCATCATGTCCTCGTGTAGTAGTTCACGTGCGCCGCCATCCCCGGTTAACAGACAAAGTTTTGGGTACCAGCACCGGGCAAATCCTACCGGATGCCCTGGTTGCGCATTTGCGCGTGGGCGAGCCAGCTTGTGGGAGTCCAGCGCATCAGCCACCTGTAAAAACACCGCTGGCGGAACAAAAGGCATATCAGCCAGATGAATCAGCCAGCCGTGCCAGTTGGGCGTTGCGCAAACCCCAGCGGCAATTGACTCGCCTAATCCGTTGCTATCAATAAGCGTGACGGGAACCCGTTGTGCGCGGCAAACCGCTTGAATTTCACTATTTTCAGGGCGAGTGACAACATGAATTGCCAGGCCTGACAGTTGGGCATGCCGTAGCGTTTGCGCAAATACCGTGCAATCGCTCAGGCAAGCATTGAGTTTGTTGCCTGTTCCACCCGCTTTTTGGAAGCGTTCTGCCCGTCCGGCGGCGGTAATAATAATGCCTGGTTTCATGTCGGGTGCATGGTCCTTGATTGCGCAAATAAATTTAACAATTAGCTATTGATGTTTTTTTTATGAAAATGAGATGTTAATTCTTACATGATTTAGGTTAAATGAATATACTCATAATCACTACGGAGATGTGTTTTAAATACGCTCAATTAGCTCAAAATAAAGACAATAATAAATTTCAACGGGATGTTTTATGAGTAATTTCAATCCATCACGGCGTCGCTTTATCAAAAGCGCCGTGGTCGCAGGAGTAGCGGTTTACCTGGCCCCTCTTTATAGCCGTGCTTATGCCGCGCTATTCGAACAAAAAATCCTCCACTCCCCCAACTGGGATGACAAAAATAAGCGCATCCGCTTCCGCATTGACGGTCAATCGAAAGTGATGGGGCATAAAGTGTTCGTGCGTGATATTCGTGCCGTGGACATGCCGCACTGGCCGCAGAAACAGGCGCACGCTTTTATTTTACGCACCACCAAAGCAGACAGGCTGTTTAGCGGTATCGACCTCTCATTGTTAGGTGACGATCTGAAACCTGATCGCCTGGTCACCGCTGAGGATTTAGCGCGTGATGGCCTGGCCTTCCCGGCGTTTTATGGCGAAGACATGCTGCTGCCAACCGGCAAAACCCCGGCGTATCTGGGCCAGGCCGTCGCTATTTTGATTTACCATGACTTTGCCCGCTTCCGCTTTGCCAAAGACAAACTGAAATTCAAAGATGAAGTGATCCAGTACGGGGCCGAAACCGGCCCGCTGGAGCGCGATCCCTGGGGAACCTTCCGCTTTGTGCGCGTAGGCGGCGCGACCTCACAAGATGATGACCAATTCTCCAGCCTGAAAGACATGCCTATCTTCCCGGTGTCGATGAAAAAACATCTCCCGGTTTGGCCCGAAGGGCGCGAGGGCGGCAAGCTGGATGAAGAAGGGATGCATTACGCCAGCCAAATTTCTGATGAATTAAAGAATCCGCCGGAAGACTGGCTGGTATTGCAACGCCGCTACACCACGCAATCTATCGACACCGCCGCGCTTGAGCCAGATAACGCCAACGGCTGGTTCGACGAAGCCACGCAAACTTTACATATGGTGGTGCCAACTCAGTCGCCGCAGGAAGTGGCCGACGAGATGCCGCGCATGCTGGCAAAACGCACTCAGCCGGTAAAACAACTGATCCTGCATCCATGTTACACGGTGGGTTACGGCTCAAAAGATCACTATAACTTCCCGTATTACGGCGCAGTGGCGGCGATGTATGGCGACGGGCACCCGGTGCGCCTTGCCAACGACCGTTACGAACAGTTCCAGAGTTCACTCAAACGCCACGCGTTTGACATGGACTACACCATCGCGGTGAATAAAAAGACCGGCATCCTGCAATCATTCCTCGGGGCGATGACCGCTAACGGCGGCGGGCGCAGCAACTTTACCCCGTCCGTATCGATGGTAGGTGCGACCGCCGCGCAATCCATTTATTACTTCCCGAAAAGCGATTTATCGGCAGTGGGCGTGGCTTCCCGGGCAATCGACGCCGGTTCCGCTCGTGGCTACGGCACGTTGCAAAGCATGGCGGCTACGGAAATGATGGTCGATGAAATCGCCGCAGCCTTGGATATCGACCCGATTGAATTTCGTATGCGTAACGCGCTGAAATCCGGCATGAAAAATACCCAGGGGGCGATTCCCGCCGGAGCGATTCGTGTCGACGAAGTATTGGCGAAAGCAGCAAAGCATGAAATCTGGCTTAAACGTGCAGAACGCAAAGCTGAATTTGAAATGAAAAATCCAGGCAAACGCTACGGCGTGGGCTTTGGTTGCGTGCAAAAAGACTTTGGCACGGGGGCTGAAACCTCATTTGCCCGCGTGGAGGTAAGCGCTGATGGGCGCATTACTTTGCACCACAGCGGCGCAGAAATGGGCACCGGGATGTCCACCTCGCAATCCGTACTGTGCGCACAGTGGCTGGGCAAACCGGCGGATGAAGCGCACTTCTCGGTGACTGACTGGTCAACGCTGCCAATTGTCACCAGCGGCGACCCGTACATCATGTCCCAGGAAGAACAGGACAAACTGGCCGCTAATCCGGCCTGGTCACCGTCTTACTGCTCGCCATCCAGCGCCAGTAACTCTGCTTATTACTTCTCACACAGCACCCGTGAAGCGGCGCGTTTAGTCTTTGAACAGGGCTTATGGCCTGCGGCGATGGCTATCTGGACCACCGGCATTGGCGGCGGCCAGGCGGCTCCGCTAGTGGTGCGCATCGACGACGCTCGTTGGGTTGAAGGTGGCTTAACCGCTGCGGGGATGGAAATTTTAAGCCTCGAAATCCTTGCGAAAAAAGCGCATGAAATGGGGCTGATGACCGGAGCCGTGGTTCACGTATTTAACCGCTGGCAGTGGGCAGAAGCCGATTTCAAACTGGGCGAGCAAAGCAAACGCCTGCCGATTGATGCCCTGGCGGTGCGCCACGGCAGCGGTCAATTCACAACGCTTGCGCGCGAGCACGTTTATTACCCGCCAACCCAGCGCAACAACGCGGCGGTGACCTATTACAGCGCCGTCGGCACGCTGGCAGAAGTGGCGGTAAGCCTTGCCACCGGCGACGTTGAACTGCTCAACCACCACTCGATTATGGAGTGCGGCAACTTAATCGTGCCGGAACTGGTCTCCGGGCAGTTGCAGGGCGGGCTGGCAATGGGAATCGGCCACGCGCTACACGAATATTTACCTCTCTATGAAGACGGACCAGGCAACGGGACATGGAACTTCAACCGTTATCACCTGCCGCGAGCAAGCGACGTTGCGGTCTGGAAACAGACCGGCGATGTGCTGCCTGCGCTTTCGGAAACCGACCCGCCAAAAGGTATGGCTGAAGTCGTGATGATTCCGGTTGTCGCCGCCATCGTCAACGCCATTGCCGACGCGACCGGCCACCGTTTCCGTGATCTGCCCGTCCGTGCTGAAAATATTCGTGAGGTATTACCATGAGCATCAAAACTAAACCAATGACCCTGACCATCAACAACAAATCCTACGGCCCGATTGACGTGCCGGAAGGGCTGATGATGATCGATTTCCTGCACGAATACGTCTATCTGACCGGTTCGCGCCTGGGCTGCGGGCAGGGTATTTGCCACGCTTGCGTGGCGATTGTCGATAACCCAAGCGGCACCAGCGAAGAAGTGCGTACCTGCATTACCGGCGCTCATTTCTTTAACGGCAAAAAAGTGCGTACCGTTGAAGGCCACGCCAAAGTGGATGAGCAGGGCGAAGTCGTCGAACTCTCGCCTATTCAGCAGTCATTCCTTGACCACTACAGCTTCCAGTGCGGCTACTGCACGCCGGGCTTTGTGAACGCGGCGACCATTTTTGTGGAAAAGCTCAAACGTGAACCGATCGCTCGTGACGAGCTGGAAGGCGCAATCTCTCACGCGTTGGAAAACCATATCTGCCGTTGTACCGGCTATGTGCGTTACTACGAAGCGGTGCGCGACGTGGTACTGAAAACGCCGGGGCTGGTGAAGGAGGCGGTGAAATGAAAAAGCGTCTCGCGCTGATTGTGCTGGCGATAATCATTATTGTGGTGGCGATTTTGTACTGGCGGGAATACCGAACGTATGACGGCCCGGTGCAAAAAGTGGCCGCCAGCAAAGAGCAAATCGAACGCGGCAGTTATCTGGCAAAAGCCGCTGACTGCGCGGCTTGCCACACGGCTTCTGGCGGTGCGCCGCTTGCGGGGGGCTATCCGCTGGAATCCCCCTACGGCACGATTTATGGCAGCAACCTGACACCATCGGCTGATTACGGCATTGGCCGCTGGACGAAAGATGATTTCTACAAAGCGCTGACTGAAGGCGTGACACCAACCGGTCGTCATCTGTTCCCGGCGATGCCGTATACCTCGTACAAAAACATCTCGCGCCAGGATTCAGACGATATTTATGCTTACCTGATGACGCGCCCGGCGGTAGACGTGGCGACGCCGGATAACGAAATGAGCTTCCCGTTCAACCAGCGTATTGCGCTGATTGGCTGGAATATTCTGTTCCACAGCCAGGTTCCGCTTCCGGCAATTTCAACCGGTGATTCCGCCGACTGGCATCGCGGGCGCTACCTGGCAGATGTGCTTGGGCACTGCGGCGAATGCCATACCGAGCGCGGCTTGTTAGGCCAGATGAAGCTGGATAAAGCAATGCAGGGCGGGGAATTAGGGCGCTTTATGGCGCCGGATATTACGCCTAAAGCATTAGCGCAACGTGGCTGGACGCCGCAGGATGTGAGCCAATTCCTCTCGACCGGCTTCGCACCGCAGGGCAGCGCGTTTAGCGAAATGCACATGGTGGTGGATTTGAGTACTCAACACCTGACCGCCGCCGATCAAAAAGCGATGGCGACATATCTAATGGGTGAGGCGCCTCCCGCTGCGGTTCCGGCACCTCTGGGTAACGGCAATGAAGCAGGGCGCATGACCTATCTGGATCAGTGTTCTGGTTGCCATGCGCGTGAAGGGGAAGGCAAACCACACGTTGCCGTATCGATGCTTAACAACGCAACGCTGCGCCAGCCGGATGCAAAAAACCTGATTGTTTCAGTGCTCGACGGCCTGCCTGCGCAGAGTTTCCCGAACGGGGAAAGTATGCAAAGTATGCCGGGTTTTGGCGACCGTTTGAATGACGAACAAGTGGCCGAACTGGTGAACTACCTGCGAGTGACCTGGGGTGGATTGCCGGGTGATGTGACCGCCGAGCAGGTGAAGGCGTTGCGGGCGGCGAAATAAGGTATCGGCAAGAATCCAGTTCGGACCCCACCCCAACCCTCCCCTTACCAGGTGTACAGTCCGGGGACATGGTAGACAGGTGTTCGGACACATGGTGAACACTTTTTAACATCCTTTACCCATCGTGATCGACCTGTTTTTCAGGTCGATCACGCCCACTCTTGTGCTGTACCACCACACTTCATATTGTCCCTCTCCTGTCTCCTTCAACCCGACATGCTCGCCGATAAACGCCTTGCCCGCCTTCAGTTGCATCCCCTTAATACTGAGTTTTCCGCTTATATCCACCTTCCTGACCATCATCCCGGCATCATACTCTGCCGCCGCCGGACGGGCCTGATACTGCCGCGATGAGGGCTGGTAGCGTGATGCCGGCACCTGCATTCCCAGGGCCTCATGAGGCCGTTCCAGGTTGTATCTGTCCCGCCAGCTGTCGAACGTCTGCTGCAGCTGCTCACTGCTGAGGAACCAGCGCCCCTGCAGCAGTTCAGCCTTCAGGCTGCGGTGAAACCGCTCCAGCTTGCCCTGGGTCTGCGGGTGATAAGGCCGTGAGTGCCCGACGCAGATACCCTGGCGCATCAGCCACAGCTCCAGCGCTGTCCACGTTCCGGTGGTATCTCCCCAGGGCGCGCCGTTGTCCATGGTCATCCGCTCCGGCAAACCGTAGCGTTCGAAGACCTGCCGCAACTGAGCCTGTACGGTCCCGCGGCGCTCGTCGGCACAATGGGCCAGGCACAGGGAGAAACGGGAGTGGTCATCGAGCAGGGTGAGTGGATGGCAGCGACCGGCGGCAAACGGAAAATGCCCTTTAAAATCCATCTGCCAGAGCTGGTTAGGGGCAGCATGTTCGAAACGCCCGGTGGCAGGAATGCCGGACGGGAGGCCGGGCAACAGCCCATGGCGTGCCATCAGGTTATGGACGGTGCTGAAGGCAGGCAGGGTGTGGCCCTGGCGCTCGAGTGCGACCTTTATCTTGCGGGCGCCCCATGCCGGATAGCGTGCGTGAGCCTGGCGTAACAGGTCGACAACAGCCTCAGGCGTGCAGTGGGGAGAATGACGGGGTGTTCGCGGGCGCTCAGTGAGGCCCGCGTGGCCTTCAGCCAGCCAGCGGCGCAGCCACTTGTAACCTGTGGCAGGCGCAATGTTAAAGCGACGACAGAGCGCCCGGATGTTGGCCCCGTCCTGCGAGGCAAAGTGAACGAACTCGGTACGTAATGACATGGTATCTCTCGCATCCCACGGCATAAGCGGCTCCTGAAAGAAGTACTCATGCCTTAGTTGTAAGTGTCTACCATGTCCCCGAACAAGTGTTCACGATGTCCCCGGACTGTACACCAGGGGAGGGAGCTATTAGCGCCGCCATCTGCAACGTCTTTAACTCCTCCCCCTGGTAAGGGGGAGGCTGGGTGGGGGTCATTTAGTTCCCGGCACTGACAGAGAAAAACCACTCATCCCACCAATCCAACCGCTTAACGCCCAATATGACCACTCACTAAAACTCCCACCTATTGCTTCTCAAACCCATGCCAGCATAGCGCTGAATTTTTTCTCTTTGGCCTGGAGTGGGTTATGCAACACGCACTAACTTTTGTTATCGCGACTCTGTGTATTCTTGCTATTTGCTATCGCCTTTATGGGGTGTTCTTCGTCCGTAAAGTGCTGAATGCTGATGACTCAGAAATCACACCGTCACATATTCTTGAGGACGGCAAAGACTACGTCCCGACTAAAAAATGGGTGAACTTCGGCAGTCACTTTGCTGCAATCGCCGCCGCGGGCCCGCTGGTAGGGCCGGTTCTGGCTGCACAATACGGTTATCTGCCAAGTTTCTTATGGCTACTGATTGGTTGTGTTGTCGGCGGGGCGGTGCACGACACCGTGGTGCTGTTTGCCTCCATGAAACATCGCGGTAAGTCGCTCTCAGAAGTGGCAAAAGCGGAACTTGGCCCCGTTGCTGGCTGGTGTACCGGCCTTGCGATGCTGTTTATCATCACTATCACCATGGCAGGTTTGTCGATGGTGGTGGTTCACGCCCTGGAGCGTAACCCGTGGGGCACCTTCGCGGTGTTTATGACTATTCCGGTCGCGATTTGCGTTGGCCTGTGGGAGCGTTATACCGGAAGCATGCGCGGAGCGACCTGGGTCGGCATTATCGTGATTTTTGCCTGCGTCATCATCGGCCCGTACATTCAGGAATCTTCTTTCGGTGAATGGCTGAGCCTGCGCGCCTCAACGGTTAGCCTGGTGCTGCCATTCTATGCGTTCTTCGCAACCGCCCTGCCAGTCTGGATGCTGCTGACTCCGCGCGGTTACCTTTCCAGCTTTATGAAAATTGGCGTGTTCGGCGCGCTGGTGATTGGCGTGGTGTTCATCAACCCGGAAATCCAGTTCCCGGCGGTGACGCAGTTTATCCACGGTAATGGCCCGGTTCTCGCAGGCCCGGTTTGGCCGTTTATCTCCATCACGATTGCCTGTGGCGCGATTTCTGGCTTCCATGCGTTTATCGGTTCCGGCACCACGCCGAAGCAAATCGACAAATGGAACGATATTCTGCCGGTCGCGTTTGGCGCTATGCTGGCGGAATGTGTGGTGGGTGTGATGGCGCTGATTGCCGCCACCGCGCTGCATCCTGCTGACTATTTTGCCATTAACTCCTCGCCGGAAGTGTTTGCCGGCCTGGGGATGAACGTGGTGAATCTGCCGCAGCTCAGCGAGTCTATCGGCCTCGATCTTTATGGTCGTACCGGTGGAGCGGTGACGCTGGCGGTGGGTATGGCGGACATCTTCACCCGCATTCCATGGTTCAGCCATTTAGCCTCTTATTTCTTCCAGTTCGTGGTGATGTTTGAAGCGGTGTTTATTCTGACTGCGGTCGATTCCGGCACCCGTGTTGCGCGCTACCTGCTGCAAGATTTCCTGGGTGACATTTGGGCTCCGCTCAAACGTACTAACTGGATGCCGGGCGCGATTGGTTGCAGCATCGTGGCTTGCCTGCTGTGGGGCTATCTGCTGAACTCCGGCGACATCAATTCCGTGTGGGCGTTGTTTGGTGTTTCTAACCAGTTAATGGCATCCATCGGCCTGATGATTGGGGCAACCATCATCCTGCGTATGTCGGAAAAACGCTGGTATGTGCTGACTTGCCTGGTGCCGCTGTCCTATCTTTATATGACCGTGAACTATGCAGCTTACTGGATGGTGAAAAACGTCTACTTCAACAGCGCAGCGAAAGGCTTCAACATTTTCAACGGCACGATTTCGATTGTGATGGTCGCGCTGGGGCTGGTGATTATGGTGGCGTCGATTCAACGCTGGTTTGTACTGTGGCGTGCTCGCGGGAATAACGAGCCGATTGAATTGCTGTCGTAAATAAAGAATTAAAAATACCTAAAGCCGGTCTTCCATGACCGGTTTTTTATCACTGAATAGTGACAGAATTAGCATGATCCGCGCGGTATTGAATCTTCACGCGTTGACCATTCAGGGTGTACTCGGTGTAAGGGTAAACTTCTTTCCAGCCTGCGGCTTTCAGTTTGCTTTCAACCTGGCTGGTGGTCAGACCCATCAGATCTTTTTTCTCAAGTTTCTTCGCGGCCGTGGTGGTAGCGGTAGTGCTGCTAACCTGCTGCAAAGCGCCATTTTTGTGAGGTGCAGCCCATTCAGCAGACACTTCGCCGTCGGTGCGGGAGAAGCTCAGGGTGTAACCGGCGCCTTTCCATTCTGCAAAATCAGGATTGTTAATGGTGCGAGTGGCTTTTTTGCCGTTGATAGTCACCTGGTTGTTTTTCACGGCGACTTTCACGGGTGCGCCCGCGCCTTGCCAGTTGCCGTTTGACAGATCCAGCGCCATTGCTGCCGGGGATAACACTAAACCGCCCACCAGGGCTGCTGCGATTACGCTGATTTTGTTCATCATTAACTCTCTTGTTGAATAATTAACTTCACATTATTAACCGTAGGTGAATATGCGAAGTGGAATGTCTACGTGGCGAGATAATGCGGCTGACCCGTCCCCATGATGTTGACTTAAATCAATTCGCTGAATGAGATAAAGCTGAGTTATTCTTTGTGATTATGCATTTGTGAAGGGATTGTAGCGGGGTTATCTTGCGGCGCTTACGTATGAAAGGCCACTGACCGATTAACAGCCAGTGGCGCTTCGCTTTACTCCTCTGCCACCGCTTTATGCGGCTGTTCAAGGATCATGGTTTGTGTCTGGCTCAGGCTGATTCCCTCGGCGCGCAGCATTTTGAGGATCTCGTATAGTAGATCGCTGCGCGTTGCGCTCACCATGCGCGGGCTATTCACATAACCCGTCACGCTCAGCACAATGCCGGTTGGTCCAAGTTCTTTAAAACTTACCGACGGCTGTGGGGTTTCCAGAATGGACTCATGCAAGTTGTAGGCTTCCAGCAGCAAATTGCGCACCTGTTCCGGGTCGATATCCAACGGGAAAGTGAGCGCAATAGTCGCAACGCCTTGCGCATTGCCCATGGTGGCGTTACGCACGTTCTGCGAGATAAGCTGCGAATTCGGCACAATCACCGTGGATTTATCGCCTAACTGAATTTCGGTGGCACGCACATTAATGCGGCGAATATCACCTTCAACGCCGCTGATACTCACCAGATCGCCCACTTTGACCGGACGTTCGGTTAACAGAATCAGCCCGGAAATAAAGTTCTTCACAATTTCCTGTAGACCAAAACCGATGCCTACCGACAGGGCGCTGACGATCCACGCCAGTTTGTTCCACTCAATGCCGAGCATCGACAGCGTCAGCATGATGATCAGCACATAGCCGACGTTGGTGAACAGTGTGACCAGGGAGGCGCGCAGGCCACGATCCATCATGGTTTTTGGCAGGAAATCGTTATCCAGCCAACGGCGAGTCGAACGCAGAACATACCAGCCGACGGCCAGGCAGAGCACCGCATTCACGGCGTGTGCCGGAATAATGTTCATGCCTTCGAGGCCTTTTCCGCCCCATATTTCTGCGATTTTAGCCAGTAACTCTAATGGCGTGGTGGTTCCAAATGTGCCGTTAAGCAGGGCCACCGCCGCCATCAGTATTAACGAGGTTTTCCCTAACGCTGAAAAAAGCGTCGCCGCAAGCGACAGATGACGGTCGTTCAGGCTGAGCGAACTTTTGAGGATTTTCCCGCTCTGCGTTGACGGTGAAAACACGGCTTCACACAAATCCACCACGAAATGGATCAGCAGATACAGGCTACTCACCACCAGGCCAATCCACAGCAGCTCGAAGGTGACAAAACGCGCCAGCGGAATGTAGCCGATCAGTAAAGCCATCAGAATAACGAAGGCCGTGACGCTGATAACCAGATGAATCAGCCCGGCAACCGTCGAGCGGGCTTCGGTTTGTTCACCTTCAGCGCGCATTTTGCGCCGCATGCGATTGACGCGGATTGGGGCGATCAGGCAGTTGAGTGCGACCAGCAACGCGGAAAGACCGTTCCCAAATAACGTAGCGGCAATACTGGTGCCTACCAACGCATTCAACTGCTCGATAATCCCGAAAATAAAGATAAACGTTGCCAGCAGAATAGGGAACGAAGCCAGCGTTTTGGCAAGGGGATCGGCGATGCCCGGCAAGCGCCAGGAAGGGTGGCTGTTAGACAGCAGGGCGATACCCAGGCCCGCAATGACCGCCGAGAAGTAAGTCAGCTCGACTAACTGATCGGCAAATTCCAGCACTAATTGAGACGTGTCTGGCAATCGGGTGAATATATAGCACAGTAGCTGCATGCTGATTCCCAGCGTCAGCGTGGTGCTTAATGTGGTGAAACAGGCGAGGAAACTGCGACGAAAACGCCCCTGCGGCAACCAGCGTGGCAGGATCCAGTTCATCGGTTTATCCAGCCCGCGGCGGCCAAATAGCCCAATGCCTAAGGCTAATATCAGGTAAATGCCGGTGCCCAGGCGCCATTCGTCGCTCCAGGCCTGGCTCCACGCGTTGCTGACCTGAGAGCCAAAATCATCAAAACGCGTGGCGTCTTTATCACTGGGATCGATGAGCGGCGTCCAGAATTTTTCCCCCAAAATACTCCCGGTATTGAGCGCAATTTGGGTTTTCAGGGCGTCACGACGTAACCCAGAAATATGGGCCGACAGGGTTTGCGCCCCCAAAGCGATCGCTTTCGCCTGCTCAATTTGCGTGGTGAGAAGCGTTTTGCTGTTATTCAACTGCTTGCGTTGGCTGACCATCTGCGGGGTTTCAGTCAGCGTGCCGGGCTCTGGGGCAGGGCCGAGGACTTCAAGCTGGGCCTGAACCTGCGTGAGCTGCGGGGCAAGAGCTACCGCGAGCTTATCGGCATCGCCAATCAGCTTTTGTGCATCATCGGTCAGGCTGGTGAACTGTTTGTCCGCTTTTGCCGTTGAGGCTCGTTGTTTAAGCGCATCCAGCCGTTTTTGCAACGCGGGTAACTCCGTGTTGGCGTTGACTTTTACGGGTTGCTCGGTAGCTGGCTGCCCGGAGGGCTCGTCCGCGAACGTTTGGAAGGGCATTGTCATTAAACAAGACAACAATGCCAGCAGCAGCGGCAATCTTAATAATTTTTGCATAGTCAGGATCTATCCTGGAAATCAATAAAGTAAAGGCGTAAGAACAATCGGCTAAGAATACCTGTTATCTACGGTAAGGGTACCAGGTATTATCTGTTTAGATTTGTGTCCGCAGATTTTAACCCTTTCGCCGGGCAAGTTATAGCCTCGCTCTCATCGTTAACAAACTCGAAGCATGACGGAGAGAACATCCCAGCACTTTCTTAGGGCTTATTAAGACATTGCTTAGGCCAGATAAAGCCTTCGCATATATTATTCAATTCAGAAAATACTTAAATTGATTAAGTCGAAAACACGTGTTTTGACAAGACGATCTCTTAATCGTTATCGCAAAGGTAACTTAATATCTCTCCAGGGAGAGGAGAGGGGTAAGATCTGTTCAAGACTCAATTAATTTAGCCGGAATAATGAAGGATGCATTATTCGAAAGCATATTTAAATCCGGAAGGGATGTTTATGAAATTCAATAAAATGGCTTTATCTTTGGCTGCGGGAATTGCATTCGCCAGCGGCGCTGCACATGCCGACACAGTTACAGTCAATGGTGGCACTATTCATTTTAATGGTGAGCTCGTCAACGCAGCTTGCGCGGTAAGTACCCAATCTTCCGATCAGACGGTGAAACTCGGCCAATACCGTACCGCGGCGTTCGCTAAAGTAGGTGACACTTCAGCTCAGGTTCCCTTCACCATCGTTTTGAACGACTGTGATACCAGTGTCTCAACTATGGCTTCTGTCTCTTTCTCCGGCCAGACTGATGCAACTGACCCAACGCTGCTGTCGATTAACTCTGGCGGCAATAGCTCCACCGCAACGGGTGTCGGTATCGAGATCCTTGATAGCGCCTCTAAAGTACTGACCCCAGATGGCAGTACGTTCTCTACCAAGAAGACTCTCATTAACGGTACCAACACCCTGCCATTTACCGCGCGTTATAAATCGACAACAACGACTGCAACAGCAGGCCAGGCTAACGCTGACGCCACATTTGTCATGAAATACGAGTAATCGAAAGAGACAGGGACGACTCAAGCCTTACGGATGAGGCTGCCCCAATGAAATTCCTCTTTCTTATTGAATAGCGATCGGCAATTAATTATTCCCGAGCACCATCCGCTGACCTCGGAATAATAACGCTGATATTGGGACGTCTTTATATGCCCGTGAACGCTGGATATTCATAATGACAATAATGATGGTATCTCGTAATGAATAATTTATTTAAATCAGCAATGGCGATAATACTTTGCCTGCTGGTCACCTCTTTTAGTGCGCAAGCGAGTGGGGGAATTGGGTTGGGGGCGACGCGGGTTATTTATCCCGCTGACGCGAAACAAATCTCCCTCTCGATTAATAATAGCGACGTAGAGCAACGCTATCTGATTAACTCATGGATTGAGAATAATCTCGGTGTGAAAGATAAGCATTTTATCGTGACGCCGCCGCTGTTTGTCAGTGAAGGCAAAAGCGAAAACAAGCTGCGAATTATTTATGTCGGGCCGCCGTTGTCATCTGACCGCGAATCCCTTTTCTGGATGAACGTGAAAGCCATTCCGTCAGTCGACAAAGAGAGTCTCGACGGGGCTAACGTCCTGCAACTGGCGATCCTCTCGCGCATCAAGCTGTTTGTCCGTCCTAAAAACCTGGAAATGCAGCCGGAAGAGGCGGCTAAACAATTGCGCTTTAGCCGCAGCGGTGGCGCTCTGAACATTCACAACCCTTCTCCGTACTACGTGACGGCGGTCAATCTGAAAGTCGGCAGCGAAAAGCTGGCTAACACCATGATTGCGCCAAAGAGCGATGCGAAAGTAGCTGTTCCGGCCGGGGTGAGCGGGAAGGTCTCTTTCCAGACGGTGAATGATTATGGCGCGCTAACACCTGTGCAAGCAGGGGCGATGTTGTAACGCAGGCAAGCTGTAGAAAAAGGATACCTGGCAGATGATGAACAAGTCGGTCACCCCGCTTGCGGCGATGATTATGGCGGTACTTTGGCCTGGAACGAGCCTCGGAGCAGGCTACTTTAACCCCGGTTTCTTATCGGCAGATGACACCTCCGTTGCCGACCTGTCGCGTTTTGAAAAAGGCAGCCATCAGGCACCGGGCGTCTACCGCGTCGATATCTGGCGTAATAACGAATTTATTGACACCCAGGATATACGTTTTCTCGCAAGCGATAAGGCGACGGGAAAGGCGAAATCAGGCGGCCTTGTGCCGTGTCTGGACGTTGACTGGCTAAAACGCCTCGGCCTGAACACGGTTGCCTATCCCGCGCTTGCGAAATTTAAGCCCGGAGAATGTGTGCCGATGGCGGAGATGATTCCCGATTCAGAAACCACGCTGGATTTTGCCAATCTGCGTCTGGATATCAGCCTGCCGCAGGCCTCGCTGCTTAATATTGCCCGCGGCTATATCCCGCCTGAACTCTGGGATGAAGGCATTCCGGCCGCGTTGGTCAATTACAACTTTACCGGCAACCGTGGCAGTTACGACGATAACTATTATCTAAGCCTGTTAAGTGGCCTGAACTACGGCCCGTGGCGGCTGCGCAACAGCGGGGCATGGAACTACACCAGGGGCGATAGTTACCATTCCAGCACCTGGAAAAACATCAGTACCTACGCGCAAAGAACGATTATTCCGCTCAAAAGCGAACTGCTGATGGGCGACAGCAACACCGGCAGCGACGTGTTCGATAGCCTTGGTTTTCGCGGGGTGCGACTTTATTCGTCAGATAATATGTATCCGGATAGCCTGCAAGGCTACGCGCCAACGGTGCGTGGTATCGCCCGCACCAACGCTAAAATCACCATTCGTCAAAACGGCTTTGTGATTTACCAGAGTTATGTGTCGCCGGGGGCGTTTACGATTAACGATCTCAATCCGACCTCTTCAAGCGGCGATCTGGACGTTACGCTGGAAGAGAAAGACGGCACGCAGCAAAAATATACGGTGCCGTACTCTACCGTCCCGCTATTGCAGCGTGAAGGGCGGCTGAAATACGACCTGGTTGCCGGGGATTTCCGTAGCGGTAGCGACCAGCAAGAGACGCCATTCTTCGCACAAGGCACATTGATTGCGGGCTTACCGGACGGTTTCACCGCTTACGGCGGAACGCAGCTTGCGGATCGTTACACCGCGATTGCCCTTGGCGCAGGTAAAAACCTGGGTGAATGGGGCGCAATTTCGCTGGATGTCACCTCCGCGCGGAGCAAACTCGCCGATGAGAGTGAACACGAAGGCCAGTCGCTCCGTTTTCTGTACGCTAAATCACTCAGCGGCTACGGCACTAACGTCCAGTTGCTCGGCTACCGTTACTCAACGCGCGGTTTCTACACGCTCGATGAAGTGGCATACAAACAAACTGAAGGTTACGAGTACGCCCCAGACGACCCAGGAAATCGCAACCCTGAGCCGGTGATACAGAGCTATCACAACCTGAACAACAGCAAGCGGGGGCGTTTCCAAATTAACGTTTCTCAATCGCTTGGCGATTACGGTTCGCTCTACGTTTCAGGCAGCCAACAAACCTATTGGGACACAAGTGAGAACAACACCTGGTACCAGGCGGGCTATTCCAGCGGCTGGCACGGTATCAGCTACTCGCTATCGATGTCCTGGAGTAAATCGGTCGGTATCTCCGAGAGCGATCGCATCGTGGCATTTAACCTTTCGGTACCGTTTAGCACCTTACTGGGCCACGGATATTCACGTAACAGCGCTCTCGACCGCGCTTACTCCACGTTTGCCGCAAGTAGCAATTCCGATGGCGACAGTACGCTGCAAACCGGGATTGGCGGCACGCTACTTGACGACCGCAACCTCAGTTACAGCCTGACCCAAGGGCACAGCGACAGCAATGGTTACACCGGTAGCGCAAACGCAAGCTGGCAGGCGACCTACGGCACGTTGGGGCTGGGTTACAACTACGACCACGACCAACATGATTACACCTGGCAGGCGTCTGGCGGCGTGGTCGGGCATGCCGACGGCATCACATTTAGCCAACCGCTGGGAGATACCAACGTGCTCATCAAAGCGCCCGGTGCGAGTGGCGTTAATGTCGAAAACCAGAGGGGGGTGAAAACCGACTGGCGAGGTTACGCCGTTATGCCGTATGCCTCGGTTTATCGCTACAACCGCGTCGCGCTTGATACCAACACCATGAATGACCAGACCGACATCGACAACAACGTCAGCAGCGTGGTGCCGACCAACGGTGCGCTAGTGCGGGCAGAATTTAAGGCGCGAATCGGCGTGCGGGCCATTATCACCGTGACACATGGCGGACGAGCCGTGCCGTTTGGATCGGTGGTGCGCGAAGAAACCAGTGGGGCAACCAGCATGGCTGGGGACGACGGGGAAATTTATCTCAGCGGCCTTCCGTTACAGGGAAAACTTCTCGTTCAGTGGGGCAATGGCAAAGATTCACAATGCCTGGCGCCTTATCAATTACCGCCCCGCAGCCTGACTCAGGCTGTCGTGGTAGCGACCGCCACCTGTTCATAGAGTGGCAGCGCGTTTCAGGGATCTTTTTATGAAATTGATGACATCTTTAATCGGCATAGTGCTATTAAGCTGCGCATTACCGGTAGCAGCAACGGTGTGTAAAAACTCAAATGGCGTGCCTACAGAGGTCTTTTACGATCTGTCCGATGTGTTTACCAGCGCTAACAACAACGTCGGGCAAATCGTCACCCTTGCTCAAAAATCGGGATGGGTAGGCGTCAATGCAACCTGCCCGGCGGGAACCACCGGAAACTCGACGATGCGGAGTTATGTCAGTGCGCTGCCGGTGCAGGAAACCATTGGTGGCTATCAGTACATGCGAATTAATGATTATCTGGAAGGGGCCATGAGCATAACGGATAGCTTTGCCGGGCAGTTTTTCCCGCCGAAAAACTATATCCAGATGGGCCTGCATGAAAATGTCTCCAGACAGCAACCGTTCACGGTCGAGGATTCCCAGCTCATTTTCAAACTCAAAGTGATGCGGCGTTTTATCAACATGGTGCCCATTCCGAAACAGACGATGTTTACGGTTTATGTCACCACGCATAACACCGATCCCCTCACCACGCCGGTCTATACCATTAGCTACAGTGGCAAAATCGAAGTGCCGCAAAGTTGCGAAATTAACGCCGGGCAAATCGTCGAGTTTGATTTTGGCGATATCGGTGCCGCACTTTTTAGCCAGGCTGGGGCGGGGAATCGCCCCCAGGGCGTCACGCCACAAAGTAAAACGGTGGCTATCAAATGCACCAATGTGGCGGCCCAGGCTTACCTGACGCTGCGTCTGGAGGGGGAAAAAGTTTCCGGCAATATGATGGTTTCTGACAATAACGATCTGGGGTTCATTCTCTCCGATAGCAGCGGATTACCCCTCACGCCCAATAACTTGAGCAGTAAAATCCCTTTCCGTCTGGATGATGCCGCACAGGCGCAGGTCGGTATCCGAGCCTGGCCGGTGAGTGTCACCGGGAACAAACCCGCAGAGGGGCCGTTTGTTGCGCGAGGTTATTTGCGGGTGGACTATGACTAAATACTGCTCTAACAAAGCGCTGATGTTTCTGCTATTTGCGTGCATCGTCGTAAATCCGGCGCAGGCTGAGTCGCCCTTGGGTGAAATCAATATTGAACTGCGCGCAAACGTGGTGGATTTTAGCTGTTACGTCGAAACGGCGGATGAAAATAAAACTGTGCAGCTCGGCACATGGCCAACCAAACAACTGCGTACCTCGGGCAGCACCACACAAAGCATGCCATTCACGCTGAAACTCAATGGCTGCCCGCCAGGGTCAGCATCCATCACTTTTTCAGGAAAACAGGCCAGCGGTAACCCTGGGTTGCTGGCATTAAATAGCAGCAGCGGGGCAACCAATGTAGCCGTAGAGCTGCGAGACAAAGACCAAACGCGGTTGCCGCTCGAACAGGCAAGCAAGGATGTGGCTGTTGATGCGAACGGGAATGCATCATTAACCTTTTTTGCCAACTACATTGCCCTGGCGGATAACCCGCAGCCCGGGAAGGCGAATGCCGATGCTACGTTTATGATTAATTACTATTAAAGGGATCAGATTAATCTCACTGAAATATAAAGCCGGGGCATCAGTTCCCGGTTTTATATTTCAAATTGTGATCTTTACCTACAATAATTCTTTCACGCGGGCATAGTTGATGAGTTCCACGATGGAACTGACATGCAGTTTTGAAAATATATTGGACTTATGGGCGCTGATGGTCTTGTTGCTTAGCAAAAGGTGTTCGGCGATCTCTTTATTAGAAAGACCGTTAGCGAGATGCCGTAATACCGTTATTTCCCGATTAGACAATGGCGTGTCGTCCGTTGCACCTTTGCGCGAAGCCGGGTGGCTGATAAATTCTAGTGTTTCAGAAGGAAAGAATGAATATCCTGAAAGCAGCATTTCCACAGCTTTATAGATATCCTCCTGTTCCTTTTTTTTACTCACAAAGCCATTGGCACCGGCCTGAATGGCGCGGCCAGCGTAAAACCTTTCTGATTTAGAAGATAAAAAAAGTATTCGCGTATCTTCCTGTATGCTTTTGATTCTTTTGAGTAAAGTAAACCCATCGATGGTCGGTAATTCAATATCCAGAATCACTAAGTCGACGGTATGGGCGCGCAGGTAGTTAATGACTTCATGGCTATCGTCAGTTTTCAAAACAACATGAATATTTTTATTTTTCTGGAGCAGTACTTCGATAGACATTCTGACAATAGGGTGTTCGTCCATAATAATTACGGATGCAGGTTTCATATTTTTTCCTCATACTTCAAGAAACACATCGCATGACACAGTAAGAGAATGTGAATTGATAAAATAATTAGCTGGCTACTATTTTATCACCCATGACGATGCTCCCTTTAAATTAAAGTCGTCCTTTAAATGATCTGTTTTTTAATATTTGAAATATGCAACAGATTATTCATTTCATTAGGTAAGAGAATGTTTATTATTTGTTTAATGGAAGGTTTGATTATACAGCCATATTATTTCAGAGAAAGGCTAGTGATATCGCCAGCCTATAATTCTGCGATCAAATTCTGATTGAGTAGGTTAATTATTTGTTATTTGGATAATGCATCCATGTTAAGTTAAATCTTTGGACAGAAAGTTTTTTTTAAAGATAAAAAACAGTGGAAAGTCGTAAATGTGTATTATTTGTTACTTGTGGTTAGAACTAAATGCAACCATTATAATGGTAAAGTGGTGTGTCTGGTGGAAATGGCGTTTCCCAGGAATAATTGTAATTGTTAATAACATGATCTAATTTAACAAAAAACAAATATTGAAAATAAGTAGTTTCCTAATTTTCATTCGAAAGTCGGCCAGTTAGTGTCACTAATCTTTCTCAAAACTGCCCAGGGAAAATTTATTCAGCAGGTGTTTCAGCGATTTGTTGTTGTCCAGGCCAATTCGGGCATTCACTTTACCTATTGTATAAACGACCTGGTGGTAGGGTTTTCTTAAAGAGGCGGCAATAGTTTTCAGCGAGTCTCCTTTTGCTACATTCAACAGAATGTTCCATTCCCGGTTAGAAAATGGGGCAGAGGGTAAGGATTGTGCCGGATAAATTTGCTCTGAATGGTGCGGTTTACGCACCAGGAAATCACAAAGTTTGTTAACCTCTTGACGCCGATCGACAACCTGAAAGGAAGCTGCCGCTTTTATGAGGTTGACGGTTTGAACACATCTGGAAGCGGTGAGCAGGGTGATGTTGATGAATGGCCAGCTTTTTTGCCACCGCCGCGTGGCATCAAGTATCCGAATAATGGAATCGTTAACGCAATCAAGATCGATAAGCACTCTCGGTAAAGGGCTTTGTTTAAGCAAATTATCCACCTCATCAACCGTTGCACAAACCTGCGTATGTAGGTGCTTAAAAAGACTTTGGTTAAGCCCCATAGACAGATAGCGATCGCAGGTTAGCAGAACAATATCCAGTGGCTCATGTAGCTGCTTTGCCAGAATTTTCTGTTGCAAAGACTCAAGGCGGTCGAAGACAATCGGCACCGTTGCGCTAAGTGCGTCGGCTGCATCACCATTGCTGATGCGGCGATATCTTCTTTTACGTGCGGCAATATGCAAATGCTTACTCACCCGTTAGACAAATAAAAGAAGGGCTCGCTTTTACCAGGTTTTGAATCAAATTTGAATCAGTTGAGACATTCATATTTTCACTGAAAGTATCATTGAATACGGGAAATAGAAGTCCTGCAAAATCAAACTTAACACGAAGGTTAATATTCACAGTCTCGGCTTAGCCAGGAAGGAGGTATACTGACAGGGAATAACGATAGTGGGTATGAGTAATGACTTAATAAGGCATAAGCCAATTCTTAATAAATTTTTTTATTTCGGAAGGCTACTTATAAAAAACAGGTTGGTGCGAATTTGAATATAAAGACTAATTGTTTATACGCGTTTTGAAAATCACAGTGTGCTATCCCGGAGGGAAATATCAAAAAGCCTTTTTCCAGTAGTAAAAAAGAAAGGCGCTGATAAACAACGCCCCGGACATCAAAAAGATAATCACTCCCTCTGAGGGGGGGTCAGGTTACCGAAGGCGTAAAGTCTGGCATCGGGCTGACATTTTCGACTTGAAGGTATTCCCGGCATTGATTTCGGCCATTATTTTTTGCCTGGTAGAGCACCTGATCGGCATATTTAAACAACGTCTCGTATTTTTGCCCAGCAACTTTTTTCACAATACCTGCGCTGATTGTCAGCGGAAAAGGTTCATTATCAATAATGAGTGGCGTTCGGGCGATTTCCTTGACAATTAACTCGGCTAACTCTCGATTATATTTATCTGAAGCCGTTGAAAGTAGCAGGGCAAACTCCTCCCCACCCACGCGGGCAAAAAGTTGATTGTCAGGAATGATTTTTTCGACCCGTCGACAAAATTCGATCAGAACTTTGTCACCTTTCTGATGGCCCCATTCATCATTGATTCTTTTAAAGAAATCAATATCCATTAAAACCAGTGTACAAAAATGGTTATCTTTAAGGGATGAAATAGCGGCTTCAGCAGCTTTGGTAAAGGCGCGACGATTGAGAATTCCGGTCAAATCATCATGATCTGCGAGTTTGGACAACTTAGAAAAAAGTTTATCTCTCTCGGAAATCGCCACCGCAATGGTGAGCGCGCAAAGAGCCAATACGGTTACGATGGTTCTTACAACGGATAAGTAGATGTTTTCTGTAAAGGGCAGGTGCCTGTGTGACGCATGAATGATCCATATAAAGAAGAACGCGCCATTCAGACTGATGCCAAATGTAGTCAGAAATAAATTACCCGAGAGCGCGAGCCAGATTAAGGTCGGGATAATTAATATGGCGGCCATCAAAAAATAGACTTCACTTTTAATAAAAATGAAGGCGAAGAGTAATAGAGCAGAAGGCAAAAAATGTCGCAACGTACTTAAAAAATGGTCGTCTGACGATCTCGACGTTTTAGGGAACGTTAAAATGACAGGTAAAAAGACAATAAAATTAAGGGATTCGTTAAGATACCAAAAAACCGCGGTAGGCAAAAAAGGCTTACCAAAAATGGCTGATAACCCACCGGCTCCTAATAAAGCGCTTCCAATTAATGCAGGTTGGCAAAGTAAAAGCCACTGCGGAACACTGTATAATGTGCATAACCATTCATTCTCTTCAGACCGCGAGGCGAAACGATTTAAGCAATTATAGGCAAGCCAAATGGTGATGATATTCACCGATGTCATAATAACAATCTGATGGGCGTCTGTGCCCGCTAAATAATCGGGTATCAGCATTCCCAGGGTACAAACTAAAAAATGACGCCAGTTCACGTGCTGATAAAAGCGCAATAACAAACCAATTGAGATAGCGTTTGTCAGCCAGACAAGGGAAAATGGCCCATTAACTCTCTCTAATATACCGACAATTGTCGTCAGTATAGTGATGATAAGTAACGTTATCATTGGATAACGTTTATAAGAGGTCTGTGGAAGAGACAGTATCATAATAAGTCATTTTCTAATGGAACTATTAATGTTGTACAGTTATTAGTGAATGCAAATTTATTTACATTCAGGAATGACTGCACCCACAACTCTTGTCACGAAAAGAGAGTCATCATTTCCGTAGCAACTCAACAGGAACAGGTTTTCCCGTATGATAACCCTGGAGCCAGTCTACATTCATTGATATTAACATCTGTTTTATCTCTTCGCTTTCAACAAATTCGGCGACAACTTCCAGCTTTTTAAATTGCGCAGCTTCACAAAATGATTTAACAATAAAGTGGTCGAATTTTTCATTAACAACATTTCGAATGAAAGAGCCGTCAATTTTAAGTATATCAGCCTCTAAATTTTTCAGGCGTGAATAACTGGATGCGCCGGTTCCGAAGTCATCAATCGCAATCTTACAACCGAGATTGCGAAGCTCTCGCAGAACTTTAGAGGCATTAATATTATCAATAATATCTGATTCAATAATTTCAAAGATAATGCGCTCTGGGCTGATGCCATAATTTTTAAACAAAAAGTACAATCTCTTCTGAAAGTCAGTTTTGATCAGCGACTGCGGCGTCAGATTTATTGAAAAGCGGCTGTTATCCTGCGAGGGATCGAGCGATTGCATGAAACGAAATGCCTGCTCAATGACCGTCATATCAACTTCCGCCAGCAGCCCTGCTTCTTCGGCAAGCGGCAAGAAAGTATTCGGGAAGAAGATTTTATTATTTGAAGCTTTTATTCGAATGAGAATTTCATGGTATTGATCGTCACCTTTCGCGGATACGATAGGTTGAGCCACCAGCATGAAGGATTTCTCATCCAATGCTTTCTGCAAAAAATGGCGCACTTCACCTGGGCCCGCAGCATCATTATCTTGCTGCTGCATATTCAAAACCTGTGGTTTCCCCTGCTGAAGAGAGACAAAAGTGCTGGCGTAAAGCTGACCGACAATATATGACAAATTACTGATGCAATTTTCGTAAACCATATAGGCGATCCCAAAATTCAGGCCTAATTCCATTTCTTCCCATGAAAAACGGAACGAGGACATCGCTTTGTAATAAGGATCTATCAGTGTTTCATCGACCTGATTCAGACGTAATAAAATCCCATACCCTGGGCTGTAATAGATACTTTCATTCTCTTTCAGCAGGGGGGCTATGTAACCGGCAACCGCTTTAACAAACTCAAAACGAAAGGTAATGCCGTGGGTTTGTGTCAGAGAGTTTAATTCCGGGCACTGGATGCTGCACAATCCAGCGCGGGGGTTAAGAATAATATCGTCTTTCAAGGCGCGTAGATTGGGTAAACCGGTGTGAGGTTCAGACAAAGAGACTCTTTTAAGATGCCCGATGTACCTTACAATTCTGGTGGCTAATACACCCACAATAACAATGGTCAATGAGAAGATAAATATCATTGAAGAGATAAGGGCCAGGTGGTTTGTATAATGCTCAAAATGAAATGCGTTAGTCACTGAGATATAATTATCAATATAATTTCCCAGTAGGATGAGCATGAAAACCCATATCGGGTTAATTAAAGCATGACCGAGGCATATCGAACCCCACAGCATAATAGGTAAGAGCCATATTATGGTGTAGTCCGTAAATATCAAAATGTCTTTATTGGTGGACGCCAGGCAATAAATAATCCCGGCTAACAGCGCTATCCACGAAATTTGATAGATTGCGCGCGGGCCATAAACTATCAGGTCTTTAACCTGCCGCAAAAAGTTGAAAAACCAGGCCGGCTTGTAGAAGGCTCTCAGAATGAGGTAACAGAATGGCGTGCCGGTCAGGCATGAGGTGAGCATCCACTGAATATTCAGCAGGGTAGTGATGCTGAAAATATTGGCATCAGACGCAGTGATGAAATGAAATTTCAGCAGTAACCATTGGTGGAACAGGATGAAAAGGAAAGTATTAAAGCAGATAAGCCAGCAAATTCGTTGCAAACTCAGTTGGCTGCGGCCAAAGCTGACCGCCCCGTATTTACCCGTTGCACAAAAATAGAGTTTGCTGCTCACCAGGGCTGCGACGAGTTGAGCCGCAATACCCAGAAATTCATTCAGCGGGTGCGAATAAAAACTACAAACCGCAAACAAAGCAAGGGTAGGAAGGGCGCGCAGATTGTATAAGATTAGCAGGGCCGAAATCACCGGCAGCGTCAGGTCATACAGTCTGAGAGGGGTACCCGCAATATCAATACTGTTGCTAAGACGGCTTGCTAAGGCATACAAAATAAAAAATGATCCACAAAGAACAATGTGTTTTTTTAGACCATCAGAAAATCCCATTTTCCCCAGCGGAAATAGCCAAAACTGGCTTATAAAGGACTGTTGCCCTGAATTATGATTTTTTTTACTCGGTTTAAATGCTGAAATCTCTCGAGTAGCTGATTTTGAAAGCAAGCCCCTAAACTTCATTAAACTTTCTCATAATAACATTTTAACTTTTTATTCATTTTTTTTTGCAAGCATCAAGCGTTACAGGCGTATTAATTGGCGTGAAGTATATTGAGAATATCAGGGGTTCATTAAACACATTTTCAACTAAAGAGTAATCGCTGATTTCATCTTGAATTTATCTGCGAGTCAAATGGATTGCGCCATCTTGTTAAAATCATATGTTGTACTCATGCTGCAAATGTTAGTTGTTGTGGTGGAATGTTCTTATGGCTGTCTATTTAATTACAAACTAATTACTTGAGGCATTTATCTCATTACAATTGTCACTTTGCGAGAGGATATGATCCATCTCTTTCGAGAACGGTGTCTGCAAGTTCAGCTTTAAATAAGGCAGAGGGGTATTAAACCAGGTGTTATGAAGTTTGGCGAAGTCAGGCGAGCGCCGAATTTTACACAGGCTTTGATTGACCAGCGTCTTAAATTCATTGTCATCATGAGGGAGCAGGATGACAAAAAACTGCGGTTTCCCAACCCCTTTTTCGCTGACGGAAAATGATTTTTCATCGTTTCTTGCTTCGATGATCTCTTTTAGGGAAATGTCATTAATAAAGGCCGCAGATGCCGTCCCGTCTTGCATCAAATCAAAGGCCTTTTCCATGGTCGGCGTTGAAATGACTAGCATATTCAAACCCAACTCACGGTTTGCCTGATTCAGCGCAATGGAATCGACAGACCCGGCCGTGACCGTCACGGTATGTCCCGCTAATTGTTCAATGCGGGCGATCTTTTTATCTTTAAGCGTGGCAAATCTTGTGTAGGAGTAAGTATAGGGAGTGGAGTAATCAGCAATGCTCTTCCATTCAACGACATTCGCATTAACTGAGCAGATCATATCCACTTTTTGTTCACGTAGCAGCGCATCCCTCTCAGGCAGGTATTTATTATCAATGTAATTAACTTTTAAATCAGGGATGCTCAGGCGTTTACTCATGTCATTAATAATGACATTACATAAGTCGATAACATAACCAACAACTTTTCCGTTGGCTGTTTTATATGAAAAAGGTGGGGCGTCACGATAAGCGATATTTATTTGATGTGTCTTCGTGATGTTATCTATGGTTTTTGATTTTTGCGCTGTTGCCAGGGAGCTAAACAAACAACAAACAAAAAGAACACATGTCGTTAACGGGTTAAATATTTTTGTCATTCTGTTTTATCCATGCGTTATTTTGTTTTATATAGTTATGAAACTTGTTGAGTTTATGTGTTTTTAACGGCATTTAACAAAAGTAAATATTTTTAGCTAGTTATACACGTAAAGCTGACGGGTGCCAATTTATTATATCGGCTGAGGCTTTGTTTATGGCTATATAATATTCAGGAGGTGTTATTAGCTTCTGTTGGAAAGTAATTAAAAATGTTGTGATTATGTTTTTACTAATTGGTCAAAATAATAATCCTTTAAATATATCACCCCGGCAGATTAGGCGTTTAAACAGCAGTCAGCCATGAGAGGTTTACAGAACGCAAAGGGGGCTTTATTCTGGACGGCGATTAATCATCTTTATGATTTCTCGATGACTCGGGGTGCCCTTCTTTGTGAAGGCTGAGAAATACCCGTACCACCTGATCTGGATAATGCCAGCGTAGGGAAGTCAGATGCCTGCCAGGTCATCCCTTCTTCACGCCGGGCAGGAGCTTTTACGATGCAACCTGACCTGCTACCCGGCCATCGCGCCGCGACGGTTTTACACGATTTACGACACGCTTCCCCTCTGGTTCACTGCATGACCAACGATGTGGTGCAGACTTTTACCGCCAACGTTTTGCTTGCCATAGGTGCTGCACCTGCAATGGTGATCGAGCCCGAAGAGGCCGCGCAATTTGCCGCAGTTGCCGGTGCGCTTCTTATCAATATCGGTACGCTTACCGCCGAACGCAGCGATGCAATGCTGGTCGCCATTCACGCCGCAAATGAATCCTCCACACCCTGGGTGCTTGATCCGGTTGCCGTTGGCGGGCTGACATTTCGCACCCGCTTTGCCCTCGACGTGCTGACTCTCAAACCCGCTGCCATTCGCGGTAATGCCTCAGAAATCTTAGCTCTGGCGGGGGAACAATCCGGTGGTCGTGGCGTGGACAGTACAGACGATGCCTTTTCAGCATTACCCGCGGCACAAAGGCTCGCTCAGTATACCGGGGCGATTGTCGCCATCACGGGTGAGCGAGATTATGTGACCGATGGCAAAAACACATGGCATGTTGCAGGCGGCGGGGAATTGATGACGCGAGTCGTCGGCACAGGGTGTGCGCTTTCTGCAGTTGTGGCCGCCTGCTGCGCGTTGCCCGGCTCGCGTTTGGATAATGTGGCTGCGGCCTGCCAGTTTATGAAGCGTGCGGGGGAGCAGGCGATTACCGTAAGCCACGGGCCCGGCAGTTTTACCCCGGCGTTTTTGGATGCGCTCTACGCGCTTAATGCGGAGGCGCTGGCATGAAAGGTTTAAAACGCATTAACGCGCTGACCATCGCAGGAACTGACCCGAGCGGCGGCGCGGGTATTCAGGCGGATCTGAAAACTTTCTCAGCGCTAGGCGCGTACGGTACCAGCGTGATTACCGCCCTGGTCGCGCAGAACACGCGCGGCGTACAGTCGGTTTATCGTATCGAACCTGAGTTTGTTGCCGCTCAGCTTGATTCGGTGCTAAGCGATGTGCGTATCGATACCATCAAAATCGGCATGCTGGCGGAAACGGATATTGTGGAAGCGGTGGCTGAAAGGCTGGCGTTTTATCAGGCGCAAAACGTGGTGCTTGATACCGTGATGCTGGCAAAAAGCGGCGACCCGCTGCTGGCGCCTTCCGCCGTTGAAAGTTTGCGTCGTCGATTGTTGCCGCAGGTCGCGTTGATTACGCCAAATCTGCCCGAAGCCGCAGCCTTGCTGGCTACCTCGCACGCAAAAAACGAGCGTGAAATGAAAGAGCAGGGCGATGCACTGCTAGGGTTGGGCTGCAAAGCGGTGCTAATGAAAGGCGGGCATCTTGATGATAACGAAAGCCCGGACTGGCTATTCACCCGTAACGGGGCACAGCGTTTTACCGCTCCGCGCGTGCAAACCCGCCATACCCACGGCACAGGCTGTACATTGTCGGCGGCGTTAGCGGCTCTTCGCCCGCGTTATAGCGATTGGTCACAAACCATTGAGGTAGCGAAAGCATGGCTATCAAAAGCGTTGGAGCAGGCGGACTCACTGGAAGTCGGGCATGGGATCGGGCCGGTGCATCATTTTCACGCGTGGTGGTGAGTTAATGTCGGATGGCGCTTGCGCTTATCCGACCTACGATATCCTCATGGTTTTGACGCGGGAATACCATTGCAAGACCATTGGGTTATACTGCTTTTCACCTAATCTTCCTGAGCTTACATGACATGGAACTGGTTCACACTCAGCTAATAGAGCAGCTCACCCGGCGTTTTTCGCAGGCGGATAACATGCCGCTGTATCTGAAATTTGCGGAAACGGTAAAGTCGGCGGTACGCAGCGGTATTTTGCCCCAGGGTAATATTTTGCCCGGCGAGCGCGATCTCAGCCAGTTGACCGGCGTTTCGCGCATCACGGTGCGCAAAGCCATGCAAACGCTGGAAGATGAAGGGGTGGTGACGCGTTCCCGTGGCTATGGCACGCAGATCAACCACACGTTTGAATATTCGCTGAAAGAAGCGCGTGGCTTTTCCCAACAGGTGGTATTGCGGGGGAAAAAGCCGGATACGTTATGGGTGAATAAGCGCGTGGTGAAATGCTCCCCGGAAGTGGCAGAGCAGTTGGGTGTGAAGGAAGATAGCGACGTTTTCTTGCTCAAGCGCATTCGCTATGTGGACGAAGATGCGGTTTCGGTGGAAGAGTCCTACGTGCCTGCGGATCTTATCGCCGATGCTGACGACATCGGCGTTTCGCTGTATGACTACTTCCGCAGCCAGAATATTATCCCGCAGCGTACCCGCAGCCGCGTCAGTGCCAGAATGCCGGACAGCGAATTTCAGTCGCACATTAAACTGGAAACGCCGGTGCCGGTTCTGGTTATCAAACAGGTGGCGTTTGACCCGCAAAATCGACCTATCGAATACAGCATCAGTTACTGCCGCAGCGATTTATACGTCTTTATTTGCGAAGAGTAGCGCCTCAGTCAGTTGCTCAATGAGCGGCGCACAATCGCCGCCGCGATGGCTGACCACGTAAGACGCAACCGCATTGCCGAGACAAACCGCATCACCCAGGCTCCAGCCAGCGGCGAGTCCCGCCAGTGTGCCACCGGCATGGCTGTCTCCGGCCCCAATCGTATCGACCACCTGCGCCGGGAACGGCGCTGCCAGCGCGATGTCTTCCGCTGAGGCAAACCACGCACCTTGCTTGTCGAGGCGCACAATCAGTGGCGAAGCGTAGCGCTCAAGCCACGCCCGGCAAATGCCTTCGATATCATCCCCAGCCACGTTCAACCCCTCTGCGGCAATGGCGGCTTCCTGGCGATTGAGCGACACCAGCGGTTTGCAGGCCATAATTCTTGCCAACAACGGCGCGGGAATATCGGCGATGCGCGGGCCGAAATCGATAAACGCCGTCACCTCTTTCAGCGATTCCAGCCAGCTCACCAGTAATTCTGCGCATGGGCCTGCGAGCTGATAACCGGAAAGCGAAAGCAGAGTACCTGGCGCAAGCTGTAACTGATCCAGCCACGTCTGGTTCCACTGATGTTCGACGCCGCGAAACGACATAAACGTTCTTTCACCGTCAGGCTCAACCAGCGCCAGGCACCAGCCGTTATCCCCGCTATTGGTGTGAATTTCGCTGCGGATGCCCTGTTTTTCAAGACTGGCGCGGATGATGTCGGCCCACGTTCCCTGGCCAATCGGCAGCGCATTTTTTGCCGCAATGCCGAGCCGGGAAAGGGTGAGCGCAATATTCAGGGCGCAGCCGCCGATGTTTACGCTTTGCTGTTGCAGTTCGATATCACACCCGCGCCACGGCAGGGCGTAGGCGTCGGCAATCACATCAATCACCGCCGAACCCAGGACGCAAACCGGGCGTTTTGCTGCGAGTGTCGGGAGCCGGGCGTGAAGATCACTGGCTTTCATTGCGTGCCTCCCGCTGTTTACGATAGGCCGTAAAGATGCGGCTGTAGCGGGTAAAGTCGAACTGATTAACCTCATCAAGCTGCTGTTTTAGCGATGCATCGATACTTCCCACGCCGTGGATCGCGCCGCAAATCGCCGTCGCCATCGCGCCAATGGTATCGGTATCGCCGCCCAAATTTGCGCACAATATCGCACAGCGATTGGGGTTGGTTTGCGCCAGCTCCACCATCGCAATCGCCGCCGCAACGGACTCAATGGTGCTGGTGCCGGTGCCAATCAACTGATAAATCTGCTCCATGCCGGACTCGGTGCCGCGCGCGGTTCGGGCAACGTTTAACGCCAGTTCGATACGTGCGCCGAGTGAGGCATTAAAGGTCGTGACGCGTTTTTCCTGGGCATGGCGCGCAACTGACGGCAGCTCGTCACAAATACTCTCCCAGCTTACCCCTTCTATGGCCTTCGAAATCGCCCAGGCGATAACCACCGCACCCGCAATCGCGAGATCGGATTTATGCGTCGGGCTTGATGCGAGCGCCACTTCATCCACAAACGCATCAAGATTATGCGTCGGCAGCAGGCAACCGAGCGGGGAGGCACGCATCGCCGCGCCGTTGGTGACGCCGTTGTTTTCAAGCTCGCTCACCGGCGTGCCCTGTTTAATCGCCTTGAGGGCAATTTTGGATGTCGGGCCGAGCACGTTTTTGTTAAACGCATCGAACCCTTCTGCCCAATGCAAAATATGGCGGCCAATAGCGTCCGGGTTAATTGCGCCTTCATGTTCGATAATCGCGTCGGCCAGCGCCAGCGCCATGGAGGTGTCGTCGGTAAACTGCGCGCGGTCGAAATAACAGGCGGCGTTGTTTTCGGCAGGCCCCGGCAGGAAACGATCGATCCAGCCGAAGTGCGCTTTTACTCGTGAGCGCGGCCAAAGTTCAGACGGCATGCCCATCGCATCGCCTAACGCCTGGCCGTAAAAGGCCCCGAGAATACGATTTTCCATGATTATGCTTCCTTTAACTCTTTTTCAGTTCGGTTGCCAGCAACCGCAATGGTGGTGATCTCTTTGTCCGATTCGCGGAAGAACACCATAAACAGCACGGTGATCACCGCGATCATTACCGCACCAAAACCCCACATTCCCGCCCAGTTGAAGGTCTGGCCGTTTACCGGCGTTGGGTAAGCGAACATTTTTTCCATTAACCCTGCGCCGATGCGGTAGCCAAGCAGGCTACCAAAGCCCTGGCAGCAAAGCGTGATCAGCCCCTGAGCGGCGGTGCGCATATGTACCGGTGCTTTTTTATCAACGTAGATATAAGCGGTGACGTAATAGAAGTCGTAGCTTACGCCGTGCAACAAAATGCCGAGGAACAGCAGGCCGTAAGTAAAGATGTGGTCGGCACCGCCGTAGACGAAGAAGCCATAACGAATAGCTGCGGTAATAAGACCAAGCAGTAAGACCTTTTTAATGCCAAAGCGTTTAAGGAAGAATGGCAGCGCCAGCATAAAGAAGATTTCGGAGAACTGGCCGAGCGTCATCCATCCGGTTGCGTTATGCATCCCAACTTCGGTCAGATAACCGTTGGCGAAGATGTAATAGAACGCAAGCGGCATGGCAAACAGGAAAGAGCAGAAGAAAAAGACCAGGAAGTTTTTGTCTTTCAGTAACACGATAGCGTCCAGGCCAAGCATTACTTTCAGGCTCATTTTGCCGGTGCTTTTCGGCGGCGTATGCGGCAATACCAGAGCAAAAACCCCCAGTAATGCGGAACTTGCGGCGGTTATTAGCAGCGGCACGTTGGTGGGTGAAATATCGCTATAGCCGAGCATTTGCGGCAGGAATCCGCACACCAGGCCTGATGCAATCCAGCCGATAGTGCCCATCACGCGAATCCGTGGGAAGTCGCGCTCCACATCTTCAACATGGGAAAAAGCGATGCTGTTGGTGAGCGCAATGGTGGGCATGTAAGTCAGGGAATAAGCCAGTAGCAGCGGGAAGAAATAGATGAACTCGGTCTGCTGGGCGGCCAGATACATCAGCCCTGCGCCGACAAACATCAACAGCGCCAGCATCTTTTGAGCGGCAAAGAAGCGGTCGGTTAGCGAGCCGACCAGAATCGGCGACAAAATTGCCGCGATGGCGGTACAGGCGTAAGACCAGCCGATTTCCGTGGCGCTAAATCCGCTTTTACTCAAGAACAGCCAAAGAGGGACGAACCACGCTCCCCAGATAAACCATTCAATAAACATCATGAATGAAAGGCTAAGTGTTGTACGTTTCATACGTTGAACCTTCATGCTTGTGTTGGGTACACCTTGACCATACCAATTAATAATACCTTTTAAATACCTTTGGGTTGCTTTTTTGATCGCTGTTGCAAAAATAACCCGCTGGCCGCTCCGCTTTACATCACGGTTTAGGCCGAAAGTGCTCCTGTAAGTGGCGAATACATGGCACCAGTACCAGGCTTACTGCTTGCCCATTGTTTCCATGGAATCAATGGCTCAGGAATCTTCATCCTCGGCGGGCAGGGGGCTCGCTGAATTTACGGGAGCGTATTATGACTGATATTGCGCAGTTGCTTGGCAAAGACGCCGACAGCTTGTTACAGCATCGTTGTATGACTATTCCGGCAGACCAGTTGTATCTGCCAGGTTCGGATTATGTAGACCGCGTAATGGTGGATAACAATCGCCCACCTGCGGTGCTGCGTAATATGCAGACGCTATATAACACCGGGCGCCTGGCAGGCACGGGTTACCTCTCTATTTTACCGGTTGATCAAGGCGTGGAACACTCCGCAGGGGCATCGTTTGCGGCAAATCCACTCTATTTTGATCCGAAGAATATTGTTGAGCTTGCGATAGAAGCGGGTTGCAACTGTGTCGCCTCGACGTACGGCGTGCTGGCTTCGGTTTCGCGTCGTTATGCACACCGCATTCCTTTCCTCGTCAAACTCAATCACAACGAAACGTTGAGTTATCCAACCACTTACGACCAGACGTTGTATGCAAGCGTTGAACAAGCCTTCAATATGGGCGCGGTAGCGGTTGGGGCGACGATTTACTTCGGCTCGCCAGAATCGCGCCGCCAGATAGAGGAGATCTCAAGCGCGTTTGAACGCGCGCATGAACTCGGCCTGGTGACCGTGCTTTGGGCTTATCTACGTAATTCGGACTTTAAAAAAGACGGGGTGGATTACCACGTGAGCGCCGACCTTACCGGGCAGGCGAACCACCTGGCGGCGACTATCGGGGCCGATATTGTGAAGCAGAAAATGGCGGAAAATAACGGCGGTTATAAGGCAGTGAACTTTGGGTATACCGACGACCGGGTGTACACCAAATTGACCGGCGATAACCCGATAGATCTGGTACGTTATCAGCTCGCCAATTGCTACATGGGACGCGCCGGGCTGATTAACTCCGGTGGTGCCGCGGGCGGTGAAACCGATCTTACCGACGCGGTGCGTACGGCGGTGATTAACAAACGTGCAGGCGGGATGGGGCTGATCCTCGGTCGCAAAGCGTTCAAAAAATCCATGTCGGAAGGTGTGAAGTTAATCAATGCGGTTCAGGATGTTTATCTGAATAGTAAGGTGACGATTGCCTGATTGAACGCCATCTCCCCGGCCCCCACCCCAGCCCTCCCCTTTCCAGGGGAGGGAGTTTTAGCTCTTCCCCCTTAGCAAGGGGGAGGCTGGGTGGGGGTCAGTACACACTTGTTCCCCCTCAGTTACCCCCGTCACAATTCCATAACAATTTGTGAAAAGCGTCACGCCACCCTGGACAGATGTCCAAAAAAACGCATGTATTTACGCACCTTTGACCGAGGAAAAGGTCGCTTTTTACGCATACATTGTTTGATGAAACGCTGTTTTAAATCCGAATATAACCTATCTTTCCCTGACACTCTTTTGCTCTGGCACCAAGTTCGATACTGATTTCTCTCGTATTCGTCGTTAAAAAGGACCATCACGATCGTGAAAATAGAATCCGTAAACGTAACCGTTTTTACCTACCCAACCCGCCGTGTTTCAGACAGCGCAGGCCACTCTCATCCCGGCGCGGAAAGCCTGGCAAAAATGGCAATGCTGACCATCACCACCGATGAAGGGGATTGCGGCTATTCGTTCGCGCCGCCGGAAGTGGTGCGCCCATTTGTGGTAAATGCGTTTTTCCGCAAGGTGCTGGTGGGGCAGGATCCGTTTAACCGCGAGCGCATCTGGCAAGATCTGGTGCACTGGCAGCGCGGGAGCGCACATCAACTCACCGAACGCGCACTTTCATTTGTCGAACAGGCGCTATGGGATTTAATGGGCCGCAAACTGAAAATGCCGGTCTACAAACTGCTCGGCGGTTTCCGTGACAAAGTTCCGGCCTACGGCAGCACCATGTGCGGTGACGAACTGGAAGGCGGATTATCCACACCAGACGAGTTTGGTCAGTTCGCTGAAAAGCTGGTTGCTCGCGGGTATAAAGCCATAAAACTTCATACCTGGATGCCGCCGGTCGCCTTTGCCCCAGATCCTAAAATGGATGTCAAAGCCTGCGCCGCCGTGCGCGAAGCCGTAGGGCCGGACATCGACTTAATGCTTGATGGCTACCACTGGTACAGCCGCAGCCAGGCGCTGTATATCGGCAAAGCGCTGGAAAAACTCAACTTTGCCTGGTTTGAAGAGCCGATGGAAGAAGAGAGCATGGCGTCCTACGTCTGGCTTTCGCAGAATCTTTCCATCGACGTTGTCGGGCCGGAAAGCTTGGGCGGCAAGCATCACAGCCGCGCGGACTGGGTGAAAGCTGGCGCGTGCGACATTCTGCGCGCCGGAGCAAACGGCGTGGGCGGCATTTCACCAACCATGAAAGTGGCGGCGCTGGCTGAATCTTTCGGCATGGATTGCGAAGTTCACGGCAACGGCGCGGCAAGCCTGGCAGTGGTCGGGGCGATCCGCAACTGCCGTTGGTACGAACGCGGTTTACTGCATCCGTTCCTCGAATATGACGAGCCCGCTGCGTACCTCAACAGCATCGTTGACCCGATGGACGCCGATGGTTTTGTGCATCTGCCGCAGCGTCCGGGCCTCGGTGAAGACATCAATTTTGACTATATCGAAACGCATACCGTCAGCCGCGACTGATCCATAGCTGAACAAAGTAGCTGAACAATAATAAGCCCGGCGCACGACGCTGGGTCATTTCTACCCTACAAAAACGGTATCTATCATGAATCGAAGCTCCCGACGGGGGGCGTGGCTGCTCACGCTCCTTTTCATGCTCGGCAGCGGCCCGGCGCTGGCAAAAACGCCGCCTGACCAGCTGATCATCGGCATGAATATGAACAACCTGCTGACTCTGGACCCTGCGGCGATGACCGGGAACGAAGTCGTCGGGCTGGTGGTAAACCTCTATGACTCGCTGGTGGAATTAGACCCGGCAAAACTCACGAATGTGCGCCCCGCGCTGGCAACGTCCTGGGAGATCTCCGAAGACGGGAATCGCCTGACTTTCCATCTGCGCGACGGGGTGAAATTCCACTCTGGCAACGTTTTGAGCGCCGATGATGTCGTGTGGTCGATGCGCCGCATTTTGCACCTGAACCTTGCGCAGGCGTCGGTGTGGAAGTCCTACGGCTTCAGTAAAAAGAACGTTGATGAGCATGTTAAAGCCCTGGATGCCGCAACGGTGGAAATCACGCTGCCGAAAGCCAATGACCCGCAACTGATTATTTATTCCCTGGCAGCACTCGGCAGCGTCGTAGTGCTGGACAGCAAAACCGTGCAGAAGCACGTGCAAAATGACGACTGGGGCAACCGCTGGCTAACCACCAACGAAGCGGGTTCCGGGCCGTTCAGCCTTGACGTATGGCAAGCCAAAGACGTGCTGCGCATGAAGCGAAACCCAGAATACTGGCGCGGCGCACCGAAGCTGTCGCGCGTGGTGTTCCGTCACTTCCAGGAGTCGCAAACCTTACGCCTGATGATTGCCAAGGGCGACCTGGATATTGCCAGCAACATGGCGGTATCGGACGTGAATGCCCTGCGAAAAGACCCGGAATTAACCGTCGATGCCGTTAAGAAAGGCACGATTTATTACGTCGCCATGAGCATGAAAGAGCCGCATTTCGCCAACCCTAAAGTGCGTGAAGCGGTGCGTTACCTGATTGATTATCAGGGCATCAACAAAGCGCTGATGCCGGGCTACGGCGTGCTGCACCAGCGTCCTATCCAATCTGGAATGCCTGCTACGCTTGCGAATCCTGGTTACACGCTGGATATTCCGCGCGCGAAAACGCTGCTGGCGGAGGCGGGCTATCCCGACGGGTTTGATACCACCCTGCGCGTGCTGGCTGACCAACCGTTCCTGAACATCGCCATTGCGGTGCAGTCCACGCTGATGCAGGCGGGCATTAACGCGAAAATCGTCACCGGAACGGGCAACCAGATCTACGGCGCAATGCGCGAGCGCAAGTTCGACATGCTGGTCGGGCGCGGTGGCAGCGGTGTGGAGCCGCATCCCCATTCCAGCCTGCGTTCGCTGGTCTACAACCCAGATAACAGCGACGCGGCACGCCTGACTAACTTCCAGGGCTGGCGGACCAGCTTCTATGACAAAACGCTGAATCAGCAAATCGACCAGGCGCTGGTTGAACGCGACCCGGCGAAACAGCTCGAGGAATACCAGGCGATACAGACCCGTTACGACGCGCTGATCCCCGCGCTGTTGCCGCTTTCACAAATGGTGGACTCGGTGGTGGTACGCAAAGAAGTGCAGAACTACCAGCCGCATCCGTCGGCGACCACTTTCCTGCGTGATGTTTATAAAATGCCTGTTGGGGAGGATAAATCATGAGCATGATTTTACTTGCGCCCGGCGGCCGCGCCCGGCGGTTCTCAAAACGATTAAGCCAGGTGTTGATCACGCTGTTTGGCCTGTTGCTGCTGACCTTTTTTATTGGCCGCGTGATGCCGATCGATCCGGTGCTGGCTATCGTCGGCCCGGATGCGGACCAAAGCACTTATCAGCAGGTTTATCACCAACTGGGCTTTGATCAATCTCTGGCAACGCAGTTCTGGATTTATCTTGGCGGCCTGCTGCACGGGGATTTAGGCAACGCGCTGCTGACCGGTAAACCGGTGGTGGACGATATTCTGCGCGTCTTTCCGGCAACGCTTGAGCTGGCGACGGTGGCGATTATCGTCGGCGCGGGTCTGGGGATTCCGCTGGGCGTTTGGGCGGCGGCTCGCCGCAACAGCGTGGTGGATTACGCGGTGCGCATTATCAGCCTGGCCGGTTATTCCACGCCGATTTTCTGGGTGGGCATGATGGGGCTGCTGCTGTTTTACGCCTGGCTTGGTTGGGTGGGCGGCGCAGGGCGCATTGATTTAGGTCTGGATGGGTTAGTCCCGCGTCGCACAGGGTTGCTGTTGGTCGATTCATTGCTGGCAGGCAACAGCGCGGTATTCTTTAACGCCCTCAATCACCTGATTTTACCTGCCTGTTTATTGGGCTTCCACTCGCTGGCTTACATCAGCCGTATGACGCGCAGCTTTATGCTGGCGCAGCTCTCGCAGGAATTTATTATCACCGCGCGGGTAAAAGGGCTGACCGAACGCCAGGTTATCTGGAATCACGCTTTCCGCAACATTCTTGTGCAGTTGCTGACGGTGGTGGCGCTGGCTTACGGCTCGCTGCTGGAAGGCGCGGTGCTGATTGAAACCGTGTTCTCGTGGCCGGGTTTTGGGTCTTATCTCACCGGCAGCTTGTTGCTGGGCGATATGAATGCGGTGATGGGATGCGTGCTGGTAGTGGGGGTGATTTTCGTTCTGCTCAATCTGCTGTCCGACATGCTTTACCAACTTTTTGATCCGAGGACAAAATCATGACCGTCTCCTTTGGAACTCCACAGCTCACCGCCGCCGATGAACGTTCATTGCGCTTTAAGCGCGCCGGTCTGCAGGCGGTTGGGTTTATCGGCAAAATGGCGCGTAACCCGCTGACGGCGATCGGCGGCGGAATTGTGTTCCTGCTATTGATGGTGGCGATTTTTGCGCCGTGGATAGCGCCGTATAATCCGCTGGTGCAGGATCTGAATAATGCGTTGACCGCCCCGAATGCGGCGCACTGGTTTGGCACCGACGAGTTTGGCCGCGACATTTTTAGCCGCCTGGTTTACGGTTCGCGCATTACGCTCTACATCGTGCTGCTGGTGTCGGTCACCGTTGGCCCGCTGGGTTTGCTGCTTGGCGTCACGGCGGGTTACTTCGGCGGCAAAGTCGATATGGTGCTGATGCGCATCACCGATATTTTCATCTCCTTCCCAAGCCTGGTTTTGGCGCTGGCGTTTGTGGCGGCACTCGGCCCCGGCCTCGAGCACGTGGTTATTGCGATTACGCTCACCGCCTGGCCGCCGATTGCGCGTCTGGCGCGAGCGGAAACGCTCTCTCTGCGGCAGGCCGATTTTATCTCTGCCGTCCGTTTGCAGGGCGCCTCACCGGTGCGCGTGCTGTGGCGTCACATTGTGCCGCTGTGCATGCCGTCGGTGATTATCCGTATCACCATGAATATGGCGGGCATCATCCTCACCGCCGCCGGTCTTGGCTTCTTAGGGCTTGGCGCACAGCCGCCGGAGCCGGAATGGGGGGCGATGATCTCCAGCGGGCGCACTTACATGATGGAGTGCTGGTGGGTAGTAACGATTCCGGGGCTGGCGATTTTAATCAACAGTCTGGCATTCAATTTCCTGGGAGATGGCTTACGTGACATCCTCGATCCTCGCAGCGAATAATTCGCCGCAACTGCTTGATGTACGCGACCTGAACGTCACTTTCGTTAACGGTCGCCTGCAAACCCACGCGGTGCGTGGCGTTTCATTCCAGCTCGGACGCGAGAAGCTGGCGATTGTTGGCGAGTCCGGTTCCGGGAAATCCACCGTAGGGCGCGCGCTGTTACAGCTTCACCCTAAAAAGGCGCAAATCACCGCCGAGCGCATGCAGTTTGCCGAGGTGGATTTGCTGAACGCAACGGATGCGCAAATGCGCGACGTGCGCGGCAAGCGCATCTCAATGATTATGCAGGATCCGAAATACTCGCTAAATCCGGTGATGTGCGTCGGCGATCAAATTGCTGAAGCCTGGCTGACGCACCATCCCGTGGGTCATAAAGAGGCAAAGCAGAAGGTGCTGGAGATGCTGGAAGTGGTGCGTATTCGCCAGCCGGAACGCGTCTACAACCTGTATCCGCATGAGGTTTCCGGCGGCCAGGGCCAGCGCATCATGATTGCCATGATGTTGATCACCGACCCAGAAATGGTGATTGCCGATGAGCCGACCTCTGCGCTGGATGTTTCAGTGCGTTTGCAGGTGCTGGCGCTGCTCGACGATCTCGTGCAGTCGCGCGGTTTGGGGCTGATCTTTATCAGTCACGACATCAATCTGGTGCGCAGCTTCTGCGACCGCGTGCTGGTGATGTACGCCGGGCGGGTGGTGGAATCTATCGCCGCGAAAGATCTCGACAACGCGCAGCATCCTTACACCCAGGGGCTTATCAGCGCGTTGCCGGATATGGACAAACGCCGCGAGCATCTGCCGGTTCTGCAACGCCAGGCCAGTTGGCTAACTGAATAAGGAGCAACGCATGTCATCTATGATTGAAGTCAGCCAGCTTAATTTAACCTTCGGCGAAGGGGCGAAAACCAACCAGGTGCTGTTCGATGTGAATTTTAACGTTGAGGGCGGCGAGATTTTCGGCCTGGTGGGCGAGTCTGGCTCCGGGAAAACCACGGTGCTGAAATGCCTGGCGGGGCTGTTTACCCACTGGCAGGGAAAGCTGGCGATTGACGGCACGGAACTTGAACACAGCATTAGCCGCGAGCGCTGCCGTATGGTGCAGATGGTGTTTCAGGACCCGTACGGTTCTTTGCATCCGCGTCACACTATCGGCGACATTCTGGAAGAGCCGCTGCAAATTCAGAATTTCACCGACCGCGACCGGCGCATTAACATGATGCTGGATAAAGTCGGCTTAAATCGCGCGTTTCGCACCCGTTTCCCGCATCAGCTTTCTGGCGGGCAGCGCCAGCGTGTCGCGATTGCGCGGGCGCTGGTGCTGGAGCCGGAAGTACTGTTGCTTGATGAGCCGACGTCGGCGCTGGATGTTTCGGTGCAGGCAGAAATTCTCAATTTGCTGGCCGATTTGCAGCAGGAATCGAAACTGACCTACTTAATGGTGACGCATGATTTAGGCGTGATCGCCCACTTATGCCATCGCGTCGGGGTGATGCAGCACGGTCGTATTCTGGAATCGCTCAGCACCGATGATCTGATCAGCGGTGCTGCACAGGAGCCTTATACGCAGATGTTGGTTAACGCCAGCCGCCAATATAGCCGTGAAATGGCCCAGCAGGTGGCGAAGTTCTGACGTTTTTTTGTGCCCCCGAACTGCCTGCTGCGCTTAACCGAGCAGCGGGCAATTTGGCGGCAGGCGGCAGTTCAGCGCACTGGGATGGACATCAATGCGGAATTTCTGGCCGGTCAACGGTTCGCCATCCAGGTTGAAGGTGATGTCGTGCGGGGCGGTTATCTCAAACCATGATGAACGTCCATCAATAATATTTGGGCTGTCGTCCGGGCGCGTGAGGGTGTTAAAGATGGCGGGCAGCAGCTCTTCGCCGGTAAAAATTCGCAGCTCCAGCAGCCCGTCGTTAATCAGCGCCTGGGGGCAAAGTTCTTGCCCACCGCCAGCCTGACGGCCATTACCGATGCCAATCACCAGCGCATCACCTTGCCATTCGAAACCCTCGCCGCGAATTTCACAGCGATCGGGTTTAAGGGTATCCATGCGAATCAGGCCGTGAACGAAATAGGCGATCCCGCCCAGCGCGGCTTTCAGTTTTTCCGGTGTTTCGGTGGTAATACGCGTTCCAAAACCGCCGGTCGCCATATTGATAAAGAAGGCGGATTCGTTCACCTGCACAAGATCGATAGCCGTCCCTTTCCCGACAATCGCGAGCTGCAACGCTTTGTCCAACTCCTGCGGAATACCGACGCTGGTGGCAAAATCGTTGGCGGTGCCTAATGGCAGAATCCCCAATACCGGGCGATGTTCAGGAGCAAGTTGCGCCAGCGCGGTTGCCACTTCGTTTATCGTGCCATCTCCGCCGCCTGCCACCACGGTTGCAGCGCCCATCCGGGAGGCTTCTTCGACATAACGAATCGCATCACCTTTTTCCCAGGTGACACGAATATGTAACGTGTATCCCTCATCACGCATGACGTTAACTGCGCTGCGTAAGGTTTCATTTTCGGCACCTTTGCCGTTTAGGATGACGAACGTTACCGGAAACTGCTCCATGGCACACCTCTGGAAAAATAGTTGAATTCTGAGTGTACCGTATGTGCGGGATTTGCGGGTAAGAACAGGCTGAGTCTGCGGGGTGTAGCAAAAAAGAAGGCCTGTGAAAGGGAGATTTCACAGGCCAATGAGGTGGTTCCTGGTACATATCCGTCATACTTCAAATTGCAGATGTGTTGGCTTTCCTCGTTCACCCCCGTCACTTACTTGAGTAAGCTCCCGGGGATTCACTGCGTCGCCGCTTTTCTACAATGCGAATTATTCGGATACAGCTAGCATTTATGGGTTATGTTTTTCAGCCCGGCGATAATAACCGCATCCAGCGAAGCGGTATGTGATCGATTTCTAAGAAATCTCTTACCGTGAAAAAATAACCTAAATGAACTAGTTAGCGTGCGGATCGCGAGAGGTCTGACCGGATAAATTGCGCATCAGCAGCGCATAATCCAGGGACACATCTTGCGGCACAGGCATCCATACGGTGTGCCCATCGCCCGGCGCTACATCAATCGGCTGCGCTTTACCGTTTTCCAGCACTTCAAGCGTGAAAGTGACGTTACCTTGCGGAGTCATTAATTCCAGGCTGTCACCCAGCAAGAATTTATTTTTTACTTTCACTGCGGCTAAATCGCCGCGACGCTCGCCGGTAAATTCCCCGACAAACTGCTGAGTTTCTGAGACAGAATGACCGTAATCGTAATTCTGATAAGAATCGTGGTTATGGCGACGCAGAAAACCTTCGGTGTAGCCGCGGTGCGCCAGGCCTTCCAGCGTGGTCAGCAGAGTAGGGTCGAATGGCTTGCCTGCTGCGGCATCTTCAATCGCACGGCGATAAACCTGAGCGGTACGTGCGCAGTAATAATAGGACTTGGTACGGCCTTCGATTTTCAGCGAGTGCACGCCCATTTTGGTCAGACGTTCTACGTGTTCAATGGCACGCAGGTCTTTGGAGTTCATGATGTACGTGCCGTGCTCGTCTTCAAACGCCGTCATGTATTCGCCAGGACGTTTGGCTTCTTCGAGCATAAAGACCTGGTCGGTCGGTGCGCCCGCACCCAGGGTTGGCTCAATGTTTTTCACCGGAATTGGCTCGTGAAGATGGACGATATTACCGACATCATCTTCTTTGCCTTCTTCAACTTTATATTCCCAGCGGCAGGCGTTAGTGCAGGTGCCCTGGTTTGGGTCGCGCTTGTTGATGTAGCCAGAAAGCAGGCAGCGGCCAGAGTAGGCCATGCACAGCGCGCCGTGAACGAAGATTTCCAGTTCCATCTCTGGCACTTGTTCGCGCACTTCAGCGATCTCTTCAAGGGAGAGTTCGCGGGAAAGAATCACGCGAGTCAGGCCCATTTGTTTCCAGAATTTCACGGTCGCCCAGTTTACGGCGTTCGCCTGTACGGACAGGTGAATGTCCATTTCCGGGAAGGCTTCACGAACCATCATGATTAAACCAGGGTCGGACATAATCAGCGCGTCCGGGCCCATATCAATTACCGGTTTCAGGTCACGGATAAAGGTTTTCAGCTTCGCGTTGTGCGGGGCAATGTTAACAACCACATAGAATTTTTTACCCAGCTCATGGGCTTCGTTGATGCCGAGCTGTAAGTTTTCGTGATTGAATTCGTTATTGCGCACGCGCAGGCTGTAACGCGGTTGGCCTGCGTAGACGGCATCGGCGCCGTAGGCGAAAGCGTAACGCATATTTTTCAGCGTTCCGGCAGGCGACAGGAGTTCTGGTTTAAACATGATTTTCTCGGTCTGATTTCAGGTCAGAACCACTGCATTTGTGCAATGGTTTATGGCGTGCGGTTAACCCACAATTTAAGGGCGGGGATTGTAGCGCTTATTGATGCCAGAAACTACCCTCACGCAATACGGCAGGCGTCCGCTTCCCAGCGATAACCCACACCGTACACCGCACGAATAAACGATTGTTCTTCGTCCAGCGATTCCAGTTTGCGGCGCAGGTTTTTAATGTGGCTATCAATCGTCCGGTCAGTGACCACGCGATAGTCATCGTAGAGATGGTTCAGCAGTTGCTCCCGAGAGAACACTTTGCCCGGTTCGTGGGAAAGGGTTTTTAGCAAACGAAATTCAGCCGGGGTTAAATCCAGCAGTTTGTCACGCCAGCTTGCTTGAAAACGACCTTCGTCGATAATCAGCGGGCTAATTTCATCAGCAGGAACCGGATCGCGCTGGCGTTTGCAGCGACGCAAAATGGTTTTGACGCGCGCCACCACTTCCCGTGGGCTGTAGGGCTTGCAGATGTAATCATCGGCCCCGATCTCCAGCCCCAGCAGGCGGTCGATCTCTTCGATTTTGGCGGTCACCATCACAATGGGAATTTCTGAGAAACGACGGATTTCACGGCACAGCGTTAGCCCGTCGGTGCCTGGCAGCATTAAATCGAGCAGAATTAAATCCGGCGGCGTCTGACGCACGAAAGGCAGCACTTTATCGCCGTGGGTAATCAATTCTGGCGCATAACCCGCAGCGCGCAGGTAATCAATTAATAGCTGTCCGAGCTTGGGCTCGTCCTCAACAATTAAGATACGCGGTGTGTTTTCGTCAATCGGTAACTCGGTCATACGGCTCTCAATGATTCCGGTTCAATCTTTAACTCTACTGTAATGCTAACCCCGCCGAAAGGCGAATGCGAGGCCGAGAGCTTGCCGTTGTGGGCGGCAACAATGTTCTGGCAGATAGACAGGCCAAGGCCCGAACCGCCGCTTGAGCGGTTGCGTGACCCTTCGGTACGGTAAAATCGCTCAAACAGCATAGTTAACTGCTCGTCGCTCACGCCAGGTGCGCTATCGGCAAAATGCATGATGAAACGCTGATTCACGACTTCGCCGGAAATCACTAACTGGCCGCCCGCATCGGTGTAACGCAGGCTATTTTCCAGCAGGTTATTGAATAACTGCATTAGCCGGTCGCTATCACCAAAAATGGTCACGCTGTCCGGCAGGGCGAGGCTAATGGTTAAGCCGCGTGAATTGAAACGCTCGCGGAATGCGCCCGCCGCGATCTCCAGCAAGTTTATGATATCAAGAGATTGTTTCTGATAGGCCAACGCGCCTTCGTCGGACATCGACAACTGATGCAGGTCATCCACCAGTTTGGTCAGCGTCGCCACTTCCATTTGCAATGAGGCCACGGATTCCGGGGTGAATTTGCGCACGCCATCCTGAATCGCTTCCAGCTCGCCGCGTAAAATCGCCAGCGGGGTGCGCAATTCATGGGAAATATCCGCCATATAAGCGCGGCGCATATTGTGGTTTTTCTCAAGCGTACTGGCGAGCTGGTTAAAGTCTTGCGCCAGTTTGCCTAGCTCATCCTGGCTGGTGGAAGCCACACGGGTAGTGAAATCCCCGGCGGCGAGCTGATGTGTGCCTTCTACCAGGCGTTTTACTGGAGCAAGCAAGCCCCGCGCCAGCAAGAAGGTGGCGGCAGCGGCGAGCAGCGTGGAAAGGGCGACGATAATCCAACTGGTGCGGCGTTGCTGGCGGTCAAAGTTAATATCGGTATTGCGTGTCAAGCGTTCAACGGGCGAGGCGATAACCCAACCGGCATCACGGCCATTCACCTTAATGGCGCGGCGGGTGCCGTCAGCGGGAACCGGGCCGCGTGGGCCAACCAGCACTTTATAATCCTGATCGACCACCCAGAACTGCGTGCGCCAGCCGTGCGGCGGCATATCCCGATTACGACCCTCGTCGTCGTGTTCCAGGGATTTCAGGATCTGAAAAACAAAGCGGTCGTTATTGCGTAAAAACTGCCAGTTGCCGTGCAGGGCGTACTGCTCGCCAAGCGCATCGCCAAGCATTTCCAGGCGCTGTTCATTACCGCGTTTAATGTAGTCGATAAAACCGTGCTCGAAACTGAGCCGTACACCCCAATGCATGATGGCTAACACCAGCAAGCAGGTGGAGAAAATGGCGAGGAACAGTTTGCCGGTAATGCCAGGCCGCCAGAGCTTCATGAGCTCCTCCTTTTGCGTCGTGCAATGACGACATTTTTGGTGGTGTCTTTTGGAACGCGAGCGAAAATCAGCGCGGGCAGGGCGATTACCACCGCCATGCTTAACCAGGTGTACATAAAGACGCTATGGACGACGGCGCTGTCAGCCGTCAGTTGATGATGCCCATACATGCCGAGGAATAACCCGGCGATAGTGACGCCGATACTCATGGATAGCTGCATCACCATCGACAGCATACTGTTGCCGGAGCTTGCGAGATCATCGGGTAAATCTTTCAGCGTCAGCGTGTTCATAGAAGAGAAACGGGTGGAGTTCACCATGCCGAGTAAGAACAGCACCACGGGCAGCAAATAGTACCAGCCCATTAACGCCGTCCCCATAAAGAGCAGAATCACCAGGGCTAAACCCAGCGTGGTGGCGACCAGCACGTTGCGGTAGCCAAAGCGGTTTACCACCTGCACCACAATACGTTTCATCCCCATGCTGCCCAATACCATGGGAACCATCATTAAGCCTGCATGGAAGGGGGAAAAACCAAGACCGATTTGCAGAAATACCGGCGTCATAAACGGGATCATGCCGCTCCCGATACGGCCGCAAAAACTGCCTAATAGCCCGAGGGAAAAGGTCTGCGTCTTAAATAAATTGAGGTTGAACAGGGCGTTGTCATTGGCTTTAGCGTGCCATAAATAGAGCGCCAGGGCCGCGCCACCGCCGCCGACCAGCAGCCAAAGCGTTGACGGGGTAATACCCAACCCTTTTGCGCCATCCAGCGCAATCGTCAGCGCCGCCATGCCAAACGCCAGCAGCACAAAACCCATTATGTCGAATTTGCGCGTTTGCATGGTGTAATTCGGCATCAGCCACAGCGTGGCAATCGCGCCGACAATGCCCACCGGCAGGTTAATCAGGAAGATCCAGTGCCAGGAGGCATATTCCACCAGTACACCGCCCAGCGCCGGGCCGAGTAACGGGCCGATTTGGCCGGGCAAGGTGACGAAGGTCATCGCCGCCATATATTGTTCGCGCGGCACGATTTTCATCACCGTTAAACGCCCGACGGGCACCATCATCGCGCCGCCAATCCCTTGTACCACTCGCGCCATCACCAGTTCGTCGAGCGTTGAAGCGCGAGCGCATAACAGTGAACCGATAGTGAATAATACGATGGCGGTGAAAAAGATATTTCGTACACCAACCCGGTCCGCCAGCCAGCCGCTTGCGGGCAGCATTACCGCCACCGTCAGGACATACGACACGATCACCGAGTGCATGTGCAGCGGGCTTTCCCCAAGGCTTGTCGCCATTGAGGGCAGGGCGGTGTTGACGATAGTCGTATCCAGCGACTGCATAAAGAAGCCGAAGGCGACTATCCAGAGTTGCCAGCGGACGGCTGCGGGCAGTTCGGTCATTTAATATCCTTCATACATTTTCCCCTCATCTTAATTCTTTGCGGCTTTTGACCCCACCCCACCCCTCCCCTTTTGTACAGTCCGGGGACATGGTAGACAGGTGTTCGGACACATGGTGAACACTTTTTAACATCCTTTACCCATCGTGATCGACCTGTTTTTCAGGTCGATCACGCCCACTCTTGTGCTGTACCACCACACTTCATATTGTCCCTCTCCTGTCTCCTTCAACCCGACATGCTCGCCGATAAACGCCTTGCCCGCCTTCAGTTGCATCCCCTTAATACTGAGTTTTCCGCTTATATCCACCTTCCTGACCATCATCCCGGCATCATACTCTGCCGCCGCCGGACGGGCCTGATACTGCCGCGATGAGGGCTGGTAGCGTGATGCCGGCACCTGCATTCCCAGGGCCTCATGAGGCCGTTCCAGGTTGTATCTGTCCCGCCAGCTGTCGAACGTCTGCTGCAGCTGCTCACTGCTGAGGAACCAGCGCCCCTGCAGCAGTTCAGCCTTCAGGCTGCGGTGAAACCGCTCCAGCTTGCCCTGGGTCTGCGGGTGATAAGGCCGTGAGTGCCCGACGCAGATACCCTGGCGCATCAGCCACAGCTCCAGCGCTGTCCACGTTCCGGTGGTATCTCCCCAGGGCGCGCCGTTGTCCATGGTCATCCGCTCCGGCAAACCGTAGCGTTCGAAGACCTGCCGCAACTGAGCCTGTACGGTCCCGCGGCGCTCGTCGGCACAATGGGCCAGGCACAGGGAGAAACGGGAGTGGTCATCGAGCAGGGTGAGTGGATGGCAGCGACCGGCGGCAAACGGAAAATGCCCTTTAAAATCCATCTGCCAGAGCTGGTTAGGGGCAGCATGTTCGAAACGCCCGGTGGCAGGAATGCCGGACGGGAGGCCGGGCAACAGCCCATGGCGTGCCATCAGGTTATGGACGGTGCTGAAGGCAGGCAGGGTGTGGCCCTGGCGCTCGAGTGCGACCTTTATCTTGCGGGCGCCCCATGCCGGATAGCGTGCGTGAGCCTGGCGTAACAGGTCGACAACAGCCTCAGGCGTGCAGTGGGGAGAATGACGGGGTGTTCGCGGGCGCTCAGTGAGGCCCGCGTGGCCTTCAGCCAGCCAGCGGCGCAGCCACTTGTAACCTGTGGCAGGCGCAATGTTAAAGCGACGACAGAGCGCCCGGATGTTGGCCCCGTCCTGCGAGGCAAAGTGAACGAACTCGGTACGTAATGACATGGTATCTCTCGCATCCCACGGCATAAGCGGCTCCTGAAAGAAGTACTCATGCCTTAGTTGTAAGTGTCTACCATGTCCCCGAACAAGTGTTCACGATGTCCCCGGACTGTACACCTTTCCAGGGGAGGGAGCCGTTAACTCCTCCCCCTGGCAAGGGGGAGGCTGGGAGGGGGTCTATCACCCTAACTCTCTTTCCGAAGAAACGACGGGACGCCTGAACCGCAGGCGCAAACGGTCAAAGAACAGATAAACCACCGGCGTGGTGTACAGCGTCAGCAGTTGGCTGACCACCAAACCGCCTACAATAGTTATCCCGAGCGGCTGGCGCAGTTCCGCACCGTCACCGCTGGTGAGCACCAGCGGCAATGCCCCAAACAGCGCCGCCAGCGTGGTCATCATAATCGGGCGAAAGCGCAGCAGACAGGCCTGGAAAATCGCCTCTTCAGGCTGCAGGTTCCCGTTACGCTGCGCGTCGATGGCAAAGTCCACCATCATGATGGCGTTTTTCTTCACAATGCCAATTAACAGCATGATCCCGATAAGCGCAATCAGGCTAAACGGTGCGCCAAATAATTCCAGCGCCAGTAACGCGCCGACGCCCGCAGAGGGTAGGGTTGAGAGGATCGTCAGCGGGTGAACGTAGCTCTCGTACAAAATCCCCAGCACGATGTAGACGGTAGCAATGGCGGCGATGATTAGTAGCACCTGGGATTTCATCGTGTCCTGGAACACCTGCGCGGTTCCGGCGTACATGCCGCGCACCGTTGACGGCACGCCGAGCGCGGTCATGGTGCGGTCGATAGCCTCGCTCGCTTCCGATAACGACACCCCGGTTGGCAGGTTAAAGGAAACGGTGGAGGCTGCCGACAGCCCCTGATGATTGACCGAAAGCGGCGCGTTCGCCGGTTGCCATTTGGCAAAATATGAAAGCGGAATCGCTTTGCCTTCTTTATTGATAACGAACATCTGATCCAGGGCGCTGATGTCCTGTGTGTAGCGCGGATCGACCTGCATGACCACTTTGTACTGGTTAAGCGGCTGATAGATAGTCGAGATTTGTCGTTGTCCAAACGCGTTATTTAGCAGATTGTTGGCATCGCTGACGCTAATCCCAAGCCGCGCCATGGTTTCACGGTCATACACCAGATCCATCTCCGCGCCGTTGTTCTGGCTGTCGGAGTTCACATCGGCAAGCTGCGGCAGCTTAGCAAGCGCCTGGCGGATCTTCGGCTCCCAGGTGCGCAAATCGGCCAGATTATCTGACAGCAACGTGTACTGATAGCTGGCGTTAGCCTGGCGTCCGCCGACGCGAATATCCTGAACCGCCATCAGGAACAGGCTGGCTCCGGGCTCTTTTGCCAGCGCTTTACGCAGGCGGTCAATAACCTGTTGCGCGGACTCTTTGCGCTCGGAGAGCGGCTTTAACGAGATGAACATCATGCCGCTGTTGACCCGCGAACCGCCGGTAAACCCTGTCACGTTTTCCACTGCCGGATCTTCACGAATGATTTTCATAAAGTCCTGCAATTTGCCGCGCATCGCCTGGAATGAAATGCTCTGGTCGGCCTGAATATTGCCCATCAAACGCCCGGTGTCTTGCTCCGGGAAGAAGGTTTTCGGGATGGCGATATACAGCCAGATGTTGAGTGCAATGGTCGCTAACAGCACCACGCCCACCAGTCGGGTATGGTTGAGCACCCATTTCAGCGAGCGCCCGTAGCCTTGCTGCATCGCCACTAAAAGGCGGCCAAATCCGCGATTGCGGGTCGGCGCGTGCTGCGGTTTATTCTTCAATAGCCAGCCGCACATCATCGGCGTGAGCGTAATCGACACCAATAGCGAAATGCCGATGGCGACCGACAGCGTGACGGCAAACTCTTTAAATAGTCTTCCCGGTAAACCGCCCATTAACAGCAGCGGCAGGAAAACGGCGACCAGCGATAAGCTCATCGACAGCACCGTAAAACCCACTTCGCGCACGCCCTGAAGCGCCGCCTGCAACGGTTTAACGCCCGCTTCCAGATGGCGAGAAATATTCTCCAGCACCACAATCGCATCATCCACCACAAAGCCGGTGGCGATAGTCAGCGCCATTAACGACAGATTATTCAGGCTGAAGCCGCACAAATACATGGCGATGAAAGTGCCAATCAGCGAAACTGGCACCGCAACGGCAGGAATCAACGTTGCACGCCCGGATCGCAGGAACACGAATACCACCAGGATCACCAGCGCGATGGAGATAATCAGCGACTGTTCGACTTCCGCAAGCGAGGCGCGAATGGTTGGCGAGCGATCCTGCGCAATTTGCAAATCAATCGACGCGGGAATGGTTTCGCGCAGCTCGGGGATTTTCGCCCGAATACGGTCAACCGTCTCGATGATGTTCGCTTCCTGGGATTTGCGAATCATCAGCAAAATGGCCGGTTTCGCGTTGGTCATCCCGGCGTTGCGTACGTCCTGCACGGAGTCGGTGACGTTAGCCACATCACGCAGATGCACTGCGCCCCCGCTATTGTAATGAATAATCAGCGGCTGATATTCCGCCGCGGTTTTCAGCTCGTCGTTGGTTTGCAACTGCCAGCGCTTAGAGTGGTCTTCGACGGCACCTTGCGGGCGTCGTACGTTAGCGTTGTCGATAGCCGTGCGCACCGCATCCAGGGAAACGCCCTGGTTAAACAGCGCCTGCGGGTTGAGATCGACGCGCACCGCCGGGAGCGAACTTCCGCCGACATCCACATCCCCCACGCCGTCAATTTGCGCGACGGTCTGCGCCAGTTGCGTGGAGGCGAAGTCATACAGTTGGCCTTGCGAGAGGGTGTCGGAGGTCAGCGTCAGAATAATGATCGGGGCATCTGATGGGTTGGCTTTACGGTAGGTCGGGCGGCTGGGCATTCCGCTTGGCAACAGGCTTTGAGCGGCGTTAATCGCGGCCTGCACGTCACGCGCGGCACCGTTGATGTCCCGGTCAAAGTTGAATTCCAGAATGATGCGCGTGCTGCCGAGTGAACTGGATGAGGTCATTTCACTGACGCCCGCGATACGCCCAAGCGCGCGTTCAAGCGGCGTTGCCACCGACGACGCCATGGTTTCAGGTGACGCGCCGGGCAGAGAGGCGCTGACCATAATCACCGGGAAATCCACCTGCGGCAGCGGGGCGACCGGCAGCAAACGGAAGCCCAGCACGCCACACAGCGTGAGGGCCACCGTCAGGAGAATGGTGGCGACGGGCCGATAGATGAACAGTGCAAAGAATTTCACAGCACGTCCTCATCACCACGAGCGAAGCGACGACGCACCGCGTGCGACAGGTTATCAAACAACAGGTAAATAACCGGCGTGGTGAACAGCGTTAACACCTGGCTGACCAACAATCCGCCCACCATCCCGATCCCCAATGGGCGGCGCAGCTCTGCCCCAACGCCCGTCGAGAGCATCAGCGGCAGCGCCCCAAGCAGGGCGGCAAGGGTTGTCATCAGAATTGGGCGGAAACGCAAAAGGCAGGCCTGATAAATCGCGTCGTAGGGTTTCATCCCCTGCTCACGTTCAGCCGCCAGCGCGAAGTCGATCATCATGATGGCATTTTTCTTCACGATACCGATTAGCAGGATGATGCCGATTATCGCAATCACATCCAGTTCAGCGCCCGCCAACATCAGCGCCAGCAGCGCGCCCACGCCTGCGGTGGGCAGCGTAGAAAGAATGGTTATCGGATGAATGAAACTCTCATACAGCACGCCGAGCACAATATACATCGCCACTACGGAGGCTACGATCAACCAGATGGTGCTCCCTAACGCGGCCTGGAAGGCCAGGGTGCTGCCCTGGAATTGGGTGGTGATATCCGCCGGCATAGCGAGATCTTTTTCTGCCGCCGTTATCGCGTTGACCGCCTCTTCCAGCGAATAGTTACTGGTGACGTTAAATGAGAAGGTGCTCGACGGGAACTGGTCGAGATGGTTTACCGTCAGCGGGGCTAAGCGCTGCTCGATTTTTGCAATGGCGCTTAGCGGCACGCTGCCACCCTCGGTGCTGGCAAGACGGATATTATCCAGCGCGCTCAGGCCTGGCGTGGCGCTGGTGTCGTGCTCAAGCACCACGCGATACTGGTTCGCCTGCGTGTAAATGGTAGAAATCAGGCGCTGACCAAACGCGTTGTACAGCGCGTTATCCACATCTGACATCGAGATCCCCAGGCGGCTGGCGCTGGCCCGGTCAACGTTGACGTAAGCCACCAGCCCCTGATCCTGCCAGTCGCTGCTGACATCCGCCAGTTGCGGCAAGGTGCGCAATTTTTCTGTCAATTGCGGAACCCAGGTGCTGAGCTCGTCGAGTGATGTGGCCTGCAGGCTGAACTGATATTGCGTGCGGCTCACGGTGGTATCGATAGTCAGATCTTGCACCGGCTGCAGGTAAAGCGCCACGCCAGGGACTTTCGCGACATCACTCTGCAGACGTTCAATCACCACAGGAATGCGGTCGTCACGGTCGCTCAACGGTTTAAGGTTGATTTGCAAACGCGCGCTGTTCAGCGACGGGTTAGTGCCGTCCACGCCAATAAATGACGTCAGGCTTTCCACCGCCGGATCTTTCATTATCACGTCTGCAACCTGCTGCTGGCGCTGAGCCATGTTGGCAAATGAGACGGACTGCGGGGCTTGTAGCGTGCCCTGAATAATGCCGTTATCCTGAATCGGGAAGAAGCCTTTCGGGATGAAAATCCACAGCAAAACGGTGAGCGCCAGGGTACCGAAAGCGACGCCCAGCGTCAGCCACGGGTGATTTAACACGCGCGTTAGCATTCGCCCATAACCGGCAATCACACGGTCGAAAAAGCGCTCGCTGGCGCGGGAAAAACGGTTCTGTTTACGCAGCGATTCGTGGCTTAACATGCGGGCGCACATCATTGGCGTCAGCGTCAGCGACACCACCGCAGAAATCAAAATGGCAATCGCCAGCGTGACGGCAAACTCGCGGAACAAGCGTCCCACGATATCGCCCATAAACAGCAGCGGGATTAGCACCGCAATCAGCGAGAAGGTCAGTGAAATAATGGTAAAGCCAATCTCGCCCGCGCCTTTTAGCGAGGCGGCAAGCGGCTTTTCACCTTTTTCGATATAGCGTGAGATGTTTTCGATAACCACAATGGCGTCATCGACCACAAAACCGGTGGCGATGGTTAGCGCCATGAGCGTCAGGTTATTTATCGAGAAGTCCAAAAAGACCATCACGGCAAAGGTGCCAATCAACGACAGCGGCACTGCAACCGCCGGAATAATGGTCGCCGGAACATTGCGCAGGAACAGATAAATGATCATCACTACCAGCGCGATGGCGAGCATTAATTCGTGCTGCGTATCGGTGACCGAGGCGCGAATATTGGTGGTGCGGTCGCTGAGTAATTTGACCTCGACCGATTTGGGCAAACTTTTGGTTAACGCGGGCAACATCGCACGAATGCTGTCGGCGGTATCGATAATGTTGGCCCCCGGCTGGCGCTGGACGTTCATCACAATCGCGGGCTGTTTGTTCGCCCAGGCACCGAGCCAGGCATTTTCTGCACCTTGCTCAACGGTTGCCACATCCCCAAGACGAATGGGTGCCCCGTTCTGATACGCAATAATCAGGTTGCGGTATTCATCGGCAGACTGCATTTGGTCGTTTGCCGAGAGGGTAACGGCGCGTTCCGGGCCATCCAGGCTGCCCTTTGCCGAGTTGACGTTGGCGCTGGTGATTGCCGTGCGCACCGTTTCGCTGGTTAATCCGAGGGCGGCAATGGCGGGCGCGTTGAGTTTCACGCGCACAGCAGGGCGCTGGCCGCCGGAAAGTGTCACCAGACCGACGCCGGAAACCTGCGAAATTTTTTGCGCGACACGCGTCTCTACCATGTCTTCAACTTGCGTCATTGGCATGGCGGTGGAGGTGACGGCGAGCGTCATAATTGGCGGATCGGCGGGGTTAACTTTGCTGTAAACCGGCGGGTTAGGCAGATCGTTTGGCAGCAGGTTGGTGGCGGCGTTAATCGCGGCTTGAACTTCCTGCTCGGCAACATCTAATGGCAGCGTAAGCTGGAATTGCAGCGTAATGACCGAGGCACCGCCTGCACTCTGCGAGGACATCTGTTTCAGGCCGGACATCTGCCCAAACTGGCGCTCAAGCGGCGCGGTAATCGCCGATGTCACCACATCCGGGCTGGCACCCGGATAAAGGGTGACGACCTGGATTGTCGGGTAATCCACTTCGGGGAGTGCCGAAACCGGCAGGAAGCGATAACCAATAATCCCGGCAAGCAAAATAGCCACCATTAAAAGCGTGGTGGCGACGGGCCGCAGGATAAACAGGCGAGACGGGCCTCCCGTGGCGCTCGGGGGTAACACCTGCATCAGGAAGCCGCTCCGTTACGTTTGTGCTTTTTCTGCGTTTCTGCAGGCACGGAAGGTGTGCTTGCCGTGGCAGATTGCGCCTCGACGACTTCAACTTTTGCGCCTTCGGTCAGGCGGTCAATCCCGTCGGTGACGACACGGTCGCCAGCAGACAGGCCTGCGGTAATCACTACTTTTTGGCTGTCCTGAATGCCTGTCGTCACGAGGTGTTTGCTGACTTTATCTTCGCTATTAAGCACCCAGACGAAGTTGCCTTCGTTACCCATTTGCACGGCGGCAGTTGGGATGACGACCGCATTTTGCTGGGTATCCACCAGCATGTGCGCATTCACAAACTGATTCGGGAAAAGTGCATCGTCTTCGTTATTAAAACGGGCTTTGAGTTTGATGGTGCCGGTGGTGGCGTCAATCTGGTTATCCAGGCTTAACAATGAACCGCTGCTGAGTTTCTGCTTGTTGGTGCGATCCCAGGCCTCAACGCTCAGCGTAGCGCCCGCTTTTTGCGCCTTAACGACGGTGGCGATGTCGCCTTCCGGCAGGGTAAAGATCAGGTCGATAGGGTGAGTTTGCGTCAGAACCACGATCCCGGCGGTGTCGCCGCTGGAAATCTGATTGCCGATATCTACCTGTTTAAGCCCCACGCGGCCATCAATGGGCGCGGTGATGCGGCTCCAGTCGAGCTGCAATTGTGCGCTGGCAACGGCGGCTTCATCCGCTTTGATCGTGCCGACGGACTCATTCACTAACGCTTGTTGAGCATCCATTTCCTGGCGAGAAACCAGATTAGTTTTTACCAGTTGCTGGTAACGCGCCAGATCGCGACGGGCGTTGGCGAGCGTTGCCTGATCTTTGGCGAGCTGGCCTTGTGCCTGGGCGAGGGCGATTTTGAATTGGCTTGGGTCAATTTCTGCCAGTAAATCACCGGCTTTAACCTGTTGCCCTTCCTGGAAGTGAATGGCCTGTAGCTGCCCATCTACACGGCTACGCACGGTAACGGTATTCGCGGCGGTAATCGTCCCGAGCCCGGTGAGATAACGCGGCACCGATTCACTGGCTGCTGTCGCCGCCTGAACCGGGGCGAGCGCACCACCGCGCATCCCTGGTCGACCACCAGCAGGGCGTTGCTGCGCTGATTGCGAGCGAGCGTTATCGTTATCGGTAATCGTGCTGCGCCAGTAAAAAACGGCGGCGATAACGACAATAACGGCTACAGCAATCCATAACCAACGTGCGGTGAAAGTGCCTTTCATATGTGTACTTGTTCTCTTCCTGAAACTATTCGGCCTAATGATACTAGTGTAGTGAGGGAGGAGGGCGGAAAAATGGAGGAATTATGAAGTACTGTATGGATTAGTCCTGGAAGGCGATTTTTTACGAGAAGCCTCGTAGGATTTTGATGAGAAAGTATCCTGACCACGTTTTTGCCAATAACCTGTGGTTTATATTTTAAATATAAACTATAGTTTATAAGGTGATGGTATGGGATGGATTGTTTACACAACACCACGTTTCGATGAGTGGTTTGATAGCCAAAGCGAAGAGCTTCAGGATCGTACATTACATGCGTTAGGGAATTTACAATTTTTGGGGCCAGGCTTGTCTCGCCCTTACGCAGATACGCTAAAGGGGTCTCGCTTCACCAATATGAAAGAGCTAAGAATTCAACATTGCGGCAGGCCTATTCGTGCATTTTATGCTTTTGATTTTTCCCGAAATGCCATCGTGCTTTGTGCGGGAGATAAATCGAAGAGTAAGCGGTTTTACGAAACCATGATGAGTATTGCTGACAAAGAGTTTTTGGCTTGGTTGAAGTCACAGGAGAAATAGCATGAAAAGCGACACGAAAGGTTATAGAACACTTGAAGAAATAATTGCCACGCTTTCGCCAGAAAGACAGAAACGAGTCGCTGAAGCTACCGAGGCACTCATCCTGGAAAGCTGCTTGCATATGATTCGCGAACAAATGGGCTGGTCGCAAAAGCAGTTAGCGGAAGCCATGGGAATCAGCCAGCCTGCGGTTACCGCGATTGAAAAACGGGGCAATGAAGTTAAGTTAGGGACGTTAAAGCGCTACATAGAGGCGTTGGGCGGCAAATTATCGCTGCAAATTGAATTTCCGGATGGCGTTAAGCAACTTAACATTTAAACGCCGCAGGTTTACCCGCGGCGTTGTCGTTAATCCCGGAACACTACATCTGCCCAACGGGCAAGGCCTGCGGTAACGGAGCCGAAATCATCGCCTCCTGCAAGTGGAATTCCGGGCAGTTGCTGAGCCAGCGCCTGTTTAAGCAGGGGCGAACGCGCGCTACCGCCGGTAAGATAAATCACATCGGGCTTCACTGTGCTGTTTTCCAGCGCCAGGGTGACCTGCTCCAGAATGCGTTGCAGCGGCTGGCTGATGGCGCTTTCCAGCTCCGGCTGAGTAATCTCGCAGCCCAGTTCTTTGCTGATAAACGGCAGCAGTGTGGCAACGTGTTTGCTATCGGAAAGCGCAATTTTACTCTCTTCAGCCGCGCGCACCAGGCGATAGCTCAGACGCTGACGCCAGACTTTTTGCAGGAAGGCCACTTTCTCCGGTTCGCGCGAATCGCGCACCAGTTCATTGAGCATGCGGCCATTGGCGCTGCTGTAGAAATCGTTTTGCGCTGGAACATCGTTAATGGCAACCGCATTCCACCATGGCAACACCGGCAGAGCGATACCTTTCTCGGTTTGGCCGCCCATACCCAGTAGAGGGGAAAGCTGCTTAAAGGCCAGCATAATATCGAGATCGTTACCGCCCACGCGGCAACCACTGTGGCCGAGCAGACTCTGTTCACGGTCACGACGGGCGCGCCATTGTGGCCCCATCAGCAGTACGGAACAGTCGGTCGTACCACCGCCGATGTCGACAACCAGGACGCGCTTCTCCTCCGTTAATGTGGCTTCGAAATCAAGCCCCGCGGCGACCGGCTCAAACTGGAACACCACATCTTTAAAACCGGCACGGTGCGCTGCGCGATCGAGGATCCCTTGCGCCTGCTGGTTGGCTTCATCTCCACCCAGACCCTGGAAGTTAATCGGGCGGCCAATCACGGCCTGAGTGATCGGTTCGGCGACCTGGCTTTGCGCCTGATTGCGAATATGCAGCATCATGGCGCAGACTAAATCTTCAAATAGTGCGACCTGTTGGGGTTTCAAACCGCTGGCACCCAGGAAAGATTTTGGCGATTTAACGAAGTAAACCTCTTCCGGATCTTCCATATACTGACGCAGAGAACTTAGCCCGAACTGCACGCTATTCGGCAAGACATCAATATCTTCTTCGCGATTAAAAGAGACCGCGCGACGCAGCAACGCCTGGGTTTCGGTCCCGGTCGCAGGAACATCATGGTGGCGATAGAGCCACTCGCTGACGGATTCACGCGTCGGGGCGCACAACATTGACGGAAGCAATGTCGAGCCGTTTTCCATCTCCAGCGCCTGTGGAACGCCATCGCGCATCACTGCTACCGAGCAGTTTGCTGTACCATAATCGAAGCCTATAAATTGCATAATATCCCCATGCCGGTGAAGAAGGGGGGCGACTTTAGCGGAATGTTAAGCATCGGGCAACTCGAATTATTTGAGCTCGTTAAAGAGAGGATGGAATCATGTATCAGCTGGACTATATCCCGCCTTATGACTGGAAATGGATGTTTGGTTTTCTGGCGGCTCGTGCGGTCGATGGCATCGAATCGGTGAGTGAAACGCGTTATTGCCGCAGTTTTGCCATTGACGGTCACCAAGGGTTACTGACGCTGGAACCTGACGAAACCGCCTGCAAGCTAAACGTGACGCTAAGTGAAGGCTTGCAGCCCGTTGCCCATGAGGTTTTACGCCGCATAAAACAGCTCCTGGATCTGGAATGCCAGCCGAACACTATTCTTGAAAGTCTCGGTGAATTATCAGCGGCGCGTCCTGGCTTGCGGTTACCGGGATGTATGGACACCTTCGAGCAATCGGTGCGCGCGATTTTAGGCCAGTTGGTTAGCGTGGCGATGGCGGCAAAGCTCACTGGTAAGCTTGTACAAAATTTTGGCGAACCGTTGGCTGAAAATCCTGGCTGGCGAGTGTTCCCAACGCCTGAACGGCTGGCATCATTGGTTCCGGATCAGTTGAAACAGCTCGGCATGCCCCTTAAACGCGGTGCCGCGATTATTCATCTGGCGCAATTAAGGGTAAAAGGTGAGCTGCCGCTGCACTGCCCGGCGGACGTAGAACAAGGGGTAAAAGAGCTGATAACTTACCCGGGAATAGGCCGCTGGACGGCAAACTACATCGCGTTACGCGGCTGGCAGGCAAGCGATGTTTTCTTGCCCGACGATTACCTGATTAAGCAGCGTTTCCCCGATATGACACCCGCGCAAATTCGCTGTTACGCAGAGCGCTGGAAACCCTGGCGCTCCTATGCGTTGTTGCATATTTGGTACAGTGAAGGTTTGTTGATTAAAGGTTAGACTAGAATAGTGCCAATATGACTAAAAAGTATTGTTTGAACTTGTAACTCAGTTCGGTAAGTACGAAAATCTCCAGTTGCTACTCTAATTAATAGCCATTCATAAGTAGTGATGATTTAAATCATTGATGTTATTTGAAGTCCTCAAACGAAGAAGGGTAGGCAGTGAAAATTCTGGTGACAGGAGCAACTGGGTTTGTAGGTAGTCAGTTACTTAAAGAACTCAAAACTAAACAATACGATGTGATCGGCACTTCTCGGCGTTCAGTTCAAGCAGAATCGGATCTTGTTAACATCGGTAATATCTCTGAACAAACAGATTGGTCTACAACATTAGTTGGATGTGATGTTGTTGTTCATACCGCTGGGCGAGCGCATATGATGAACGATCAAGCTGATGATAAGTTAGCTGAATTTCGCCGAGTCAACCGAGATGCGACGCTTAAATTAGCTCGTGATGCGCATGCCGCAGATGTGAAGCATTTTATCTTTATTAGTTCGATAGGGGTAAATGGCAACATTACGAAGAATGAAGCTTTTACAGAGGCATCTACCCCAAACCCAACTTCCGATTATGCTATTTCTAAACTAGAGGCTGAATTAGCCTTATGTAACGAATTCAGCAATACCTCTATGGCCATCACGGTCATTCGCCCTGCACTCATTTGTGGGGAAAATGCGCCTGGCAATATCCGACGCTTGCTCAGACTTGTTGAAAGTGGAATTCCTTTGCCTTTTAAAGGGATTAAAAATAAAAGAGGAATGGTTTCACTTAACAATGTTGTGAGTTTTATCATTGCCTGCATAGAAAACCCGTTGTCACAGAATGAGCTTTTCTTGCTTGCAGACATAGATAAACCAACAACAGAAGGCATTGTTCGCTCATTTGCTGCAGGGATGAATAAACCTGCGCGAATCGTTTGGTTCCCGTCCTCTATTTTAAAAGCAGGATTAAAAATTATTAAAAAAGAAAGTCTTTATGAGCAGCTCTTTGGCTCACTAGATATTGATGCTAGCAAAGCAACTAACCTTCTAGGCTGGGTACCCCCAGCAAATATATTTGAAACTATGAAACAAACCTCAGCGTATTATAAGGATGCAAAATAATGCAGGTAATGAGTATAGCCGTGGTCATCTTTGTTTTCTCATTTGTGTTGACCTGGTGTATCCGAATTTATGCGTTAAAGAATAATGTTATCGATATTCCTAACCAGAGAAGCTCACATTCTGTACCGACCCCTCGCGGCGGCGGGGTCGCTATTGTTGTGGCTTTTTTGATTGGTATCATTGTGTTAAACGTTACAGACACTGTCACTTTTGCACAAATGTTGTCTTTATTTATTGCTGGGTTTATTACCGCAGTTGTAGGGTTTCTTGACGATCATGGGCATATCGCCGCGCGTTGGCGTCTATTGATGCATTTCTTGGCCGCCGCCGCAGGGCTCTTTTTCCTTGCGCAATTCCCCACGATTGACCTTTTTGGTTATCAATTTTCTGCCGGATTGGCGGGAATGATTTTTGGCTTGGTTTATCTGGCATGGATGTTAAATCTCTATAATTTTATGGATGGTATAAATGGTCTTGCCAGCATGGAAGCCATTTTCTTTGCCTTAGCCTCTTGTGTCATTATTGTATTTGCTGTTCCAAATGCAATGGAAACCACTCAGGTCGCAATTTTACCTTTACTGGGCTGTGCCGCACTTGGATTTATTGTTTGGAATTTCCCGAAAGCAAAAATCTTTATGGGCGATGCCGGCAGTGGCTTCCTGGGTATTACGATTGGACTTATAGTCCTGCATGTGTCACTGCTTGATAGTAAACTATTTCTTGCTGAAATCTGCCTGCTAGGTGTGTTTATCGTTGATGCAACGACCACATTACTTCGTAGATTAATTGCCGGAAAGAAAATCTATGAAGCACATGCCAGTCATACCTATCAAATTTTTGCTCGTAAATATGGTTCACACAAGCCAGTAACCACAGGGGCTTTTATTATTAATCTCGTGTGGCTGTTCCCTATTGCACTGCTTATCTCTTCTGGAAAAGTTACTGGCGTAGTCGGTGTGTTTATCGCATGGTTGCCATTACTCATTACGGCGTATCGTAGTGGCGCGGGAGTTAAGGATAAGGTTTAAAGTCAGGTGAAAAAAAATTTACTCATTATTGGTGCGGGTGGACATGGACGCTGTATTGCTGAACTTGCAGCGCTGACAGGTGAGTTTTCGCAGGTTAATTTCCTCGATGACGCCTGGCAACCTGAGTTGGCCGCGGAGTCAAAAATTGTTGGGCGAACAGAGCATCTTGCTAAGTATAAACACTCTTTCAGTCATGTTTTTATCGGCATTGGCAACAATAGCGTCCGAGAGAAACTCCACGCGCAAGTGCTCGCGCAAGGCATGAGCCTGGCAACGTTAGTTCATCCTACCGCGTTCATCAGCCCCTCGGCGCAAATTGGTAGAGGTACGGTTGTATTCGCTGGTGTTGTAATAGGGCCAGGTTCACATGTCGGTGATAATGTAATCATTAATTGTAATTCAACAATTGATCATGATGGATTCGTGGATGATTTTGCGCACTTAGGCGTCGGGGTGCAATTGGCTGGGAGCTGCCATATTGGTAAAAGCGTGTTCATTCAGGCCGGATCGTGTGCTGGTTTTGGAGTAGTTGCTGAGCCCTACGCTGTCTTTGCGCCGGGATCCACATTGAAATCACGAGCATGATGCTCAGAGGATAATTGGTTAAAAAATATGCTTACGTATTTGCTGTCACTGCCAAGACCTTTAAAAAGACTTATCACGCTAGCTATTGATACCGTTCTTTTACTTTGTGCTTTCTGGTTCGCGTTTTGGGTGCGCATTGACTCAATGACTCCATTGAGCAGTTGGCCACATTGGGGACTCATTCTTTCAATTGTTGCTGTTACCTTAGCCTTCTTTATCAAGCTTGGTTTATATCGTGCGGTTATTCGCTACATTACAGCGAAAATATTAGTCGCTGTAACTATGGGGATGATTGCTTCAGCTGTTCTTCTCATTATTGCTGCGTTCTATACTAATATTTTCCTGCCGCGCACAATTCCTTTTATCTATTTCTCATTCGGTTTGTTAATGATTGCTGGTTCTCGCCTTGCGTTAAGGATGATCATTAACCGGAGTTTGAAATTGGGCACCAAAATTATCATTTATGGTGCTGGTGCTTCGGGGCGTCAGCTTTTACCTGCGCTAAGCCAGGCTGCTGAATATTTCCCAGTTGCATTTGTGGATGATAATCCTCGTTTACAGGGTACGGTAATGCACGGAGTGACCGTCTATCCTCCCGAAAAACTAGCCATGTTGGTTGAAAAGTTTGAAGTAAAGAAAATCCTTCTTGCTATGCCCAGTGCAAGTCGTTCGCGCAAGAATGCAGTTATTCAGATGCTTGAAGGATTACCCTGTGAAGTTTTATCTATACCGGGTATGGTCGACTTAGTTGAAGGGAAAGCGAGAATCGACAGTCTGCGGAAAGTGTCGATTACCGACCTGCTTGGACGAGATCCTGTTGATCCTGTTCCTGAGCTTATTGCCCGAAATATCACCGAAAAAGTGGTTATGGTCACTGGTGCTGGTGGTTCGATTGGCTCGGAACTTTGTCGGCAGATTTTACAGAACAAACCGAAAGTTCTGGTTCTATATGAGATGTCAGAATTTTCGCTTTATGCTATTGAGCGAGAACTCACCACCTATCTTTCCACTCATTCACTTGATGTAGCGCTTTACCCTGTACTTGGGAATGTTCAGGATCAGGAGCATGTTGAACGAGTTTTAAAAAGTTTCCATGTTCAAACCATCTACCATGCTGCGGCTTACAAACATGTTCCTTTGGTTGAATATAATGTTGCCGATGGAGTGCGTAACAATGTGTTTGGGACATTATCCTGCGCGAAAGCTGCCATTAACTGCCAGGTTGACAATTTTGTACTGATTTCAACGGATAAAGCTGTACGCCCAACAAATACTATGGGGGCGACGAAACGTATGGCTGAGCTTGTGCTGCAAGCCTTATCGGCGCAGTGTTCCTCGACGTGTTTTAGTATGGTACGTTTTGGAAATGTTTTAGGGTCCTCAGGTTCGGTTGTGCCTTTGTTTGAAAAGCAAATTGACACCGGCGGTCCTATTACCCTTACACATCCTGATATCATTCGTTACTTTATGACTATTCCCGAAGCCGCCCAGTTAGTTATCCAGGCAGGCGCTATGGGGAACGGTGGAGATGTCTTCGTATTGGATATGGGGGAGCCGGTTAAAATTATTGATTTGGCACACCGTATGGTGACATTAAGTGGTTTGACCGTACGAGATGAGCATAATGCTGATGGTGACATTGAGATTAAAACCACAGGTTTGCGCCCTGGCGAAAAGCTTTTTGAAGAGTTATTGATCGGCGAAAACGTCTCTGTTACGCAGCATCCGCGAATTTTAACTGCAAATGAAGTCATGCTTCCGTGGGAAGAGCTTAATGATTACATTGAAGAATTAAATCTTGCCTGTAGTCATTTCGATCAAAGGCGTATTAGAGAGCTATTGTTGAAAGCACCTACAGGTTTCAAACCGACAGATGAAATCTGCGATGTAATATGGAATCAATCAAGATAAAGATTACGTAATGAAAAGCCGGTATGGTAAATCCCCACCGGCTTTTTTAGCGCTTAATTAATCGCAAAATAGCTGCTGGTTAACAGCATTTCCAGCGGTGTCGGCGGGCTTACGGCTTCGCCATATATCAGGTCGATGCCGATACCGGAAAGCGTGTCCATCACCATTGGCATATCGGCTGGGCCCGCAATAGTTTGCAGCGACTGGCGTTGGGCGTGGCCGTGAATAATAGTGACCATCATTTCGTCCATCAGATTGCTGTGCACGTTTTGAATCAGCTCTTCATCCACAATAATGTAGCTGAACCAATGGGGTGTAACGCGCTTAAAGATATCCAGATCGCGCCCGACGTGGCTCAGAATCAATGGGCAGCCGCTGTCGCGCAGCCGTTGCAGGTTTCGGTCAATTTTTTCATCTTCGTTTTGCAGCGCTTCGCAGGGGATCATCAAATGCAGCAAGCGTGCAGGCAGCGTTCCGTTGGATAAATGTGCCAACAGCTCATCAACGACATGATCGTTTGCCAGACCGTGAGAGGAGAGGGTAAGCGCTACGCCAAAGCCTTTATTCGTCACCTGTTGGGCAAACTTAGTGAAGAATTCATTAAAAATCCGCCGATCGAGCGCGCATTGCAGCTCTTTGTCGGTCACTGCGTCGCGCAACATCGTTTCGTCAATCACCACGCCGTCGCTTCCCCAGAAACGTAGCGACATCAAATAGAAGCTGGTGGATTCCGGCACGCGCGGCGGGGCAACGCCTCTGGTGATCATCAGAATAGGGTTTTCATGGATGATCCGTTTTTGCTCTTCCAGCGAGAGGCTTTGGCCGTTTTTACCGATCTCATGTTCTGAAGATTCAAAGACCGTCACTCGCCCACGGCCCCCGTTTTTAGAGGCGTAGCATGCAATATCTGCCTGAGAAAGCACTTCGGAGGCGACTCGATTATCGGCATCAATTTGGGTGATTCCGGCGCTCGCACCGATGCGGTGTAAACGTCCGTTCCACGTAAAGTGATAGTCGTTAATGCTCTGGATAATACGCTCAGAAATATGGCGGGCGTTGTCCGCCGAGCAGTCCGGCAATAGCAGACCAAACTCATCCCCACCCAGACGCGCCAGGAAATCCCCGGTGCGTAACATACTGAGCATTAATGACGAAAGCTCGCGCAGCAGCGCATCTCCCGCCGCGTGGCCTGCAGTGTCATTCACCGCTTTGAAGCGGTCGAGATCGATAAACACCAGAGCGTGGCGCTGGCGATTTTCCCCCGCGCTTTGCAACAAACGTTTGAGGTGATTTTCGAAACTGGCACGGTTAGCCAGATGCGTCAGCCCGTCGTGAGAGGCGCTGTAACTCAGTTGCTTGAGCATTTTGCGCGATTCAGTCACATCCTGAATAACCAGTACTGAGCCAATGCTTTGCCCGTCGAGCGTGGTTAAAGGCGTAATGCTGTAATGGATGTCGTAGCTGCCGCCGTTGCGGCAATGCAGAACCACATCGTGTTCAATCGTAGTGCGTGAATAATCGCCGCTGTGAATGTTTTCCATCACGGGCCCTGTGTCGCCGAATGTGATGTGCAAAATCGCCAGAATATGTTGGCCAATTGCCTGCTGTTGCGGCCAGCCGCTGAGTTTCTCGGCGATAGGATTCATAAAGGTGATATTCATATCAACGTCGGTACAGACGACGGCTTCACCAATCGAATCCAGCGTGATGTGCAGACGCTCTTTTTCCTGATACAGCGCTTCGTTCAGTTGCTTAACTTCTGTCATATCCATGTTGATGCCAAGCAGGCGCTCAACATCACCATTTTTATTTAAAACGCGGTTTGCCAGGGAGCGAATATGGCGAATCCCGCCTTTAACATGGATGCGGTACTCCAGTTTAAACGGTACGCGGGCCCGCAAAGCGTCATGTACAACTTTCTCAGCGGCCGGGGCGTCGTCTGCGACAAGACGTTCAAGCCAGAGCGCGTAGGTAGGTTTTATATGCGAAGGGACTTCGTAGAGATCAAACATCCGTTTGTCCCAGCTAATGACATCGCTGCCCAAATCCCATTCCCAGATGCCAATCCCGCCCGCTTCGTTAGCCAGGGTGATGCGTTCCATCAGGCGTTTGTTCACCCATTCGGTCTGTTTGAGGTCATTAATATCTTCGATTTGCGCGATTAAATAGAGGGGCGAGCCGTCAATGTCGCGAACGATTGACACCGCCAGCAGAGCCCACACCACATCACCTTTGCTGGTGTAGTAGCGCTTTTCCATCGAATAACTATTAATGCTGCCGCTGACCAGCATATTGAGCTGCTGCAAATCGGCATGTAAATCTTCCGGATGCGTGATTTGCTGGAACGTCAGTGAACGGAGTTGTTCTGGCGTATAACCGAGAAATTTACTCAACGATTTATTGACTTGCAGCCACTGCCCATCGGTTGAAACCAGCGCCATTCCGATAGCGGAATACTCCATTGCATTGCGAAAGCGCGCTTCGCTTTCAGTGATGTGTTTACGTTCTTCACGAAACGAATACATCACCATGGTCATCACATTCGCGGGCAAGAGAATCATCAGGAAGGGGAGCCAGGGGGCATTTTCCATGACGGCGGTGTGAGGTTGTATGGTGATCGTGTTATGGGTGGCCATCATTAATGAGACAACCATTAGCGTGCCCAAAAATATAACGAAGGCTTCCAGGCGCGGCAGGCGAATTGCGCTCCACATCAGGAAAACAATAATAAAGGTAAAGGGCCACGGCATATAACGCAGCGCAAGATAGCTGAGGGTTAAAGTAATAACAAAAGTGAATATTGTTTCCAGAAATAGTTTCGGGTTTTTATGGCGTAATAAATACTCAGGCTTAAACAATAATGCGGTCGGCACTAATGCCAGGGTGCCAATCGTTTCGGATAACATCCAAACGAAAAATATTTTGGTCACGCTGCCGCCATCCGGGCCCGCCAGCCATACCGCCAGCACACCGCCGATAATCGGTGGGATTATCGCACTACAGATGACAAGGCTCACCCAATTATTCAGATTTTGTAATGGGTTATGTGAAGGTAGAAAACGCCGCAGTAATGATGCGCCCAGTAATGCTTCGATAATATTGATTGCCGTATAGCCGAGATTAATTTCATTTATGGGCAGCAAAACAGCGGAAGCACATAAACTTCCCAGCGCACAAATGACAATGAGCATGGGCCACAGGCGAAGCGGATTACGGAATAATGCCACCATCATGATAGAGGTTGGAAACCATAGCGGCGCTAAAACAGTACCCACCAGAGATAATTTCAGTGAGTAATAAGTAAATATAAAGCTTAAAACCCCCAACCCCACTGGCAGTACGAAGGAAGGCATTGCGATTAACTCTTTTGTGCTTTGTCTGGTCATTACCGCAAATCCGTTAAGGCGTGCCGCCAGGTGCCATGCCCGGATGCAAATAAAAAGATAAGTTTTGGTTTATGCTAGTACAAACAATTTACAATTCCTATGCAGTGCGCTCATAAATTAACATCAAGAACTCGTAAAAAGTGATATTTGAGATACTTATTTCCTCCTCTTGATAATAGTCATGTTATTGGAAAGGGCATTCCTTCATTTTTACCGGTCAGACAGGTGACAGGCGAAAATCGCCCGCTCGTGTGCATTACTCTGGTATCAGCGGGCGGAACTCCCTATAATTGCGGCGTTTGACGCAGTAGCGTCGCCCTTCCTCAACATTTAAGTCAACAAGGCTCGTTACAACATGACTGACAAGTCCCATCAATGCGTCATCATCGGGATAGCCGGTGCGTCGGCTTCAGGAAAAAGTCTTATTGCCAGCACACTGTATCGTGAACTGCGCGACCAGGTTGGTGATGAACACATTGGTGTCATTCCAGAAGACAGTTACTACAAAGACCAAAGCCATCTTTCGATGGACGAACGAGTTAAGACTAACTACGACCATCCTAACGCGATGGACCACAACCTGCTGTTCCAGCATTTACAAATGCTTAAAGCTGGCAACCCTATCGAACTGCCGGTTTACAGCTATGTGGAACACACCCGCACCGGTAACACCGTTCATTTAATGCCGAAGAAAGTCATCATTCTGGAAGGGATTTTGTTGCTGACGGATGCCCGTCTGCGCGAAGAGATGAATTTCTCCATTTTTGTTGATACGCCGCTGGATATTTGCCTGATGCGCCGTATGAAACGCGATGTTAATGAGCGCGGTCGTTCCATGGACTCGGTTATGGCTCAGTACCAGAAAACCGTGCGTCCAATGTTTTTACAGTTCATCGAACCGTCCAAGCAGTATGCTGATATCATCGTGCCGCGCGGGGGTAAAAACCGCATCGCCATTGATATTCTTAAAGCGAAAATCAGTCAGTTCTTTGAATAATCACCCGGCATAACCGCCACAGGCGAGCGCAATATTGACACCCGCTCGCAATTCCCAGTATTTACCCGTCGTAGCGTGGCTATCTCAGCCTCGCTGTGGCAGGGTAGACAAAACTGAGCATGAGATAAGGAGCATCACTGATGCGTTTGTGTGACCGCGACATAGAAGCCTGGCTTGATGACGGGCGCTTAACGATTACCCCTCGTCCGCCAGTTGAACGCATAAGCGGTGCTACCGTTGATGTGCGTTTGGGGAACAAATTCCGTACCTTCAGTGGTCATACCGCTCCGTTTATCGATTTAAGCGGCCCGAAAGATGAAGTGAGCGAAGCCCTGGAGCGCGTGATGAGTGACGAAATCGTCCTCAATGAAGGCGACGCATTTTATCTACATCCGGGCGAGCTGGCTTTGGCCGTCACGCTTGAGTCCGTTACGATTCCCGCTGATTTAGTCGGTTGGTTAGACGGGCGTTCATCTCTGGCGCGTCTGGGGTTGATGGTTCACGTCACCGCGCACCGTATCGATCCGGGCTGGCATGGCTGCATTGTGCTTGAGTTCTATAATTCCGGTAAACTGCCACTGGCGTTACGTCCGGGAATGATGATCGGAGCGCTGAGTTTCGAGCCGCTTTCTGGCCCGGCCGCACGTCCTTATAACAGCCGCCAGGATGCGAAATATCGCGATCAACAAGGCGCTGTTGCAAGTCGTATTGATAAGGACTGAGTTCCCATCGATTTGAGGGCAATATGAAACGATTTTTAACCACGCTGATGATCTTGCTGGTCGTACTGGTTGCCGGTCTTTCAGCGTTGGTGTTGTTGGTTAACCCCAATGATTTTCGTGCATATATGGTGCGCCAGGTTGAAACGCGCAGCGGCTACCAGCTTAATTTGAGTGGGCCGCTACGCTGGCACGTCTGGCCGCAGCTCAGTATTTTATCCGGGCGCATGTCGCTGACGGCACCGGGTGCCAGCCAACCGCTGGTCAGCGCGGACAACATGCGCCTCGATGTGGCGTTAATCCCGCTGTTATCTCACCAGCTTCAGGTTCGTGAGGTGATGCTCAAAGGGGCGGTTATCCAGCTTACGCCGCAAACCGAAGAGCGCCGCCCGAAAGATGCCCCGGTTGGGCCATCAACTACGATTACCCCTCCTGATGAAGACCGTGGCTGGTCATTTGATATCGGTAAATTAAAAGTGGCGGATAGCGTCCTGGTGTTCCAGCACGCGGGCGACGAGCAAATTACCGTGCGCAATATCAATCTGCAAATGGAGCAGAATGATAAAAAACAGGCGCACATTGAGCTGAGCAGCCGTATTAATCGTGACCAGCGAGACCTGAATTTGTCGCTGGTCGCAGACCTTGATGCCAGCGACTATCCGCAGCAACTGAATGCCACAATCTCTAAACTTGATTACCAGCTTCAGGGGGCCGATCTCCCGGCGACAGGAATTGCCGGTAACGGGACGCTCGTCCTGCGCTGGCTTGAGCAGCAGCGTCGGCTTGAACTGAATCAACTTCAACTAACCGCTAACGACAGCGATCTGCAAGGTAACGCCAGCGTTGTGCTGGAAGAGAAACCTCAGTGGGTGCTCGATCTTCATGCCAATAAGTTGAATCTGGATGGCCTTGTTGCCGCCACTGCTGTAACCAGTACCAGGGCGGTGCAACAGGCGCAGCAGCAAAACACGTTACCGCGCCCGATCATCGCCTCCGGTATTGACGACGCCAGTTACCAGAACCTGCGTGCGTTTAGCGCTCAGGTGAAAATCGCCGCTTCCTCGGTACGCTGGCGCGGCCTGGACTTCACCGATGTGCAATCGGCGATAATGAACAAATATGGCCTGCTTACGGTTTCGGAATTAACGGGGAAATTCGGCAAAGGCAGTATGTCGTTCCCCGGCGAGCTTGATGCGCGCCAGAATCACTCTCAGTTAACCTTCCAGCCTAAGGTTGAGGAAATTGAAATCGGGCCGATTCTGACAGCCTTCAACTACCCGATTGCTTTGTCTGGGGTGCTGTCGATGGAAGGTGAGTTCAGCGGCGACAAACTTAATGCCGATGCTTTCCGCCGCAGTTGGCAGGGGGATGCGAGCATCACCATGACCAACACCACCATGCAGGGGATGAACTTCCAACAGTTGATTCAGCAAGCGGTGACCCGCAGTAATGGCGATGTTCAGGCCCAGGAAAACGACGACAACGTTACGAGGCTCGACAGTTTATCCGCCCAGGCGAGTCTGGATAACGGTGATCTGGTGCTCAATAAAATGAGCGGCAAATCTTCCATGCTGGAGCTGACAGGCCAGGGGACGCTCGATCTCATTAAAGAGCAGTGCGATGCCCGCTTTAACGTTACGGTGCTCGGCGGTTGGAAAGGGGACAGCAAGCTGATTGATGTCCTGAAAACCACGCCAATTCCACTGCGCGTTTACGGCCCGTGGCAGAAGATGAACTACTCTTTGCAGGTGGATCAAGTGCTGCGTAAGCAGTTGCAGGGCGAAGCCAAACGCCGTCTGAATGACTGGTTAGATCGCCACAAAGACAGCAGCAAATCGAAAGATGTGAAGCAACTGCTGGATAATCTGTAATCTGCAAGACAAGTCAGAGAGAACCCAGGTTCTCTCTGACTGATTCACTCAAACCTCAAAATCCATCTCTTCATCATTTTCCAGCGGCACAATCTGCACTTTCTGCACGCGATGGCTTTCCACCTGTAACGTTCGCAGCAGAAAATCGCCGACCTGCACGGCTTCTCCGGTTACCGGAATATGCTGCAAGGCTTCCATTAATAACCCGGCAATGGTGTGGTAGTTGCGCTTTTCATCAAGCGGCAGCGGCACATACTGGACGAGATCATCGAGCGGCATATGCCCGTTCGCGGTCCACGTTCCGTCCGGATTTTTTTGGATGTCATGCCGGGCATCTATCTCTTCCACTTCATTCGGCAAATTACCGGCGATGGTTTCCATCACGTCACTTAATGTCACCACGCCTTCTACTGAGCCAAACTCATCCACTACAAATGCAAAGTGCGTTCTGGCATTGCGGAATTGTTCCAGAGCCGCAAGCAGAGGCAGCGTTTCCGGGAAAATCAGCGGCTGGCGAATCAGCACGTTAAGATTAAGCGCTTCGCCTTTAAGCGATTGCTGGAGCAAATCAATAACGTGTACCACGCCTAAAATCTCATCCCCATCGCCGGTAATGACGACGCGGGTATGCTGGTTTTTATCCAGCAGGGTTCGGATTTGCTCTTCCGGGTCGCTAAGCCTGATGTGTTCAACGTCATGGCGGGAGGTCATGATGCTGCTGACCGATCGTTGATTCAGGTTGAGCACGCGTTCAATCATCAGCCGCTCTTGCGGGTCAAAAATCTCATCCTGATGAGAATGGTCGGCAATTAACGATGCGGTCTGCGCGTCCAGTTCGGCCTCTTCCTTTTTGCCATTTAACAGGCGCAGCACGGCTTCGGCAGTGCGCTGGCGTAAAGACTGATCCGCAGATAAAAAGCGGCGGCGGTTAAAGATAGCGAGCTGGTTCAGGCTCTCAATCATCACCGAGAAGCCGATAGCGGCATACAAATAGCCTTTCGGAATATGGTAGCCAAAGCCATCTGCGACGAGGCTGAAGCCAATCATCAGCAGGAAGCTGAGGCAAAGAATGACGATGGTTGGGTGGTTGTTCACAAACCGGGTCAGGGCTTTGCTGGCAAGTAGCATCAGGCAAATCGCGATGATCACCGCCGCCATCATGACCGGCAAATGGTCAACCATGCCCACCGCAGTAATTACGGAATCGAGAGAAAAGACCGCATCCAGAATGACGATTTGCGTCACCACCGGCCAAAAGCGCGCGCCACGCCGCTGGGTTCGCGTTTCGCTATCTTTGCCTTCAAGCCGCTCATTTAACTCAACGGTGGCTTTGAATAACAGGAAAAGCCCGCCGAAGAGCATGATGAGATCCCTGGCGCTAAACGAAAGATCGCTAATATGAAAGAGGGGGCGCGTAAGCGTCACCAGCCAGGAAATAGAGGCCAGCAATAAGAGACGCATCAGCATGGCAAGAATAAGCCCGGTAACGCGCGCCCGGTCACGTTGCGCCGGGGGAAGTTTTTCGGCAAGTATCGCGATAAACACCAGATTATCGATACCGAGGACCAGCTCAATAACCACCAGTGTTATCAGGCCTGCCCAGATTGATGGGTCGGCAATCCATTCCATATCGCTTACGGCACCTTTTACGAGATGACAAATGTCACAATGAAAGAATGGATAACCCCGCGCAAAATTGCAATGTCATGGGCAGGACAAATCTAATACCGCTTAATTCCTCCTAATAACTAAGGTAAACCGTTATTCATTTTTGGGAAATAATAAGGAATTGGTTTTTCTTATAATGAAATTCACATGAGATATATCTGCATATTAACGTGTGACGTATCACTTATTAATTTTCTGTCAATATAAAGAAATTCCTAAACGCATGTAAATGAGTGGTTAATATTATTCTTAAAAGTCCGGGTATCGTTCTATGGTGCCTTGCCTGATATAGGGTTAACTGCAACAATCGATATCGGTGTCTGATAGTAGATTTAATTTTTTATTTTCTCTGAAGGCGGAATATTTAACCTGGCTGCGTGGTAATTATTTCCTAAGAATATTCTTTGGATTTAATCCCCGCATGGATTACCCCTTACAAATCGTCTTTTTTCAGTAGGTTGGTGACTGTAAGCCAGGGGCGGTAGCATGCTCAAAGGCCAGAGAATAAGCCTCAATTATTCTGTCAATAGGATGTCGGGAAATAAGCGTTTTTTAGGATTGATGCCAGTTACACCCAAAATAATTCGAGTTGTAGGAAAGCCAACGCACATGCAACGTGAAGTATGACGGGGATACATCAAACGGCACGCGAGTTTAAATTCATATCTCATTCGTAAACCTAACGAGTCTCTTATTTTATTCGCTCAGGATAATTACTCTGCCATAGTGATAAATACTCAATGATAAAATACAAACTTAAATTGATGCCTTTATTGGTGTCGGTAACCCTGATGAGCGGTTGCACAGTACTCCCCGGGAGCAATATGTCTACCATGGGAAAAGATGTTATCAAGCAGCAGGATTCAGACTTCAATCTGGATCGCATGGTGAATGTGTATCCGTTAACGCCGCGCCTGGTTGAACAATTACGCGTGCGCCCAGCCGTCGCCCAGCCCAATATGTCCCTCGACCAGGAGATTTCGGCTTACCAATATCGTGTGGGGCCAGGGGACGTATTGAACGTCACGGTCTGGGACCACCCTGAACTGACAACGCCTGCAGGTCAGTACCGTAGCTCAAGCGATGCCGGTAACTGGGTACAGTCGGATGGCACCATGTTCTATCCGTATGTCGGTAAAGTGAAAGTCGCGGGTAAAACCCTGTCTGAAATCCGCAGTGATATTACTAGCCGTCTTGCGACGTACATCGCAGACCCGCAGGTGGACGTTAATATCGCTGGTTTCCGCTCACAAAAAGCCTACGTTTCAGGGCAGGTGAATAAGTCTGGTCAACAGCCGATTACCAACGTCCCGCTCACCATCCTTGATGCGATTAACGCCGCGGGCGGCCTCACCGATGCCGCTGACTGGCGCAACGTTGTGCTGACGCATAACGGCCAGGAAAAGCGTATTTCCCTGCAGGCGCTGATGCAAAACGGCGACCTGAGCCAGAACCATCTGCTTTACCCCGGCGACATCCTGTTTGTTCCGCGTAATGACGATTTGAAAGTGTTCGTGATGGGCGAAGTGAAAAAACAGACGACCCTCAAAATGGACTTCAGCGGCATGACGCTGACCGAAGCGCTTGGCCAGGCCGAAGGTCTGGATATGACCGCCTCGAACGCCAGCGGGATCTTCGTCATTCGCCCAATCAAAGAGAAGCAGGGCGGCAAAATTGCCAACATTTATCAGCTTGATATGTCGGATGCGACCTCGCTGGTGATGGGCACTGAGTTCCAGTTGCAGCCTTACGATGTGGTCTATGTGACGACCGCCCCGGTCACCCGTTGGAATCGCTTGATCAACCAACTGCTGCCAACCATCAGTGGCGTTCGTTATATGACGGATACCGCCAAAGATATCCATACCTGGTAACACGCTATGTTCAACAAAATTTTGGTTGTCTGTGTCGGAAATATTTGTCGTTCACCTACCGCTGAGCGGCTGCTGAAAAGTTATCACCCGGCGCTTACCGTGACCTCTGCGGGGCTCGGGGCGCTGGTGGGCAAGGCGGCTGATGAGGCTGCTATGCGCGTGGCGCAACAGCATAACCTCTCGCTTGAGGGCCACTGCGCAAAACAGGTCTCCGGCAAAATGTGCCGTGAATACGATCTGATTCTTGCCATGGAAAAACGCCATATCTCCGCACTGTGCGAGATGGCTCCAGAGATGCGCGGCAAAGTGATGCTGTTTGGTCACTGGGATGCGGAGCGAGAAATCCCCGATCCCTATCGCAAAAGCCATGACGCTTTTGAAGCGGTTTACAGCCTTCTGGATCTCAGCGCCCAAAAATGGGCCCACGCACTCAACGCTCATCAGGGATAACAATGACAGAGAAATCACGCCGTTCGAGCGCCCCGACTGAGGGCAATGACGAAATTGATATTGGCCGGTTGTTTGGTACGGTTCTGGAAGCCCGCTGGTGGGTTTTGGGGATCACCGCCATCTTTGCCGTCCTGGCAACAATCTATGCCCTGTTTGCCACACCGATTTATAAAGCCGATGCGCTGGTGCAGATCGAACAAAACGCCGGTAACTCTCTGGTGAACGACATTAGTTCCGCGCTCTCCAACAAACCGCCTGCGTCCGCTGCCGAAATGCAGTTGATTCAGTCGCGCCTGGTGTTGGGCAAAACCGTTGACGATCTCAATCTTGATATCGCGGTTGAGAAAAACAGCTTCTGGCTGCTCGGTGCGGGCTGGGATCGCCTGCAAGGGCGTCAAAATAATACCGTCGTGGTGGATAGTTTTAATCTGCCCGCCGGTCAGGCCAAAAATGTCTTTACGGTAGAAGTGGTTAGCCCGACACAATATTTGCTGACCAGCGATAACGGCTTTAGCGCCAAAGGGCAGGTGGGGAAAACGCTGAATCAGGGTGGCATCACCATGAATATCAGCGCCATCAAAGCCGATGCTGGCGATACCTTTACCGTAACCAAATACTCCACGCTTGGCATGATAAACCAGCTTCAGGGCAACCTGACGGTGGCAGAAAATGGTAAAGATACCGGCGTATTGAGCCTCTCTTACACCGGTGAAGACAAAGATAAAATTCGCGCGATTCTCGACAGCATCACGCAGAATTACCTTGAGCAGAACGTTCAGCGTAAATCCGAAGAAGCGGCGAAAAGCCTTAAATTCCTGGCCGAACAATTGCCGGATGTGCGCTCTCGCCTTGATGCTGCGGAAAACAAACTGAATGCTTATCGCCAGCAGCAGGATTCGGTTGACCTCTCTTTAGAGGCGAAATCCGTTCTCGACACCATGGTCAATATCGACTCGCAGCTCAACGAGCTAACCTTCAAAGAGGCTGAAATCTCCAAGCTGTATACCAAAGTCCACCCGGCTTATCGCACGCTTCTGGAAAAACGTCACACCCTCGAAGAAGAGAAAGCGCGTTTGAACGGGCGTGTCACGGCGATGCCAAAAACGCAGCAGGAAATTGTGCGTTTAACGCGTGACGTGGAGTCAGGTCAGCAGGTTTATATGCAGCTGTTAAATAAACAGCAAGAGCTGAAAATCACCGAGGCCAGCACCGTTGGCGATGTGCGCATTGTGGATGCGGCGATTGCTCAGCCGGGCGTAGTGAAACCGCAGCGGGCGTTGATTATTCTTGGCAGCATTATTCTCGGCCTGATGTTATCCATCATGGGCGTGCTGTTGCGTTCCCTGTTTAATCGCGGCATCGAAAGCCCGGCGGTCCTTGAAGAAGCGGGAATCGGGGTTTACGCCAGTATTCCGCTTTCGGAATGGCAGAAATCCCGCGATAACGCCACGGTGCGCAACGTTAAAGGGGCGAAGCGCAACAAGCAGAGCCAACTGCTGGCGGTGGGCAACCCAACGGATCTCGCCATCGAATCGATTCGCAGCCTGCGTACCAGCCTCCACTTCGCCATGATGCAGGCGACGAATAACGTTCTGATGCTCACCGGGGTAAGCCCGTCCATCGGTAAAACCTTCGTTTGTGCCAACCTTGCAGCGGTTATCAGCCAGACCAATAAACGCGTACTGCTGATCGACTGCGATATGCGTAAAGGCTATACCCACGAACTGCTGGGCACCACCAACACCAACGGTCTTGCGGAAGTGTTAACCGGGCAGGCGGAAATAAGCCGCTGTGCACAAAAAACCTCCGTACCTAATTTTGACCTTGTACCGCGCGGCGTTGTGCCCTCAAACCCTTCTGAATTGTTGATGAGCGAGCGCTTTGCCGAGCTTATCGCCTGGGCAAGCAAGAATTACGACCTGGTGTTAATTGATACCCCGCCAATTCTCGCCGTCACCGACGCCGCCGTTGTCGGCCGCCATGCGGGCACCACGCTGATGGTTGCGCGTTATGCGGTTAATACGCTTAAAGAAGTTGAAACCAGCCTCAGCCGCTTTGAGCAAAACGGCATCACCGTGCGCGGCGTCATTCTCAACTCAATCTTCCGCCGGGCGGCAGGTTATGAGGATTACGGGTATTACGAGTACGAATATAAATCTGACGCTAAATAGCCGACGGGAACGTAATGCCTTTACCCCCTCCCAACCTCCCCCTTGCCAGGGGGAGGGGCTAACAGGATGTAGATAACGGCTCCCTCCCCTGGAAAGGGGAGGGTTGGGGTGGGGTCCACGGTTTGCGCCTTCTCCCTCAAGGTGAAGGCTGGGATCAGGGGATTTTATATTGTCATCAATAAAATTTTGGGGAGTGTTATGAATACCACTGCATCGCGCCCACTTATTTCTATTTATATGCCGACATGGAATCGTCAACAGTTGGCTATTCGCGCCATTAAATCGGTGCTGCGCCAGGATTATGAACATTGGGAACTGCTTATCGTTGACGACTGCTCTTCTTCTTATGAACAGCTCCAGAGTTTTATTCACGAGCTTGGCGATGAGCGCGTGCGCTATACCCGCAACGATTTTAACTCCGGCGCGTGCTCGGTGCGCAACCAGGCGATCAGCCAGGCCGCGGGTGAACTGATTACAGGTATTGATGACGATGATGAATGGACGCCCAATCGCCTGTCGATATTTCTCGAGCACAAGCCCCAACTCGTGACGCACGCCTTTTTGTACGCCAATGACTACGTTTGTGAAGGGCAGGTCTATTCCCAACCCGCGAGTTTGCCGCTGTATCCGAAATCGCCATTCTCTTTAAAGCTGTTTTATAAGCGCAATATTATTGGTAATCAGGTGTTTACCCGTGCCGATCGCTTTAAAGCCTGCCTGTTCGACACTACCCTTGCGGCAGCTCAGGATTACGATATTTTCCTGCGCATGGTGGTGGAGTACGGTCAGCCGTGGAAAGTGGAAGATGCCACGCAAATTTTGCACATCAATCACGGGGAAATGCAGATAACCAAATCCCCGAAAAAGTTTGCCGGTTACTTCCATTTCTATCAAAAGCACAAAGATAAATTCGACCGCGCCAGTAAGAAATACCAGCTCTTTACTCTCTACCAAATCCGCAATAAGCGTATGTCTTTACGCACGTTATTAGCGTTGCTGAGCGTGCGTAATACCAAACGTCTTGCCGATGGTTTATGGGGGAAATAAAGGTGCTTGAAGACCTACGCGCAAACTCCTGGAGCCTTCGCCCTTGCTGCATGGTAATGGCCTACCGTATCGCCCATTTTTGTTCGGTTTGGCGCAAGAAAAGCGTCATCAACAACCTGTGGGCCGCCCCGATAATCCTGCTTTATCGCTTTGTGACCGAGTGCCTGTTTGGCTATGAAATTCAGGCGGGAGCCACCATCGGACGGCGTTTTACCATTCACCACGGTTATGCCGTCGTCATCAATAAATTCGTTATCGCCGGAGATGATTTCACTATTCGCCACGGCGTCACCATCGGCAACCGTCGCGAAAGTCACGATTGCCCGGTCATTGGCAACGGCGTTGAGCTGGGCGCCAATGTGGTGATGATTGGTGGCATCACGGTGGGGAATAACGTCGTCGTCGGTGCGGGAAGCGTGGTGCTGGATAACGTGCCAGACAATGCGCTGGTGGTGGGTCAGAAGGCGCAGATAAAGGTTTTAAAATGAATATTATGCAATTTAACGTACGCCTCGCAGAAGGCGGGGCGGCAGGTGTGGCGCTGGATCTCCACCAGCGGGCACGTGCGGCAGGCTTTAGTTCACGATTTATCTACGGGTACGGCAAAGGCGGGAAGAAAAGCGCCAGCCACGATAAATTCCAGGGCGTTGAAAAACACACCCCGCGCCTGACCTCTATCGCCAACATCATTCTGTTCCGCTTTTTCAATCGTGACCCGTTCGGCAACCTGAACAATCTCTATCGCAAAGTCACTCGCGCAAGCGGCCCGGTGGTTCTGCATTTCCATGTGGTACACAGCTACTGGCTGAATCTTGAAGAGATGGTGAGCTTTTGCCAGCGCGTGAAAGCGCATAAACCGGATGTGACGTTTGTCTGGACGCTGCACGACCACTGGAGCATTACCGGCCGCTGCGCATTTCTTGACGGCTGCGACGGCTGGAAAACCGGCTGCCAAAAATGCCCGACGTTAGATAACTACCCGCCGGTAAAACGCGACCGCGCCCATCTTCTGGTGGATACCAAGCGCCAGTTATTCCGCGAAATGCTGGCGCTGGGCTGCCAGTTTGTCTCGCCGAGTCAGCATGTGGCTGATGCGTTCAACCGTATCTACGGGGCAGGGCGCTGCAAAATTATCAACAACGGCATTGATGTGGCGACCGAAGCGATTCTCACTGAATTGCCGCTGAACCGCGCTGCGGGCGCTAAGCCAAAAGTGGCGGTGGTGGCACACGATTTACGTTATGACGGTAAAACCAACCAGCGGCTCGTGCAGGGGATTATGGCGCTTGGGGATGCAATAGAGCTGCATACCTTTGGTAAATTCTCACCGTTTAACGGCCCAAACGTGGTGAATCACGGCTACATGACCGATAAAAAAGCGTTAATGAGCCAGCTCAATGAAATGGACTCGCTGGTGTTTAGCTCCCAGGTCGACAACTACCCACTGATTTTGTGCGAAGCGCTATCCATTGGCGTGCCGGTTATCGCTACGCAAAGTGAGGCCGCAGACGAAGTGTTACGCAAAGTCGGGGGCAAAACGTTTAATGATGAACAGGTGCTCTCGTTAATAAAAATGCCAAAAGAAGCGTTGGCGCAACAGGTGTTTGGCCAGGATTTGCAGGCTTTTAAAACGGCAAGCCGCCAGGCGTTCAGTGGACAACAGATGCTGGAGGAGTATGTCTCGTTCTATCAAAATCTGTAGTTATCTGCTGCTACCGTTCATCTATCTGGTCGTCAACGTCAAGTTGGCGTCACTGGGGGAAAGTTTCCCGATAACGATAGTCACCTTCTTGCCCGCGCTTCTTTTTTTGTACATCGAACGTATTAGCGTCAAAAAATTGATGATTGCGTTAGGCATTGGGGGAGGGCTAACGGCATTTAACTATATCTTTGGCCAATCGCTGGATGCCAGTAAATATGTTACCTCGACATTGTTGTTTGTTTATATTGTGCTGATTCTGGCAATGACCTGGAGTTGCCGCTTCAAAACTATTTCACAACACAATCACCGAAAAATACTGAGGTTATTTTATGGCGTGGTGGGCATTATTGTGCTGCTGGCCGCCGCAGAGATGGCGCAGATTATTCTTACCGGTGGAAGCAGCCTGATTGAGAAAATTTCGAAGTTTCTTATTTACAGTAATAGCTATGTACTGAACTTTATTAGCTTTGGCGGGAAGCGAACGACGGCACTCTATTTTGAACCGGCGTTCTTCGCTCTGGCATTAATCTCAATTTGGCTCAGCATCAAACAGTTCGGTATCAAAACACCAAAAACTGATGGTATGATTCTTTTCGGGATAGTACTTTCAGGTTCGTTTTCAGGGGTAATGACATTTATCCTGTTTTATCTGCTTGAGTGGGCATTTCAGTACCTTAATAAAAGTGCCATCAAGAAGAAGTTACCGCTGGCAATTATTTCTCTTTCCGTATTTTTAGTGGGGTTAATATTTGCATTTCCCTATATCGCGACGCGTTTGGGCGATTTAGGCACCGAAGGGTCATCATCGTATTATCGAATTATTGGCCCGTTGGCGATGGTCGGATATTCATTGAGCAATATTGATGGAGTAGTGCGTTTCGGATCTTTATATGAATATGTCGCATCATTCGGAATCTTTAACGGTGCGGATGTCGGTAAAACAGTAGACAATGGTTTGTATCTGTTAATTATCTATTTTTCATGGTTCGCCGTATTACTGACCATTTGTTATATGTGGAAAGTCTTTAAAATGATGCGCACGGCATTTGGTAATAACGAAAATTATCGCGTGCAGTTATGGCTTTTCACACCGGTGTCGTTATTTTTTACCGGCTCAATTTTTAGCCCTGAATATGCGTTCTTGATTGTGTGCCCGTTTATTTTACGAAAAGCACTCAAGATTTCCAGCTCCTGATTAACGAGACCATAATCATGTTATTAAGTGTCATCACTGTTGCCTTTAAAAATCTCGCTGGGATAGAAAAAACCTGGCAGTCGCTGGCCCACCTGGCGAAGGCGCAAGGCATTAAATTTGAATGGATTGTGGTAGACGGCGGCTCAAATGACGGCACGGCGGAATTCCTTGAAAATCTTCACGGGCAATATGGGTTACATTTTGTCAGTGAGAAAGACAGCGGCATTTATGATGCGATGAACAAAGGCATTGATATGTGCTGTGGTCGCTATGCTTTGTTCCTGAATTCCGGCGATGTTTTTCATCATGATATTGCTAATGTGGTACAGCAGCTTGCCGCGCTGCCGCTAACCGATAATGCAATGGTTATCGGCGACGCATTATTAGATTTTGGCGACGGCACAAAATTAGAGCGCCGTGCAAAACAGGGCTGGTATATTTACCACAGCCTGCCCGCAAGCCATCAGGCGATATTTTTCCCTCGCGATGGATTGCTGAAATACCCTTACGATCTGCAATATAAAGTCTCCTCTGATTATGCATTAGCCGCAAAAATGTATAAAAACGGTTATGCATTTAAACGCATCAAAGGACTCGTCTCAGAATTTTCAATGGGTGGTGTGTCCACGTCAAATAATATTGAGTTATGCCGTGATGCAAAAAACGTGCAGCGCAAAATATTAGGCGTGCCGGGTTTTATTGCCGAGCTCTCATACAGGCTTCGCTTACGCACCACCGGTAAAGCAAAGGCGCTCTACAACAAAGTTTAAAGCCTGTAGGTCGGATAAGCGTAAGCACCATCCGACGAAAATAAGGAAATAGTATGCAAGACCTAAGCGGCTTCACTGTGCCGAGGGGCTTTCGCGGCGCAAACGGAATAAAAGTGCAATTATGGTGGGCCGTACAAGCCACATTATTTGCCTGGTCTCCACAAATATTTTATCGCTGGCGTGCATTTTTATTACGGTTATTTGGCGCACGAATTGGCAAGGGCGTGGTGATTCGTCCGTCGGTGAAAATTACTTATCCATGGAAATTAACCCTGGGCGATTATGCCTGGGTAGGCGATGACGCGGTGTTATATACGTTGGGCGATATTACCATCGGCGCAAATTCCGTGGTGTCACAAAAGTGTTATTTGTGTACCGGCAGCCACGATTATATGAGTCAGCATTTTGATATTACCGCGGCCCCGATTGTTATTGGTGAGAAATGCTGGTTAGCCACAGATGTATTTGTTTCACCCGGCGTGACCATTGGCAATAACACCGTGGTTGGGGCCCGCAGCAGTGTTTATAAATCATTACCGGCGAAGGCCGTTTGCCGGGGAAATCCGGCAGTGAAAATACGCGATCGAGTTTTGTAGCCCTGTAGGTCGGATAAGCCTGCGCCATCCGATAAATCGGTGGATGGGACTGCGTTTATCCACCTTAGGGACCTTCAAATAAGAACCTGGTTTAACAGAGGAAAATCCATTATGACTAAAGTAGCTCTCATCACCGGTGTAACCGGACAAGACGGCTCCTATCTGGCGGAACTGCTGCTGGAAAAAGGGTATGAAGTTCACGGCATTAAACGTCGTGCCTCTTCTTTCAACACTGAACGTGTCGACCATATTTACCAGGATCCGCACTCCAGCAACCCGAAATTCCATCTGCACTACGGAGATCTTACAGACAGCTCAAACCTGACCCGTATTCTTTCCGAAGTGCAGCCGGATGAAGTCTACAACCTGGGCGCGATGAGCCACGTTGCCGTCTCTTTTGAGTCTCCGGAATACACCGCCGATGTAGATGCGATGGGGACGTTGCGTCTGCTGGAAGCCATTCGCTTCCTGGGCCTTGAGAAGAAAACCCGTTTCTACCAGGCCTCCACCTCTGAGCTTTACGGCCTGGTGCAGGAAACGCCGCAGAAAGAAACCACGCCTTTCTACCCGCGCTCTCCGTACGCTGTCGCCAAACTTTACGCTTACTGGATAACCGTAAACTACCGCGAATCCTACGGCATGTTTGCCTGCAACGGCATTCTGTTCAACCACGAATCTCCGCGCCGCGGCGAAACCTTCGTGACCCGCAAAATCACCCGTGCGATCGCTAACATCGCTCAGGGTCTCGAGAACTGCCTGCACCTGGGCAACATGGATTCTCTGCGTGACTGGGGCCATGCCAAAGACTACGTAAAAATGCAGTGGATGATGCTGCAGCAGGAGACACCAGAAGATTTCGTGATTGCCACCGGCGTGCAGTATTCCGTCCGTCAGTTCGTCGAAATGGCCGCCGCCCAGTTGGGTATCAAACTGCGCTTTGAAGGCACGGGCGTTGACGAGAAAGGGATTGTGGTTTCCGTAACGGGCCATGACGCCCCGGGCGTGAAGCCGGGCGATGTGATTGTCTCCGTTGACCCGCGTTACTTCCGTCCTGCTGAAGTGGAAACCCTGCTGGGCGACCCAACCAAAGCGCACGAAAAACTGGGCTGGAAACCGGAGATCACCCTTAAAGAAATGGTCGGCGAAATGGTAGCGAAAGATTTGGAAGCGGCGAAAAAACACTCGTTGCTCAAGTCTCACGGCTATGAGGTTGCCATTGCGCTGGAGTCCTGAGTATGAATAAACAACGTATATTTGTAGCCGGCCATCGTGGGATGGTCGGGTCCGCCATCGTCCGCCAGCTTGAGCAACGTGCTGACCTTGAGCTAGTGCTGCGCAGCCGCGACGAGCTCAATCTGTTGGATGGCGCGGCGGTTAACGCCTTTTTTGCCGAAGAACGTATCGACCAGGTTTACCTGGCGGCGGCGAAAGTGGGCGGTATTGTCGCAAATAACACCTATCCGGCAGACTTTATCTACGAAAACATGGCCATCGAAAGCAATATTATTCACGCGGCGCATACGCATAACGTGAATAAGCTGCTGTTCCTCGGTTCATCTTGCATCTATCCGAAAATGGCGAACCAGCCCATGGCGGAGAGCGAGTTGCTGCAAGGCACGTTGGAAGCGACTAACGAGCCGTATGCGATTGCCAAAATCGCCGGGATCAAACTGTGCGAGTCCTACAACCGCCAGTACGGTCGCGATTATCGCTCGGTGATGCCAACCAATTTGTATGGCCCGAACGATAACTTCCACCCGAACAACTCGCACGTCATTCCCGCGCTGCTGCGCCGCTTCCACGAAGCGACTGAGCAAAACGCGCCGGATGTGGTGGTGTGGGGCAGCGGTACGCCAATGCGCGAATTTCTGCACGTTGACGATATGGCCGCCGCCAGCATCCATGTGATGGAGCTGGACCATGAAGTCTGGCAGGAACATACCGACCCGATGCTTTCCCACATCAATGTGGGTACCGGCGTGGACTGCACGATTCGCGAGCTGGCGCAAACCATCGCGAAGGTGACGGGCTACCGTGGACGCGTGGTGTTTGACGCCACAAAACCTGACGGCACGCCGCGCAAACTGTTGGATGTCACACGTCTGCGTCGCCTGGGCTGGTATCCGGAAATCACGCTGGAGCCGGGGCTCGCCAGCACTTATCAGTGGTTCCTCGAAAACCAGCAGCGGTTCCGGGGGTAACGATGTTTCTGAGTGCTGAAGATTTCTCAACCGTCGTCCGTTCCACACCGCTGATCTCAATCGATCTGATTGTTGAAAATCAGGCGGGAGAGTTCCTGTTAGGGCAGCGCACCCAGCGCCCGGCGCAGAAATTTTGGTTTGTGCCAGGGGGCCGGGTTCAGAAAGATGAAACGCTTGAGCGGGCTTTTGCCCGCTTAACCGAGGCTGAATTAGGCACCGCTTTCACCCTGGCTGACGGCGACTTTTATGGCGTATGGCAGCACTTCTATGACGACAACTTCTCCGGGGCGGATTTTTCCACGCACTACATCGTGCTGGGTTTTCACCTGCGCGTAGATGCCGAAAAGTTGCACTTGCCGGATGCGCAGCACAGCGCGTATCGCTGGCTGACACAGGAAGCACTGCTGTCTGCGCAGAACGTCCACGACAACAGTCGCGCTTATTTCCTCGATGAGAAACGCGCGGAGGCACCCGGCCTGTGAAAATTTTAGTGTACGGCATTAACTACTCTCCCGAACTCACAGGCATCGGCAAATACACCGGCGAAATGGTGGAATGGATGACGCGCCAGGGCCATGAGGTGCGGGTCATTACCGCTCCACCTTACTATCCGGTCTGGGAAGTGCATCCCGAATATTCATCCTGGAAATACCGCAAAGAAGTGGGGGCAGCCACGGTCTGGCGCTGCCCGCTGTATGTCCCGAAACAGCCGTCAACGTTAAAGCGCCTGATCCATTTGGGGAGCTTTGCGCTGAGTTCGTTCTTCCCGTTGCTGGCGCAGCGCCGCTGGAAGCCGGATCGCATTATCGGCGTAGTGCCAACGCTATTTTGTGTGCCGGGTATGCGCCTGCTCGCAAAACTGAGCGGGGCGCGCACGCTTTTGCATATTCAGGACTACGAAGTGGACGCCATGCTTGGCCTGGGCATGGCAGGCAAAAAGCAGGGCAAAGTGGCCCGTCTGGCGACTCGTTTTGAACAAAGCGGCCTGCATAACGTCGATAACGTTTCGACTATTTCCCGTTCGATGATGAACAAAGCGGCTGAAAAGGGTGTGGATCCGAAGAAAGTGATCTTCTTCCCTAACTGGTCTGAAGTGGAGCGTTTTCGCGGTATTCCCGAAAGCGAGATCCAGGCGGTACGTGCCAGCCTGCAATTGCCTGAAGATAAAAAAATCATCCTCTATTCCGGCAATATCGGTGAAAAACAGGGGCTGGAAACGGTGATTGACGTTGCGGCGCGTTTTGCGAACCAGCCCTGGTTATTTGTGATTGTCGGGCAGGGCGGGGGCACCGCGCGTCTGAAAAAACTGGCGCAGGAGAAGGGATTGCAAAACGTGGTGTTCCACCCGTTACAGCCTTACAACGCGCTGCCAGCCCTGCTGAGCCTTGCGGATTGCCATCTGGTGATTCAGCGCCGTGGCGCAGCAGACGCCGTGCTGCCATCAAAACTGACCAATATTCTTGCCGTGGGCGGCAATGCGGTGATTACCGCAGAACCGGATACCGAACTCGGCCAACTTTGCGAGGTGTATTCCGGGATTGCCGTGTGTGTTGAGCCTGAATCGGTTGACGCGTTAGCTGAGGGAATCGAGCGCTGCCTGCAATTGCCGGAACACAACACGGTGGCACGTGACTACGCCGAGCGCACACTAGAGAAGAATAGTGTGTTGAATCAATTTATTGCCGCTATATCTTCATAACATGTCGGGGTTAAAAATGAGCCAACTCTATCCAGTCATCATGGCAGGAGGAAACGGCAGCCGCTTATGGCCGTTGTCCCGCGTACTTTATCCAAAACAGTTCCTGTGCCTGAAAGGGGAACTGACGATGTTGCAGGCCACCATTAGCCGTTTAAACGGCGTGGAGTGCGAGAGCCCAGTGGTGATTTGTAACGAAGAGCACCGTTTTATCGTGGCTGAACAGTTACGCGAGCTGAACAAACTGACGGAAAATATCGTGCTGGAGCCCGCCGGGCGCAACACGGCCCCTGCCATCGCGCTTGCAGCTCTGGCGGCGATCCGTAATCAACCTGAAAAAGATCCGCTAATGCTGATTCTGGCAGCGGATCATGTGATTCAGAACGAAGAGGCATTTCGTGAGGCGGTGCGTAACGCTCTCCCGTATGCCGAAGCGGGCAAACTGGTCACTTTCGGTATCGTGCCTGATTTACCGGAAACCGGTTATGGCTATATTCGCCGCGGCGAAGTGGCTAACCCGAACACGCCTGGTGTTGATGCTATCGCGTTCGGCGTGGCGCAGTTCGTTGAAAAACCCGATCTGAACACCGCCCAGGCGTATGTTGCCAGCGGGGAGTATTACTGGAACAGCGGCATGTTCCTGTTCCGCGCCGGGCGCTACCTCGAAGAGCTGAAAAAATTCCGCCCGGATATTCTCACCGCCTGTGAAAAAGCGATGGCGAATATCGACCCGGATCTCGATTTTGTGCGCGTGGATGAAGCGGCGTTTCTGGCCTGCCCGGATGAATCTATCGACTACGCGGTAATGGAAAAGACCGCTGATGCGGTAGTGGTGCCGATGGATGCGGGCTGGAGCGATGTCGGCTCGTGGTCTTCGCTATGGGAAATCAGTACCAAAAACTCGCAGGGCAATGTGCATCATGGTGATGTGATCAGCCACGATACCGAAAACAGCTATATCTATGCCGAATCAGGGCTTGTGACGACGGTTGGCGTGAAAGATCTGGTGGTGGTGCAGACTAAAGATGCGGTGCTGATCGCCGATCGCGATCACGTGCAAAGCGTGAAAAAAGTGGTCGAAAAAATCAAATTCGATGGCCGCCATGAACACCACAATCACCGGGAAGTGTACCGCCCGTGGGGCAAATACGACTCCATTGATTCCGGCGAACGCTACCAGGTGAAACGCATCACCGTGAAGCCGGGCGAAGGGCTCTCTTTGCAGATGCATCACCACCGTGCCGAGCACTGGATTGTGGTGGCGGGCACCGCGAAAGTGACGCTGGGCGACGAGATAAAACTGCTCGGCGAAAACGAGTCCATCTACATTCCGCTGGGCGTCACGCACTGCCTGGAAAACCCCGGAAAAATCCCGCTTGACCTGATTGAAGTGCGTTCCGGCACTTACCTCGAAGAAGACGACATTGTGCGTTTTGAGGACCGGTACGGACGCATTTAACTTTTGTCGGATGCCGCTTCGCTAATCCGATCTACACATTCTGAATATTCCACATCCCCCACAGACAACGCTGTGGGTTGGGCAACTGTTGCCTGGAGGAGACTGAAACGTGCAAAAACTGACCTGTTTTAAAGCCTACGACATCCGTGGTCGTCTGGGCGAAGAGCTGAACGAAGAGATTGCTGAGCGTATTGGCCGCGCCTACGGCGAATATCTGAAACCCAAAACTATCGTACTGGGCGGTGATGTGCGCCTGACCAGCGAGGCGCTGAAACTGGCCCTGGCGAAAGGGTTGCAGGACGCGGGCGTGGACGTGCTGGATATTGGCCTTTCCGGTACCGAAGAGATCTACTTTGCCACCTGGCATCTGAACGTGGATGGCGGCATCGAAGTGACCGCCAGCCATAACCCGATGGATTACAACGGCATGAAGCTGGTGCGCGAGGGCGCCCGCCCGATCAGCGGCGACACCGGCCTGCGCGACGTGCAGCGCCTGGCGGAAGCGAATGACTTCCCTCCGGTGGATGCAGCGAAACGCGGCAGCTATAAGCAGATTTCTGTGGTTCAGGCTTACATCGACCATCTGTTCTCGTACATCAACGTTAAAAATATCAAGCCGCTGAAGCTGGTCATTAATTCCGGCAACGGTGCGGCAGGCCCGATTGTTGACGCCATCGAAGCACGCTTTAAATCCCTGAACGTACCGCTGACGTTTATCAAAGTCCACAACCAGCCTGACGGTAACTTCCCTAACGGTATCCCGAACCCACTGCTGCCGGAGTGCCGCGATGACACCCACAATGCGGTGATTGAGCACGGCGCGGATATGGGCATTGCCTTTGACGGTGATTTCGACCGCTGCTTCCTGTTCGATGAGAAAGGGCAGTTTATCGAGGGGTATTACATCGTCGGCCTGTTGGCGGCGGCGTTCCTCGAAAAACAGCCAGGGGCGAAGATTATTCACGACCCGCGCCTGAGCTGGAACACGGTGGATATCGTTGAGCGGGCAGGCGGCACGCCGGTGATGTCTAAAACCGGGCATGCGTTTATTAAGGAGCGTATGCGCGAGGAAGATGCGATTTACGGCGGCGAGATGAGTGCCCACCACTATTTCCGTGATTTTGCCTACTGTGACAGCGGGATGATCCCGTGGCTGCTGGTGACGGAGCTGCTGTGCCTGAAAGGGAAAACCCTGGGCGAGCTGGTGTGTGACCGCATGGCGGCGTGGCCGGCGAGCGGGGAAATCAACAGCAAGCTGGCCGACCCGAAAGTCGCGATTGCCCGTGTGCAGCAGCATTTTGCCCCGCACGCCGTGGATACCGATAACACCGATGGTGTGAGCATGGCGTTTGCAGACTGGCGTTTTAACCTCAGAAGCTCAAACACCGAGCCGGTGGTACGCCTGAATGTGGAAGCGCGTGGCAATGAGCAACTGATGCAGACGCGAACGCAGGAAATTATGGAACTGTTGAATCAGTGATTCGATTGGCACTTGTCGCCCTTACGGACCCCCTCCCAACCTCCCCCTTGCCAGGGGGAGGGGCTAAAAGGCGTTAAGCTCCCACCCTTGCCAGGGGGAGGGGCTAAAAGGCGTTAAGCTCCCTCCCCTTGCCGGGGGGAGGGGCTAATGGACGTTAAGCTCCCTCCCCTGGAAAGGGGAGGGTTGGGGTGGGGTCCGTGAGAACAATAGTGAACAAAGGTAAAACGATGACAAATCTAAAAAAGCGCGTGCTGCCAAAAACGAACGCATCGTTAATCTCTATGGTGCAACGTTTTTCTGACATAACCATCATGTTTGTTGGGCTATGGGTGGTGTGCAAAGTTAACGCGATACCGTTTTTGTATATGCACTTGCTGATGGCGTTGCTTGCCCTTGTGGTCTTCCAGATGATTGGTGGAATGACCGATTTTTATCGCTCATGGCGAGGGGTGAGAATCTCCAGCGAACTCTTACTGCTGCTACAAAACTGGACGCTAAGCCTGATCTTTAGCGCAGGTCTTTTGGCGTTTAATCCTGATTTTGATGGTTCATTCTGGGTTTATCTCGCCTGGTATGTGTTGAGCAGTTTTGGCATGGTGATGTGCCGCTCAATGATTCGCATCGGTGCCGGTTGGCTGCGCAATATGGGCTACAACACCCGCCGCATCGCTATCGCGGGGTCGCTGCCGGTGGGTTATACCCTGGCGGAAAGTTTTCGCAATGAACCGTGGCTGGGCTTTGATGTCACCGGCGTGTATGACGACCATCAGCCAGAATCGCCGCACGGTGATTATGCGGGCTGTTTCGCAGATTTGGTTGAGCAGGCGCGAGCCGGGCAAATCGATAACATCTACATCGCGATGGCGATGAATGAAGAAGCGCGCATTAAATCGTTGGTACGCGAACTGACGGACACCACCTGTTCGGTCATGCTGATCCCCGATGTTTTCACCTTCAATATTCTTAACTCCCGTACCGAAGAGGTGAACGGTGTACCGGTGGTGCCGCTGTTTGATACCCCACTAAACGGCACGAATCGCGTACTGAAACGCCTCGAAGATATCGTGCTGTCCACAATGATCCTGCTGTTTATCTCCCCGGTCCTGCTGTGCATTAGCGCTGCGGTAAAACTTACTTCCCCTGGCCCGATTATCTTCCGCCAGACCCGCTACGGCATGGACGGCAAGCCTATCAAGGTCTGGAAATTCCGCTCCATGAAAGTGATGGAAAACGATGCGGTGGTGACTCAGGCAACCAAAGGCGATAAGCGCGTAACGCCGGTGGGCAATTTTTTACGCCGCACTTCGCTTGATGAGCTGCCGCAATTTATCAATGTACTGATGGGTGAGATGTCGATCGTCGGCCCGCGTCCGCACGCGGTTGCCCATAACGAGCAGTACCGCTCGCTGATTGAAGGCTACATGCTGCGCCATAAAGTGAAGCCAGGCATTACCGGCTGGGCGCAAATCAACGGCTGGCGCGGGGAAACCGATACGCTTGAGAAAATGGAAAAGCGTGTGGAGTTTGACCTGGAATACATCCGCGAATGGAGCCTGTGGTTCGACATCAAAATTGTCTTTCTGACCATTTTTAAAGGCTTTGTTAACAAAGCAGCCTATTAGATGACAAGCCTTTTGTGTGTAAACGGTGGATGGCGCTTGCGCTTATCCACCCTACAACGGCCTTGCGTAGGTCGGGTAAGCGTAGCGCCACCCGACATTCACTTGACGTAACGGATAACATCATGAGTCTGAGAGAAAAAACCATCAGCGGTGCCAAATGGTCTGCCATCGCCACGGTCATTATTATTAGCCTGGGCCTGGTGCAAATGACCTGGCTTGCGCGCATTTTTGATAATCACGAGTTCGGTTTGCTGACCGTGTCGCTGGTGATTATCGCCCTGGCCGATACGCTGTCGGATTTTGGCATCGCGAACTCGATCATCCAGCGCAAAGAGATCAGCCACCTTGAGCTGACGACGCTCTACTGGCTGAATGTTGGCCTCGGTTTAGTGGTTTTTGCGCTGGTATTTTTGCTCAGCGATGTTATCGCCTCGGTGCTGCATACCCCGGCGCTTTCCCCGCTGATTAAAACGCTCTCTTTCGCGTTTATCGTCATTCCGCACGGCCAGCAGTTCCGCGCGTTAATGCAAAAAGAGCTCGAGTTTTCAAAGATTGGCTCGATTGAGACGTTATCCGTGCTGGCCGGATTTACCGTGACGGTGAGTGCGGCGATGTATTACCCGTTCGCAATGACCGCGATTATTGGCTACTTTGTAAACACCGTGGTGCGCACCTCGCTGTTTGGTTTCTTTGGCCGCAAAATTTACCGCCCAGGCCTGCACTTCTCGCTGAAATCCGTTAGCTCAAATCTCAAGTTTGGCGCATGGCTGACCGCCGACAGCATTATCAATTATGTGAATACCAACCTCTCAACGCTGGTGCTGGCGCGTATTCTCGGCGCGGGCGTGGCGGGCGGGTATAACCTCGCTTACAACGTGGCGGTGGTGCCGCCGATGAAGCTCAACCCGATTATCACTCGCGTGCTGTTTCCGGCGTTTGCCAAAATTCAGGACGATACCGACAAGTTACGCATCAATTTCTACAAACTGCTGTCGATTGTCGGGATCATTAACTTCCCGGCGCTGCTCGGATTGCTGGTGGTGTCGAATAATTTTGTGCCGCTGGTGTTTGGTGAGAAGTGGCTGTTTATTACGCCGATTCTGCAACTGCTCTGCGTGGTGGGCCTGCTGCGTTCTATTGGCAACCCGATTGGCTCGCTGCTGATGGCGAAGGCGCGCGTGGATATCAGCTTTAAATTCAACGTATTCAAAACCTGCCTGTTTATTCCGGCAATTATTGTTGGCGGGCATCTGGCGGGGGCGCTGGGCGTGACGCTTGGTTTCCTGGTTGTGCAGGTGGTGAACACCGTTCTGAGTTATTTCGTGATGATTAAACCGGTGCTGGGTGCGAGTTTCCGCCAGTACATCCAAAGTATCTGGCTGCCGTTTTACCTGTCGATTCCAACGATTGTTATTAGCGCTCTTTTAGGTTTTGCCCTGAAAGAGCAGCTCTCCCTTGGCCTGCTGTTGGGCGCACAAATTACAGCGGGCGCACTGGCGTTTATCGTCATGCTTTTGCTTTCTCGCAATGCGCTGGTGGTTGAGATGAAGCGTCAGTTCATAACCAGAGAACCCCATTTGAAAAAGAGGTCTGTATGAAATTATTGATTCTTGGTAACCACACCTGTGGCAACCGTGGTGACAGCGCCATTTTGCGCGGATTGATCGATGCGATTACCACCCTTGATGAAACCGTCCAGGTCGACGTGATGAGCCGCTACCCGGTGAGTTCCTCCTGGTTGCTGGGCCGCCCGGTGATGGGCGACGGGCTGTATAAGCAGATGAAGCAGCATAACAATGCCGTCGGGCTGATGGGGCGGGTGAAGAAAGTATTGCGCCGCAAATATCAGCACCAGGTTTTGCTGGCGAAAGCCACCGATAACGGGCGCCTACGTAATATCTCCATTCCGCAGGGCTTTATTGATTTCGTGAAATCGCTGCAGAAATATGACGCGATTATTCAGGTCGGCGGCTCGTTTTTTGTCGATCTATACGGGGTTTCGCAGTTTGAGCATGCGCTGTGCAGCTTTATGGCGAAAAAACCGGTTTACATGATTGGCCATAGCGTCGGGCCCTTCCAGGATCCGCAGTTTAATCATCTGGCAAGCTATGTGTTCGGCAATGTGCAATCGCTGATTTTGCGTGAATCCGTCAGCCTTGAATTAATGAAACAGAGCAATATTGATTGCAGCAAAGTGGAGCAGGGGGTTGATACCGCCTGGCTGGTCGAGCATCACAATGACAGTTTTGTTCCGAGCTATGCGGTACAGCACTGGCTGAAAACTATTCAGCGCAAGAAGACGGTGGCAATCACATTGCGTGAACTGGCGCCTTTCGATAAACGCCTCGGCACCACGCAGCAAGCCTATGAGCAGGCGTTTGCTTCGGTGGTTAACCGAGTGATTGACCAGGGTTATCAGGTGCTGGCGCTGTCAACCTGTACCGGCATCGACAGTTACAACAAAGATGACCGTATGGTCGCGCTTAACCTTCGCCAGTATGTGAATGACCCCGAGCAATATCACGTGGTGATGGATGAATTAAACGATCTCGAGATGGGCAAGATTCTTGGCGAATGCGAACTGACCGTCGGCACGCGCCTGCATTCCGCCATTATCTCTATGAACTTTGGTACGCCAGCGATTGCCATCAACTACGAACACAAATCCGCAGGCATCATGCAGCAGCTCGGTATGCCGGAAATGGCGATTGAAATTCGCCAGCTTCTGAACGGTTCTCTCCAGAGTGTGGTTGCGGATGTATTAGGGCAACTCCCGGCTATTAATGAGCGCCTGGCTCATGCGGTGCGTGCGGAGCGTGAAGATGGCCTGCGCATGGTGGAGTCGGTACTTGGGCGTATTAAGGGGGCGAAATGAAAGTTGGCTTTTTCCTGCTCAAATTCCCGGTGGCGTCTGAAACCTTTGTTCTCAATCAGATAACGGCCTTTATCGATATGGGTTATGAGGTGGAAATTGTCGCCATCCAGAAGGGGGATTTGACCAACACGCACGCGGCATTCAAAGAGTACAAACTTGCCGCGAAAACGACCTGGCTGATGGACGAGCCCGCGGGGAAAGTGGCGAAACTTCAGTCCCGGGCGGTAAACACGCTGCGTGGCGCACTTCGCCCGCGCACATGGCGGGCATTAAATTCAGCCCGTTATGGTGAGGAAGCGCGCAATCTGATTCTCTCTTCTATTTGTGGCCGTAACCCGCAAACCGTGCAGGCCGATGTGTTTATTGCGCATTTCGGCCCGGCGGGTGTGACGGCGGCAAAATTGCGGGAGCTGGGTTTGCTGAAAGGCAAAATCGCCACGGTATTCCATGGGATTGATATTTCAGGGCGTGACGCGCTGGAACGCTATACGCCGGAATATCAAAAACTCTTTGTGCGTGGCGATTTGATGCTACCGATAAGCCATTTATGGGCGGGGCGCCTGCAACAAATGGGTTGCCCGGCGGAGAAAATTTCTGTGTCGCGCATGGGCGTAGATATGGAACGGTTCTCCCGGCGTGCGGTAAAAGCGCCAGCCAAAACGCTTGAGATTATTTCGGTCGCCCGTTTGACCGAGAAAAAAGGGTTGCACGTGGCGATTGAAGCCTGCCTGTTGCTGAAAAAGCGCGGCGTGAAATTCCGCTACAACATTCTCGGGATTGGCCCCTGGGAGACGCGTTTACGCACGCTTATCGAACAACATCAGCTCGACGACGTGGTATTTATGCCGGGATTTAAGCCGAACCACGAAGTCAAAGCGATGCTGGATGATGCCGACTTGTTCTTGCTGCCCTCTATCACGGGCGAGGACGGGGATATGGAGGGCATTCCCGTGGCATTAATGGAAGCGATGGCGGTTGGTATTCCGGTTCTTTCAACCGTGCATAGCGGTATCCCTGAACTGATCGATGCGGGCCGTTCTGGCTGGCTGGTGCCGGAGAAAGACGCGGCAGCCCTTGCCGACAGCTTGCAGGCGTTTGGCGATATTGATGAAAATGAGCTGAAAACGATGCTCACTCGCGCGCGCGCGAAAGTTGAAACGGAGTTTAATCAGAAAATTATCTATCGAGAATTAGCCCGCCAGCTCCATACGCTACACACTTTATGAGGCCGTATGCGCAAAAATTTTAAACTCACACCTCCTTCCTTTTCCTCCTCCCGCCGCAAATTACTAAAAGCCAGCTCTCTGCTGGCTGCGGTGCCACTCCTTGTTCCTCGCTGCGTGCTGGCTGCCGCTGGCAAAAGTGAGGCCAGCGTCCAAAAATTCTATAACGGTGACTGGATCGCTGCCTTTAAACAGGCGTTTGCCGCGGCGGACACCGTTTCTGTTCCCGCCGATTTAGTTTGCGACAACATCAACACCGCTATCTTTATGCCCGAAGGCAAAACGCTGCATGTCGCCGGTGGTTTAAAGGGCAATGGCAAAGGGCGTTTTGTGATGCAGGACGGCTGCCAGATTTTGGGCGCGAAGGGCGGGCGGTTTAACAATATCACCCTTGATGTACGGGGGTCGGGCTGCACTATCAAAGGCATTGATATGAGCGGTTTTGTTCCTGTAACGCAGATCTACATTGGCGGTAAAGAGAAGCGGACCATGCGTAATCTGGTCATCGATCAGATTACCGTCCACGACGCGAACTACGCCATTCTGCGGCAGGGGTTCCACAACCGCATGGAGAACGTGAAAATCACTAACGGCCATTTCCGCCATCTACAGGGAGATGCCATCGAATGGAATGTGGCGATTAACGACCACAACCTGCTGATCTCCGACCATGTGATTGAGAACATCGATTGTACGAACGGAAAGATAAACTGGGGGATTGGCATTGGGCTTGCGGGGAGTACTTACGATAACGAGTATCCTGAAGACCAGGCGGTGAAGAATTTTGTGGTGGCGAATATCACCGGCAGTAACTGCCGCCAGTTAATTCACGTCGAGAACGGCAAACACTTTATTATTCGTAATATTAAGGCCCGCAACATTAATCATACTTTTAGTCAAAAAGCGGGGATTGATAACGCCACTGTAGCAATTTATGGCTGTGATAATTTCGTGCTTGATAATATCGATATGAAAGATAGCGCGGGGTTTCTTATTGGTTACGGTGTGATCAAAGGCAAATATTTATCTATTCCGCAAAATTTCAAACTCAACGATATTACGCTCGATAATACCCAGATGCCGTTTAAGAGCCGGGGGATTCAGATCTCCTCAGGTAACGCAACATCGTTTGTCGCTATCACTAACGTTACGATGAAGCGCGCCACACTTGAGCTGCATAACAAACCCCAGCACCTGTTTCTGAGAAACGTGGATGTGATGCAGCATGCCGACGCAGGGCCCGCGTTGAAGCTAAACTTTGACCTGCGCAAAGATGTGCGCGGCCGCTTTATGGCGAAAGAGGATACGCTGCTGTCGCTGGCCAATGTGCGTGCCGTGAACGAGAACGGTGGCCGTTCGGTGGATATTGACCGGGTTGACCAAGTGCATGTGAATGCTAGTGGGTTGAATTTTGCGCTGCCAGTGGCGACGAAGTGAACCGTTATACAGCTTTGCGACTTTTCTGAGTATCAGCAAAGAGCAAAATCAAGGTTTTGGTTTTGCGTACTTTGTTGAGAACGTTAAGATGAAGTATAAATTTTGGGGATCAATTCATGCTGGCATCAAGGCTTGAAAAGACTATAATCCTCCAACCATTTCGAGGTGGAACTGAAGATGATTAATTTGAAAGCAGTTATTCCGGTCGCAGGTTTGGGTATGCATATGTTGCCCGCAACAAAAGCCATTCCAAAAGAGATGTTGCCGATCGTCGATAAGCCGATGATTCAATATATCGTCGATGAAATCGTAGCTGCTGGTATCAAAGAAATCGTGCTGGTGACGCATTCATCCAAGAATGCGGTAGAGAACCATTTCGATACCTCGTATGAACTTGAAGCGCTGCTTGAACAGCGTGTGAAACGCCAGTTGCTGGCGGAAGTTCAGTCCATCTGCCCTCCTGGCGTGACCATTATGAACGTGCGTCAGGCTCAGCCGTTAGGCCTGGGTCACTCTATTTTGTGTGCTCACCCTATCATTGGTGATAATCCTTTTGTCGTAGTATTGCCTGACGTTATCCTCGATGGCGCCAGCGCAGACCCATTGCGCTATAATTTAGCTGCTATCGTCGAACGTTTCCGGGAAACGGGCCGCAGTCAGGTGCTGGCAAAACGCATGACCAACGAAGATTTGTCTGAGTACTCTGTTATCACGACCGAGGAGCCATTAAGCAATGATGGACAGGTTGGGCGCATTGTTGATTTCGTGGAAAAACCAGATCAACCACAGACCCTGGATTCTGACGTTGCCGCTGTTGGGCGCTATGTCCTGTCGGCTGACATTTGGCCTGAGCTTGAGAAAACTGAGCCAGGTGCCTGGGGGCGTATCCAGCTTACGGATGCCATCGCTGCACTGAACCAAAAGCAAGCGGTTGAAGCGGCATTGATGACCGGCGAAAGCTACGACTGTGGCAAGAAAATGGGTTACATGAAGGCGTTCGTGAACTATGGCCTGCGTAACCATAAAGAAGGGCAGAAGTTCAGGGAAAGTATCCAGAAGTTGCTGGCGCGTTGAGAGTTTTGTAATCAATGAAGAACAGCGTCTGATGATAAGAACGGCAATCGATAGTGACAGGGTGGTTTCAATTTAGGACCTCCCTGCAACTGGTTGCCGTTTTTTTTGAGTTGCATGTTTCAAAGTGTAAATTTTAGGGGTTGTGCCTGATATTTGAATGATCAAGATAATTAGTGCTGGTTAAATAGTCTTCTTATCTAACTGCTTGTTCATTCAAATATTTTGTGAAAATCAGCCAAGCGTTAGTCTGCAAAATCGGCTGCGTCAGAGATTTCAGTCCACTGGTAGCTGTTAAGCCAGGGGCGGTAGCGTGGCTAATACTCCACCATTCAGCATTTCGTTTTTCCATTAATTACATCAAATAATTCAATCGCCCGATATTAATTTATCGAAGAAAATCATTACAAGATTAGAGAGATTGTTGCCGTGAAAATTCTTGTTACTGGTGGTGCCGGCTTTATTGGTTCTGCGGTCGTTCGTCATATTATAAATAATACTCAGGACAGCGTCGTTAATGTCGATAAATTAACCTATGCCGGTAATTTAGAATCATTAGCTGAAGTATCAAGTAGTGATCGTTACGCATTTATTCAGGCCAATATTTGCGACAGAAACGCTTTGGACAAAATTTTTTCTGACCATCAACCTGATGCGGTTATGCACCTGGCCGCTGAGAGCCATGTCGATCGCTCTATTACTGGCCCTACGGAATTTATTGAAACCAATATTGTTGGCACTTATACACTCCTGGAAGCCGCGCGTGCATATTGGTCGCAGTTGACTGAAGAAAGCAAAGCTGGTTTTCGCTTCCACCATATTTCAACTGATGAAGTGTATGGCGATCTGCCGCATCCTGATGAATGCCCGGCGGGTGAAGTTCTTCCATTGTTTACTGAAACCACATCGTACGCACCTAGTAGCCCGTATTCTGCATCTAAAGCGTCCAGCGACCATTTAGTCCGTGCCTGGCAACGGACTTATGGCCTGCCATGTATTGTGACTAACTGCTCGAACAACTATGGCCCATACCATTTCCCTGAAAAACTGATTCCTCTGGTCATTCTCAATGCTCTGGAAGGGAAGAACCTGCCTGTTTATGGTAAAGGCGACCAGATTCGTGACTGGCTGTATGTTGAAGATCATGCGCGCGCTTTATACACAGTCGTGACCCACGGCTCCCTTGGTGAGACTTATAATATCGGCGGGCACAACGAGAAGAAAAATCTCGATGTCGTATTAACGATTTGTGATTTGCTGGATGAACTGGTTCCAAAAAATACTTCTTACCGCGAACAAATTACTTATGTTGCGGACCGCCCAGGCCACGACCGTCGTTATGCTATCGATGCCAGTAAAATCAGCCACGAGTTGAACTGGAAACCACAAGAAACGTTTGAAAGTGGGATTCGTAAAACAGTTGAATGGTATTTAACTAATCAACAGTGGGTCGATAATATTAAAAGTGGTGCCTACAAATCCTGGATTGAACAGAATTACGGCGAGCGTAAATGAATATTCTTCTATTCGGAAAAACAGGGCAGGTAGGCTGGGAATTACAGCGTTCATTGGCACCGCTTGGCAACCTTATTGCTGTCGATGTTCATTCTACTGATTACTGCGGCGACTTCAGTAATCCTGAAGGCGTCGCTGAAACAGTGCGTCGTGTAAAACCTGATGTGATTGTTAATGCCGCTGCCCATACTGCCGTCGATAAAGCAGAAAGTGAACGTGATTTTGCACAATTGCTTAACGCAACGAGCGTTGAAGCCATTGCCAAAGAAGCTGAAAAGTTAAATGCGTGGTTGGTTCATTACTCCACCGACTATGTTTTCCCTGGCGATGGTGAAACACCATGGCAAGAAACCGACAAAACAGCGCCGCTTAATGTTTATGGTGAAACTAAGCTTGCCGGCGAAATTGCTGTTCAGCAGTATTGCACCAACCATCTGATTTTCCGGACCAGTTGGGTATACGCAGGGAAGGGAAATAACTTCGCAAAAACCATGCTGCGTCTTGCAAAAGACCGGGAAGAATTAGCCATTATCAACGACCAGTTTGGTGCACCTACTGGTGCTGAACTATTGGCTGACTGCACCGCACATGCGATTACTACCGCAATGCGTAAACCTGAAGTGGCAGGGTTATATCATCTTGTTGCTTCCGGCACGACAACCTGGTTTGATTATGCAAACCTTGTTTTTGCTGAAGCCAAAAATGCAGGCTTGGAACTTGCGTTGAATAATACTAAACCAGTACCGACAAGTGCCTATCCTACACCTGCCCGTCGGCCACATAATTCACGGCTTAATACTGATAAATTCCAGCAGGTCTTTGATTTAACGCTACCTGCATGGGATGTAGGTGTGAAACGTATGCTGGCTGAAATCTTTGCTGCTGCGAATGCATAATAAATAAATTTATTTAGTGGCCTGATTATACGTCACTTTCAAATATTGGAATATTAAAATGACTTCACGTAAAGGTATTATTCTAGCCGGTGGTTCTGGCACTCGCTTGTATCCGGTAACAATGGCGGTTAGTAAACAGCTGCTGCCGATTTATGATAAGCCAATGATTTATTACCCACTTAGCACTCTGATGCTGGCGGGTATTCGTGATATTTTGATTATCAGTACTCCTCAGGATACGCCACGTTTTGAACAGTTGCTTGGCGACGGTTCCCAATGGGGGCTGAATCTGCAATATAAAGTGCAGGAAAGTCCAGATGGCCTGGCGCAGGCATTCATTATTGGCGAAGAGTTTATTGGTAATGATGATTGCGCATTGGTGCTTGGTGACAACATTTTCTATGGTCACGATCTACAAAAACAACTGGAAAATGCGGTTGCTAAAGAATCTGGAGCAACGGTATTTGCTTATCATGTTCATGATCCCGAGCGTTACGGTGTGGTTGAATTTGATAAAGAAGGTAAGGCTATTTCTCTTGAAGAAAAACCGCTGGAGCCAAAAAGCAATTATGCTGTAACGGGCCTATATTTTTACGATAACAGTGTAGTAGAAATGGCGAAAAGCCTCAAACCATCACCACGTGGTGAATTAGAAATTACCGATATCAACCGTATCTATATGGAACAGGGGCGCATGTCCGTGGCTATGATGGGGCGCGGATATGCATGGCTTGATACCGGTACACACCAAAGTCTGATTGAAGCGAGTAACTTTATTCAGACCATTGAGCTTCGTCAAGGTTTAAAAGTTGCTTGTCCCGAAGAGATTGCTTTCCGTAAAGGATTTATTGATGCGGAGCAGGTTAAAAAATTGGCTGCACCGTTAGTGAAGAATGATTATGGTCAGTATTTGTTAAAAATGGTTAAAGGCCTCTAAAGATGAATATCATAAAAACAGAAATTCCAGATGTGTTAATTTTTGAGCCTAAAGTTTTTGGTGATGAACGTGGTTTTTTCATGGAGAGTTACAACCAGAAAGTTTTCGAAGAGGCGATAGGTCGCAAAGTTGATTTTGTGCAGGATAATCATTCGAAATCTTCTAAAGGTGTTTTGCGAGGTTTGCATTATCAATTACCGCCATATGTTCAAGGTAAACTTGTACGTTGTGTTGCAGGTGAAGTTTTTGATGTTGCAGTAGATATTCGAAAAAACTCTCCGACATTTGGAAAATGGGTAGGGGTTTTTTTATCAAGCGAAAATAAAAAACAGTTATGGATACCTGAGGGTTTTGCCCATGGTTTTCTTGCATTGAGTGATGGAGTTGAGTTCTTATATAAAGCGACTAACTTTTATCAACCTAAATACGAACGATGTTTCAAGTGGGATAGTAATTTATTGGGTATTAAATGGCCAACCGTAGAAGGTGTGACTATTTCAGAAAAAGATAATAACGGTGAAGAATTTTACTTTATTAATAATGTGAATTTAGAATGATAAATAAAAAAAATCATATCTATGGTCTACTGAATAATTTAGTTAACCTAATTGCTCCTATTGCTGTTCTACCTTTTGTTATAAATCATACGGGTATAAATAATTATGGGACTTTCGTTCAAGTAAATATTATTTACGCCCTAACAACAGCAGTACTCTTCACTTCTCTGACAGGATATTTTATTAAGGAGTTTGTTACTAATGAAAAACAAATTGGGATCATATTTTTATTACAGATGATTTTCGCGCTCGTATCAGGCATTGCTTTTCTCTTCTATCTATTAATAACTAAAACCTATTCTGACTCTTTTATTTTTTTATTGGCCATTATATCTAATTCGGTTAATTTTGAATGGTTTTTTCATGCTAAAGGAATGCAAAAAGAACTATTTTTCCGAACCCTTATAATTCGGATTTTATTTCTTTCCGCAGTGTTTTTAATAATCCCAATTTATCAAAGTATACACATTTATATTGTAATTTATTCTTTAGTTATTATTTTGGCAAATATTTTAACTTTCATTGTAGTAATAAAAAAAATAACTCTTCATACTCTTCTCTCGAGTATTTCAGATGCTCGCAATCTAAAAAAAATCAGAACCATAATATGGGACGCCAAGTACTTTATGCTGACACCGGCAGTAGGGTCTATCTATCAGTATGGTGATCAAATCCTAGTCAGTTTTTTGTTCGGAAATGCTCAATTAGTTTTTGTCAATTTAGCAAAACAAATAATTGGAGCTTCGGTTATGGTTTCAGGAACATTATGTCGTGTCGAACAGAAGAATATAATAGCAGTGAATGGTAATGAGAGGTTAAAAAGAATTAAAAAAACCTTTTCATATTATAGCCTCTATCTTTTAACCTGTTTCATAGGAATTAACTCTATCTTACCTATAATGCTTAATTTTCTTATAGCTGATACAAAGAGCTTAGCATTTTGGTATTATATTTTAATATCTTTCGTTTTTGTAATTACATCAGTTAGTATATTCATAGACTATCTTATCGGTGTGTCATATCGCCGAGAATTCCTTACTTTGAAATCGAATATAATTTGTGCGATTATTGTAACATCACTCAATCTTACATTCTTAAAGCATTTCGGAGCTTATTTCTCCTTATTTTCACTAACAATAGGTGAAGCCATAGTAGTCACTTTACTACTTTTCTTTCACAGGAAAGCTTTCGGTCGCGAGAAAATAATTTAAATGGAAAGTATTTATTTATACATCAATGTGATTTTGCTTTTCTTAATATGTGTAATATATTTATTCCTACTCAAAAGCACGAGAGCGCCTCGATTATTTATTTTTTACCTTTTATGTTTTGTATTATTTAATGAATCACATATTATTCTAACAGTGTTATCTGATTTCAAATTTGGAAATTCATCATGGTTTTTTTTAGGGGGATTTTCGGATGAAATAAAATTTCAAATGGTGAATTCTTTAAATAGTTATATCATTGGTATGATTCTATCGATGTGTTTATTTTCATCTCTAAGGTATAAGCCTTATAGATATATGAAAAATGCAAAATTTGTAAAAAAAATCTCATTAATCATTTATATTATTTCGATACCTTTTGTCCTTAAATATTTGATTGCGTTATTTTTATTAATTCGAAGTAATGGTTTCTATGCAATATATGAATTGGGAGGTGTGAGTGGTAGTGGAATACTAGATGTAATGTTCATTGCGTTATATTCATTATTAATAAATTCCGAGAAGAAAATCAGAATTTCTATTTTAATAGTTTTAAGTTCGCTCATTTACATTGTTATTGGTTTAAGATTAGAATTTATTTTCAAAATATTTCCGGTTGTATTTTATTTTGTATGCTTACGATATCAACCAAGGAGGATGTTCACCAAAAAAGTCGGCTGGATATTCTTATCTGTCTTTGTGCTAATTTATATTATGCAATATTCAGTAAATAGTAGAAATAATGACGTTACTGGTGATGCGGAACAAAGTTTTGTTTATAATTTTTTAAGCCAGCAGGGTGTAAGCATCAATGTATTAGGCATGGCTATAAAAGAAGAAAAAAATACGTTGCTACAACCTACAGTTATCCTGGCTCCAATTATTGAACCTATTAAAGTTTACATTGATAAAATAGTTAATAATAATATCCAAATAGGTAATTCGTCCCAATATGCAGAGTCATCCTTATCGTTATCTCATAAATTAAGCTATATTGAAGATCGTGATGCTTATTTAAAGGGGTATGGTGTAGGTGGTTCTGCAATTGCTGAATTGTATTTGCTTGGTGGGACTCTTGGTTGCTTCATAGGTGGTTTCTTTACATTCATTTTTATTTTAATAATCGAAAGAATAGCAACTATGAATTTATTCTTTACTCTTTTCGCAATGGGGGCTTCTGCAAAGATGATCTATTCTCCACGTGGAGAGTATCTTTCATTCCTTTCGTTGGATCGAGCGACATTACTATTAGTTTTTATATCAATTATAGTATTATTATTAAAAAATCTATCTATCCCAAAAAGATTTCATGATGGAAAAAATAATGAAACATAAAGTTAGTGTTATTATCCCTTTGTATAATCAGGGGCAATATATTGATGAAACATTAAATTCTGCTCTATCCCAATCTTATGCAAATATAGAAGTTATTGTTGTTAATGATGGCAGTACCGATAAGTACACTATTAATAAAATAAAAGAGCTGGAGCTTGCTGGTATAAATATTCTGCATAAAAGTAATGGTGGGCTAGCTTCTGCAAGAAATGCTGGTATTGAAAAAGCAACAGGTAAGTATATAGTGGCTTTGGACTCTGATGATGTAATAGATAAAGACTATATTGGTAAATTAGTTAAAGTGCTAGACCAGTCGGATGCAAAAATTGCTTATAGCCGTGCTCTACTATTTGGCGCTAGAAGTGGTCTATGGATGTTGCCTAATTATTCAATAAAAAGAATGTTACATGGAAATATTATTTATTGTTCAGCAATGTATCATCGTTCTGACTGGGTGCTAAATCACGGATATGACGAAAAAATTAAAGATGGATTAGAGGATTGGGAGTTCTGGTTATCAATTATCGAAAGAGGAGGATCGGTTGTAAGAGTAAAAGAAGCATTATTTTACTATCGTATTAGAAAGAACTCCATGCTGCGAAGTTTAGATTTTAGTAAGAAAAAAGCTGTGGTTGAATATATTTTTAAAAAACACCAATCTTTTTTTAAAGAAAATAATATAAAACAAGATTCAATATATATACAAGAAGAAAGTAGTATTATATATAGGATAATTAATAAGATTGTGTCTGTATTTCTCGGATATGTATATGCAAAGTATTGATAATCAGAATAAAATTACTATAGCAGTAGTTATGGCTACCTATAATGGGGCGCAATTTATCGCTCAACAATTAGATAGTATTTTAAAGCAAAAAATAGATGATTTTTATATAAATATATATATTAGTGACGACTCATCAATAGATGACACATGGGGAATTATTAGTGCTTATGAATCCAGTTGTTCTAATATAAAAATCGTTCTCAATGAATCTGATCATGGCCCTGCCAATAATTTCATAAATGCATTACGTCTAACAAATGATGAGCAGTATTATATCTTTGCTGACCAAGATGATGTTTGGTTTGATACTAAGGTGGCATGTTTATATAGAGCCGCCGAACAAAAAATGGATAATTACAAACCTGGATTAGTATATTGTAATGCAGAGGTGAATGATAAAACTCTTTCTAAATGTCATAAAAATTTATATGAAAGCAATTATAAACAAGTCAACAACTTTAATGATTTACTTTTTATGAACGGAGGTGTGCAAGGTGCCTCTATGATTATTAATAAAAAAATGAAACTTGAAATACTCAGTTATCGATCATATATATATATGCATGATCAGTTGGCTACTTACTTAGGAGTATTGCATAACAATATATTCTATATACCCAATGTATTAATGAACTATCGGCAGCATGATAATAATGTAATTGGTAGCAATGTTGGCTTTATTAATAAGTTTAAAAAGTTAATAACTACTCCATTGCTAAATGAAAAAAGTTGTCAATTTATTTTTGGTTTTTGCAAGACCTATTCTAATTTAATCCCTGACAGGGATTTTATAAAATTGAAACTTGTTTCTAATATAGAAAACAGCGGAAGAAAATTACTATTTATGGCTATATATAATGATATAAAAATAAACGGTAGTCGTATGCAACTCATCATTAAAATTTTCCTTAAAACCCTATTTTTTAAGGTGAATTAAAGGACATATAATATGCGAATAGCCTATATTACCCCTTCCTTGATGAAGTGCGGACCGAATGTTGTATTATATAATGTGATATTTAATCAATCTCCAGCAGCGCTTTCTCAGTCGAGAATATATTATTTTTCTGACAGTGAAGATGATTTTTTTAAAGATATTGGTATACAAAAAATTAAAGTTTCTTCTCTGAGATTGCTTGCAAAAGAGTTAATTCGATGTGATATCGTGCATTCAAATGGTTTGAGACCTGATATTGCCTGTACTTTATTGAAGATAAGGCTCTGGTTTAGTGGAAAAAAAATTAAAACGATTACTACAATTCACAACTATGTTTTCAAAGACTTGTTTTACTCTTATGGGCTATTGTCTTCCATAATATTTGGCTCCATCTGGTGTCTGTCATGGCTTTTTTTTAACAAGGCTGTTGTCCTGAGTGAACATGCAAAGAAATATTATTGGTTCTTGCCGGAGAAATATAAAACTACTATCCCTAATGGTGTGACTGTAAACTATAAGGAAAATCCGAATTCATCACTAAGGCTTTCTTTAGGGGTTCCCTCAAGTGCTATTTTGATCGGTAGTTGTGCAAATTTAACAGCTAGAAAGGGATTGGACATAGTAATAAAAGGTCTCAAGAGTGCCAGTAATGTACATTTTGTTATTGCTGGTGAGGGGAAGGAAAAAGCATCCCTTCTAAAACTCGTGCAATCATATGATTTGATGGATAAAGTTCATTTCATACCCTATGTAAGTGAACCTCTAAAATTTATAGCCCAGCTCGATATTTTTATGATGCCATCAAGATCAGAAGGTTTCGGCTTGACTATTATTGAAGCCGCGCAACTTAACGTCCCTGTTATAACGTCAGACATTCCTATTTTTAAAGAGTTATTTAGAGATATGGTTATAATGTTTGATTTAAATAAAGCTGAATCCTTATATGATGAAATTGTTTATGTTTATAATAATAAAGAGACTTTGAGCATGCAGGCTAAAAAAATTGCCTTAGAGAAATACAATTCAGAAACTATGACTGCAAGCTATCTTGCATTATATAAAGTCGTAAATAATGGTGAGTGAAGTGAATTTCTCGGTATTAATGTCTCTCTACAATAAAGAATTACCGCAATACTTAAATGAATGTTTATTAAGTTTACATTCGCAAACTTTAAAAGCTGATGAGGTGGTTATTGTATTTGATGGACATGTGGGATATGAACTTGAAAATATAGTTAATAACTGGATGCATCAATTACCTATCAAAATTGTTAAATTAGAGACATCAGTTGGGTTAGGGCAAGCCTTAAACGCAGGTCTAAAAGAATGTACGTATGATATTATTTGCAGAATGGACACTGACGATATTTGCGCTATTGAGCGTTTTAGTACTCAGATTTCCTTTCTGAATAGTCATCCCGATATCTATCTGATGGGATCAAATGTTGTGGAGTTTATGGATTCTAGAACAATTAAAGGTAATATAAAAGAAGTTCCATCAGATTATAAGGAAATACTTAAATTTGCAAAAACTAGAAATCCTTTTAATCATATGACAGTCGTATTTAATAAAAATGTCGTCCAAGAAGTCGGTGGTTATAAACACCATTTATATATGGAAGATTATAATTTATGGCTTCGTATTTTAGCTAAAGGATATAAGGCATATAACTTTTCTGAACCTTTAGTTTTCGCAAGGGCAGGGAGCAACATGGTTAAAAGACGACATGGTTATAATTATTTACTCAGTGAACTAAAATTGGCCAAGCTAAAAATTAAACTGGGTATACAGACCAAGATTGCGGCTTACTGGATCTTTATTTTAAGGGGGGGGCCGCGTATTATGCCTTTATCTTTCTTAGGGATTATTTACGGATTATTAAGAAAAAAGACTGGTAGGTAAGACAGAGAAAGGTCATCAGAATTATGCTTTTCGTATAAATAAAATTGCATTTTTGATTAAAAATCACACGATTTACTGCTCATAAAAACTACTCTTCTACTATCAATTATCATCAACTATCTCCTGATAAATAAAGGAGATAACCGATGGAACTGGAAAAATTAATGATGCACATATTCCTGATTACAGACAACCATGGAAAGTCACACATGAATTATCGGATATTCTTCTTCTGACGATCTGTGCTGTTATTTCTGGTGCTGAAGGTTAGGAAGATGTCCAGGATTTTGGCGAAACCCATCTTGATTTTCTGAAAACAGTATGGTGACTTTGAACACGGTATTCCCGTACATGATACCATCGCCCGTGTAGTTTCGTGTAAAAGCCCTAATAAATTTCATGAATGCTTTATTAACTGGATGCGTGACTGCCATAGTTCAGAAGATGGAAGCGTTATTGCTATTGATGGTAAAACGCTTCGTGGATCTTATGATAAAAGTCGCAGGCGTGGTGCAATCCATGTTATCAGTGCGTTTTGTGCAACGGAGGGAGTTGTCCTTGGTCAATTAAAAAAAGCTGAGAAAAGCAACGAAATTACAGCCATTCCGGGTTTGATTAACTTGTTGGATATCAAAGGAAAAATCATCACTACTGATGCAATAGGCTGCCAGAAAGATATAGCTGAAAAAATTGTTTCACAGGACGGTGATTATTTATTTGCAGTTAAGGGAAATCAGGGGCGATTACACAAGGCGTTTGAAGAAAAATTCCCGCTAAAAGAACTGAATAATCCAAAGTATGATAGTTACGCAATAAATGAAAAAGACATGGGCTTGAAGAAACCCGCTTGCATATTGTGAGTGATGTTCCTGATGGTTTGATTGATTTTACCTTTGAATGGAAAGGGTTAAAGAAATTATGTGTGGCAGTATCTTTTCGTGAAGAAATAGCTGCACAGATGAAAGAACCAGAAATATACGTTCGTTATTATATAAGTTCAGCGGATTTAAGTGCAGAGAAGTTTGCAAGATCAATAAGGGAGCACTGGCACATTGAAAACCGCTTGCACTGGTGCCTAGATGCGGTGATGAACGAAGATGATTGTCGAATAAGAAGAGGGAACGCCGTTGAATTATTTTCAGGCATAAGACATATAGTGGTGAATATTCTTCGACAGGAGAACGTATTCAAGGCGGGATTGCGTCGCAAGATGAGAAAAGCGGCGATGGACAACAACTATCTGGCTACAGTCCTTGCAGACTGCGGGTTTTCGTAATCTTGCCCTGGTAGGGGGGGCGTAATCTTACCCTAGCTTTGATCATGAAGTTGACTCTACCTTCATGAATGAACCTGAGTTAACATCTAAGCCACATTTCAAGCCGCACATATATCGCGGTGACCAAACCTGACAGGAGTATGTAATGTCCAAGCAACAAATCGGCGTCGTCGGCATGGCCGTAATGGGGCGCAACCTGGCGCTTAACATCGAAAGCCGTGGCTATTCCGTTTCAGTGTTCAACCGTTCAGGCGATAAAACTGAAGAGGTTATCGTAGAGAACCCGGGCAAGAAGCTGGTTCCTTACTATACAGTGCAAGATTTTGTGGAATCCCTTGAAACTCCTCGTCGTATTTTATTGATGGTTAAGGCAGGCGAAGCTACAGACAAAACCATTGACTCTCTGAAACCATATCTTGAGAAAGGCGATATCCTGATTGATGGGGGTAACACCTTCTTCTTGGATACCATTCGTCGCAACCGTGAACTATCTGCTGAAGGCTTTAATTTCATCGGTACTGGTGTTTCTGGTGGCGAAGAAGGGGCTCTGAAAGGCCCATCAATTATGCCTGGCGGTCAAAAAGAAGCTTACGAATTGGTTGCTCCAATCTTGAAGCAGATCGCTGCCGTTGCTGAAGATGGCGAACCATGCGTGACTTATATTGGTGCTGATGGTGCTGGTCACTATGTGAAGATGGTTCACAACGGCATCGAATACGGTGATATGCAGTTGATCGCAGAAGCGTACTCACTGCTGAAAGGCGGCCTGAATCTGACCAATGAAGAACTGGCAGAAACCTTCACCGACTGGAACAAAGGTGAGCTGAATAGCTACCTTATCGACATCACCAAAGACATCTTCACTAAGAAAGATGAAGACGGTAAATATCTGGTTGATGTGATTCTTGATGAAGCGGCTAACAAAGGTACTGGCAAGTGGACCAGCCAGAGCTCATTGGATCTCGGTGAACCGCTGTCTTTGATCACTGAGTCAGTGTTCGCACGTTATATCTCCTCTCTCAAGGAACAACGTGTTGCCGCATCTAAAGTGCTAAGTGGCCCACAGGCTAAGCCATTTGCGGGTGATAAAACTGAGTTTGCTGAGAAAGTTCGTCGAGCATTGTATCTGGGTAAGATTGTTTCTTATGCGCAGGGCTTCTCCCAGTTGCGTGCGGCATCTGAAGAGAATAACTGGGATCTGAACTACGGTGAGATTGCTAAGATCTTCCGCGCTGGCTGCATCATCCGCGCTCAGTTCCTGCAGAAAATCACTGATGCGTATGCTGAAAACCCAGCTATTGCAAACTTGTTGCTGGCTCCATACTTCAAGCAAATTGCTGATGAGTACCAACAAGCGCTGCGTGACGTTGTTTCTTACGCGGTACAAAATGGTATCCCAACGCCGACTTTCTCTGCTGCTATCTCTTACTACGACAGCTACCGTTCAGCGGTTCTGCCTGCCAACCTGATTCAGGCGCAGCGCGACTACTTTGGGGCGCACACTTATAAGCGTACTGACAAAGAAGGTGTATTCCACACCGAGTGGCTCGAATAAGTTTTCCAAGTGATATTTTAGAGTAATAATTATACGACCCTCTTATGAGGGTCTTTTTTTGGGATTTACCCTCTGGTTTTCGTTTATATCTATAAGATACAGTAGGCGCTAAAGCGTAGCTCAATGGTGTTTTGATGGTTTTATATTAAAAGTGATGCGATAAAAAATACTTACTTTTCAGTGAGGTATTTTCTTGTGTAGCCATCTATACTTTGCCAAATTTGACAGCAATGAATGTGAACAATTTCTCTTAGGGTAATCATGAACCAGGATAACAATAAAGTTGTGAGTAATGGCTACAATGACTCATCTGAATCCATTGATTTAATTGATCTTTTAATGCAGTTGTGGAAGGGGAAAGTCACCATTATCGCTTTCGCTGTTGCAGCTATCATCCTTGCAGTCATCTATCTGTTTGTTGCCAAAGAGAAATGGACCTCTGAAGCGATCATCACATTGCCAGACTCAGGGCAAATAGCGAACTACAATAATGCCATGGGTGTTCTTTATGACACAGGCGCTCCCACTATTGTTGATGTTCAGCAACGTTTCTTTGGGCGCTTTAACTCTGCTATCTCTGCTCTTTCCGAGCAATTAGATAACCAGGCAAAACCTGAAAAATTAACAATTGAAGAAACAGTAAAAGGTCAGCCTGTTCCTCTGAAAGTGAGTTACGTGGCGACAAGTGCTGGTGAAGCTCAAAAAACGCTCAACACTTATATTCAGCAGATTAATAAACGTGTTGTCACAGAACTGGATGAAGACTTGCAGACCAGCATTAACTCTAAAGTTGACGATCTGAAAGTCGATTTGGCAACCAAAGAGAAAATCGCTCAAGAGAAGAAAGACAAGCGTCTGGAAATTCTGAATCAGGCATTGATTGTCGCGCAGCAATCCAACATCAAAAATACCCTGGTGCAGCAGGCAGAAACGCTGTCAGAAGATACGCTGTTTGTGCTGGGTAGCGATGCGCTTTCGTCCATCATTAAGAATGAAGCAACGCGTCCGCTGCCGCTGGATGAGTCTTACTTCGGAGCACGTCAGGCGTTGTTAGCGATTAATGCGTTGAAGTCTAAGCCAGATACCACCTACGCCTTCCGCTATGTGATGAAACCAAGCTTGCCTATTCGCCGCGATAGCCCGAAAAAAGGTCTGACGTTAGTGTTAGGTGCTCTGGTCGGTCTGATTATTGGTTCCGGTGTAGTCCTTGGTCGTAATGCACTGCGTAACTATAAACCTGTCGTATAAGCACAACGCTTACAACAAAGGCCGCAATCGCGGCCTTTCTCACATCTGAATGCACAACCAAACCTATTTATGCCGTTCCCGCAAATTCTCAATCACCGCGCTTAAATCCAACTCCTGATCCTGCAGCAAAACCAGCAAGTGATACACCAAATCCGACGCCTCGTTCTTGAGCTCAAAGCGATCATTCACCGTTGCGGCGAGCGCGGTTTCCACGCCTTCTTCCCCCACTTTCTGCGCAATGCGCTTGGTGCCGCTGGCATACAACTTCGCGGTATACGAGCTTTGCGGATCGGCGCTTTTTCTCGATGCCAGCAACTCCTCAAGCTGATATAAGAAGTGCCAGTCGTGATGCGTTTCGCCAAAGCAACTCGACGTCCCTAAATGGCATGTTGGGCCAATCGGGTTTGCCAGCACCAGCAGGGTATCGTTGTCGCAATCTGGCGCAATATTTACCACGTTCAGGAAATTGCCGGAGGTTTCGCCTTTGGTCCACAAACGTTGTTTGGTACGCGAGAAGAACGTGACTTTGCCGCTTTCAATCGTCTGCGCAAGCGCCTGCTGATTCATATAGCCCAACATTAATACTTCGCCAGATTTTGCGTGTTGGACGATAACAGGCATCAATCCGTCGGTTTTTTCCCAGTCCAGTTGGTCTTGCTGCTGTTGTGTTAGCACACTCTTATCTCCACGCCTTGCTGAGCTAAATAGAGTTTCAGCTCGCCAATATTAATAATTTGTTTATGGAATACCGATGCGGCAAGGGCTCCGTCGATATCCGCATCGCGGAAGGCTTCGAGGAAGTGTTCCATCGTTCCCGCGCCGCCAGAGGCAATCAGCGGAACGTGGCAAACTTCGCGCACTTTCTTCAGCTGCTCCAGGTCATATCCATTGCGCACGCCATCCTGGTTCATCATATTCAGTACGATTTCCCCGGCCCCGCGTTTTTGCACTTCCTGCACCCAGTCTGCCGTTTCCCATGTTGTAACACGCGTGCGGCTTTCATCGCCGGTATATTGATTGACGTGATATTTCCCGGTTTCGCTATCAAACCAGGTATCAATGCCGACAACAATACACTGCACGCCAAAACGATCCGCCAGACGGGTAATCAGCTCCGGATCCGCCAGAGCAGGGGAGTTGATGGAAATCTTATCCGCGCCAAAGGAGAGGATCTGCGCCGCATCATCAATTGACTTAATGCCGCCTGCCACGCAGAAGGGAATATCGATAACTTCAGCCACGCGTGACACCCAGCTTTTGTCGACTACGCGGCCATCGCTTGAGGCGGTGATGTCGTAAAACACCAGTTCGTCTGCGCCTTCTGCGGCATAGCGCTGAGCCAGCGGCACGATATCGCCGATGATTTCATGGTTGCGGAACTGCACACCCTTCACCACTTGCCCGTTGCGAACGTCCAGGCATGGAATTATCCGTTTTGCCAGCATGAGATCGCCTCCGTTACGTTGAATTTCCCTTCCAGTAGTGCACGCCCGACAATCACCCCTTGCACGCCGGTGCCACGCAATGCCGCGATATCATTGATGCCGCCAATGCCGCCGGAGGACTGAAATGCCACCTGCGGGAAACGGGCGCAAACTTCTTCATACAAAGAGACGTTGGAACCCGCCAGCGTGCCGTCACGGGAAATATCCGTGCACAGCACATGTTTGAGGCCGACCGGCAGATAAGTTTCTACCAATTCTTCGAGCGTTATGCCGGAGTTCTCTTGCCAGCCGCTGACTGCGACTTGCTTGTTGCCTTGTTCGTCAATGCGTACGTCAAGCGCCAGCACCAGGGCGTCCGCGCCAAAACGGTTAAACCAGCCTTTGACCAATTCGGGGGATTTCACCGCCGTTGAGCCGATGACTACGCGCGCAACGCCTGCTTCAAGCAGGGCTGCAACGTCTTCTTCAGTGCGTACGCCGCCGCCTACTTGCACCGGCACATTGACGCCCGCAACCAGTGTTTTAAGCAGTGAGATCTGGCGTTTTGCCGGGTCTTTTGCGCCGGTCAAATCGACCAGGTGCAAAACCTGCGCGCCTTGCGCTGCATATTCCTGCAAGCGCGGCAATGGATCGTTGCCGTAATCGCGCTGCTGGCCGTAATCCCCTTGATGGAGACGCACCACGGTGCCGTCAATTAAATCGAGAGCGGGAATAATCATCGGGCTTACATCTCCAGGAAATTTTTCAGTAATTTCGCCCCGGCGGCACCCGAGCGCTCCGGGTGAAACTGCACGCCGAAGAAATTATCTTTTTGAACCGCAGCCGTGAAGGCCTCGCCATAGCTGGCCTGCGCGATAGTATTGGTGCAAACCGGCATCGCGTAACTGTGCACAAAGTAAAAATAGTCGCCGTCGTCGATGCCACGGAACAGGCGGTCACCAGCTTTGGGATAAACGCGGTTCCAGCCCATGTGCGGCAAAGGCAAACCGTAGTCGACCATTTTCAACACCGGTTCTTCAATGATCCCGAGCATCTCCACGCCGTTACTCTCGTCGCTGCGCGCGCCCAAAAGCTGCATGCCCAGGCAAATACCTAATACCGGCTGGGTGCAGGCTTTAATCAGCTCGATAAGATCGCGTTCGCGAATCTGATCCATTGCCGCCTGCGCGGTGCCTACTCCTGGCAAAAAAAGTTTATCGGCGCGCAGCACTACGTCCGGGTCGCGGCTCACCTGCGGCTCATAGCCGTGGCGCTGGATGGCCGATCTCACCGAGTGCAGGTTGGCGCATCCTGTATCCAGAATCACCACGTTCATTACAGCACTCCTTTTGAGGAGGGCAGCGTGTCGCCTTCGACTTTAATCGCCTGGCGCAGCGTGCGGCCAAAGACTTTAAACAGGCTTTCGACACGGTGGTGATCGTTTTTGCCTTTGGTTTTCAGGTGCAGCGTCACGCCCATGGTGTAAGAGAGCGAGCGGAAGAAGTGCTCAACCATTTCAGTACTGAGATCGCCCACGCGCTGGAAGTTGTACTCGGCTTTATATTCGAGGTGAGGGCGCCCAGAAATATCCAGCGCACAGCGCGCCAGGCATTCGTCCATCGGCAACGTAAAGCCGAAGCGAGTAATGCCGCGTTTGTCGCCGAGGGCGATTTTCAACGCTTCACCGAGCGCAAGGCCGGTGTCTTCGACTGTGTGGTGATCGTCGATATACAAATCGCCTTTCACGCTGATTTCCATGCGGAAGCCGCCGTGGGTCGCAATCTGGTCCAGCATATGGTCGAAGAAACCCACACCAGTGTTAATTTTGCTGCCGCCTTCGCGGTCGAGCCACACCTGCACGTCGATTTGTGTCTCTTTGGTAGCGCGTTCAACATGAGCGTAACGGTCACGTTTAGTCAGTTGTTCGCTGATAGCTGGCCAGTTCAGCGTTTCACCGTGATAGCGCAGCCCTTTAATGCCCATGTTTTCAGCGAGTTCGATGTCTGTCGCGCGGTCGCCAATCACGTAGCTGTTAGGTTTATCCAGCACGCCATCTTCCAGGTAACCTTTCACCATCGCCAGTTTTGGCTTGCGGCAATCGCAGTTATCTGCCGGTAAATGCGGGCAAATAAGCACGTCATCGAAATTCACGCCTTGTGAGGTGAAAACTTGCATCATCAGGTTATGCGGGCCGTCGAAGTCTGCCTGCGGGAAGCTGTCCGTCCCCAGGCCATCCTGATTCGTGATCATAACCAGTTTGTAACCCGCCTTTTGCAATTGCAGCAGGGCAGGGATCACCGCAGGCTCAAAGGCCAGTTTATCCATACGATCCACCTGGAAATCTGCAGGTGGCTCGGAAATTAAAGTGCCGTCACGGTCGATAAAAAGAATTTTCTGGCTCACACGCCCTCCGTGGCCGTCAGGCCGGGTTGTTCACGCAGCGCAGCAATAGTGCGCTCGCATTCAGTACGGGTGCCGACGGTAATTCGCAGGCAACCGCTTAACGATGGTTGTTTGTTTTGGTCACGTAAGATAATGCCCTGATCCCACAAAGATTTAAACACGGCGCTGGAGGCAGTGATACGGGCCAATACATAGTTGGTTTCGGAGTCAAAAACCTGTTCCACGCAGTCAATACTTTGTAGCGCGGTAATTAAGTACTGGCGATTCACCAGCACCTCTGCCACGCGCTCACGCATTGCGTTGATACCCTGGGGGCTTAACGCCTGGGCTGCAATATCCGCAACCGGTGTGGAGAGCGGATAAGGGGCGATCACTTTCATCAGCAAATTAATGACCTCTTCATTCGCCAGCGTGAAGCCGCAGCGCAATCCGGCCAGTGCAAAGGCTTTGGAAAGCGTACGCAGGATGACAAGGTGCGGGTATTCATTCAGCCAGCCAGCCAGCGTCGCCTGCGGGCAAAACTCGATATAGGCTTCGTCTGCTACCACCAGCGCTTTGCCGCGTGCCATCTCCAGCAGTACACGGAAATCCTGCGGATTAATTAACTGCCCGGTTGGGTTATTGGGGCTGCAAACATAAATCACTTTCACGCCATCCAGATTTTCCGCGATGGCGGGTAAATCAAGCTGCCAGTTTTCTAATGTCTGAACGGTGCGGCATTCCACGCCGATGGTTTCAGCGCTCACGCTATACATGCCGTATGTCGGCGGGCAGTAAAGCACCGCATCTTTACCCGGCTCGCAGAATGCGCGAATTAACAGTTCGATACCTTCATCGGCACCACGGCTCACCAACACCTGCTCCGGCTTCACACCTGCATATTCAGCGTAACGCTCGATAACTTGCTTAGGCTGGCATTCCGGATAGCGATTCAGCGTCTGTTGCGTGAGTTCATATTCCACCGCAGTCGGGTATTCATTGGCGTTCAACCACACATCGCCATTGCCACCCAGACGGCGAGCCGACTGATAAGGGGTCAGGGCGCGGACGTTTTCGCGGGCTAACTCTTCAATGCTCATGCTTGCTCCTTCAATGCGGCAACGCGCAGGGTAACGGCATTTTTGTGGGCATCCAGCAGCTCGGCGGCGGCCAGCGTTTCAATCGTTTTAGCGAGGCTTGCAAAGCCCTGGGGGGAGAGTTCCTGAACCGTCATACGTTTCTGGAAATCGGCCAGGCCGAGGCTTGAACAGGTCGAGGTATAACCGTAGGTCGGCAGAACGTGGTTGGTACCCGAGGCATAATCACCCGCTGATTCCGGCGACCAGTCGCCGAGGAATACCGAACCGGCGCTGGTAATGCTGTCGACCAAATCACGGGCGTTGCGCGTCTGAATAATCAGGTGCTCAGGGCCATACAGGTTGGAGATTTCAATGCACTGCTCAAGGTCACGAGCCACAATCAGGCGGCTGCTTTCCAAGGCTTTGCGCGCGGTTTCGGCACGCGGTAGCGCAGCCAACTGGCGTTCGACGGCTTCGGCTACGGCCTGCGCCATGCCATCATCCGGCGTTAACAAAATCACTTGTGAATCCGGGCCGTGTTCGGCCTGAGACAACAAATCAGATGCGATAAAATCAGGCGTCGCGCCGCTGTCGGCAATCACTAAAACTTCTGAAGGCCCTGCGGGCATGTCGATTGCCGCGCCATCAAGGCGCTGGCTGACCTGGCGTTTTGCTTCGGTTACAAAAGCGTTGCCAGGCCCAAAGATTTTATCCACTTTTGGGATGCTTTCGGTGCCGAGCGCGAGGGCGGCAATGGCCTGTGCGCCGCCAACCTGGAATACTTCCTGCACGCCGCAAAGTTGCGCGGCATAAAGGATTTCATCTGCAATCGGGGGTGGCGAGCAGAGCACAACTTTTTTGCACCCAGCGATTCGTGCGGGCGTGGCAAGCATCAATACGGTTGAGAACAGTGGGGCTGAACCGCCAGGAATATACAAGCCGACGGAAGCCACCGGGCGAGTCACCTGCTGGCAGCGCACGCCCGGCATGGTTTCGATATCGACGGTCGCCAGCGTCTGGGCAACGTGGAATTTTTCGATATTGGCAACCGCGACCGCCATGGCGTCCTTTATCTCTGAACCCAGACGCGCCACGGCGGCGGCAATTTCTTCAGCGCTGACCTTGAGCTGTTGCACTTCGGTCTTATCGAATTTGGCACTGTATTCGCGTAATGCCGTATCGCCGTTGGTTTTCACATTATTAAGAATGTCAGCGACGGTGCGCGTAATGCTTTCCGATGCCGAGATTGCCGGGCGGGTCAGCAGCGCTTTTTGCGCCGCTGCATCGCATTCATTCCAGTTAATCAACGTATTGAAGTTTGCCATGGTGTTACTCCATCATCTTCTCAATTGGTAACACCAGAATCGAACTGGCACCCAGCGCTTTCAGTTTTTCCATGGTTTCCCAGAACAGCGTTTCGCTGCTTACCATGTGCATCGCGACACGCTGCTGATCGCCCGCCAGGGGCAGAATAGTTGGGCGTTCAGCGCCCGGCAGCAGGGCAACGATTTCATCCAGGCGCTCGCTTGGTGCATGCAGCATGATGTATTTGGATTCACGCGCCTGAATCACACCCTGAATACGCGTCATTAATTTGTCGATAAGCTGCTGCTTGGCTTCCGGCATCTCGCCGTCGCGCTGAATCAGGCAGGCTTTAGAGCGGTAAATCACTTCTACTTCACGCAGGCCGTTAGCTTCAAGCGTTGCGCCGGTAGAAACCAGGTCGCAAATCGCATCTGCAAGACCGGCGCGTGGAGCCACTTCAACCGAACCGTTTAACAAGCAGGATTTAAACTGCACGCCTTTGCTATCAAGGTAGCGTTTAAGGATGTGAGGATAAGAAGTCGCAATGCGTTTATTGTTAAGGCTTGCCGGGCCGTCCCATGGGTCATCAACGTTAATCGCCAGTGAAAAACGACAGCCGCCAAAATCCAGACGACGCAGCGTGAAGTAACGCGGGTCTTCGCCCTGTGCGCGGCGGTTCAGCAACTCTTCTTCCAGCACGTTCTCGCCGATAATGCCGAGATCGACAACTCCGTCCATCACAAGGCCTGGAATATCATCATCACGAACGCGCAGAATGTCGATCGGCATATTTTCTGCCAGCGCAATCAGGCGCTGAGTGTGCAGATTGATTTTTATGCCACAGCGAGCCAGTAATTCGCGTGAGTCATCGCTCAAACGCCCTGATTTTTGAATAGCTATGCGTAAACGGTTGTTGTCTAACATTGTTGTAATCTCCAGATAAATTCTTGTCTGACGTCCAAAAAAAAGCCCCCGGAAGAAATCTTCCGGGGGCTTATTGACTCGTTCATGCACCACTGGAAGATCTTTTCGTCTCCCAGCACACATCGCCTGAAAGACTAGTCAGGATGATGGTGATGATGGTGGTTAGTAAATTGAACGCTTGTCATAAAATTCTCGTATGAATGGTTATTCATGTGTGTGCAATTAACCTAAACCAGATTCGCCATTCAGTGCAAGAGCTTTTTATCCTGGCAATTAATATTCTGTTTAGCGGCACTGATTGTCAGTTCGTCCATCGTGGCGTAGCCTTATACCCGTCATACTTCAAGTTGTGGGGGTGTTGGCTGCACTCACAAACCCCAGTCACTTACTTTAGTAAGCTCCTGGAAGTTTGCTCCCTTGCCGCCTACCCAAAACTCGAATTATTTAGGGTATATATTGCAATGCAGGTGCAATCCAGGAGTCAGGTTATGAAAAAGGTTGCGATTGTCGGGTTAGGGTGGCTGGGAATGCCGCTGGCGATGTCTTTATCAGCGCGAGGCTGGCAAGTCACAGGGAGTAAAACCATGCTCGACGGCGTAGAAGCCGCGCGCATGAGCGGGATAGACAGTTATCAACTGCAACTCACCCCTGAACTGGTTTGCGATAGCGACGATCTCGATGCGCTGCTTGATGTTGATGCGTTGGTCATCACGCTGCCCGCCCGCCGCACCGGCGAAGGCGACGATTTTTACCTGCAAGCGGTGCAGGAAATTGTCGACAGCGCTTTAGCTCACAACATCCCGCGTATCATTTTTACCAGCTCTACTTCGGTGTACGGCGAAAAGGAAGGAACGGTAAGGGAAACCTCGCCGCTTGAGCCGGTCACCGCCAGTGGCAGGGTGCTTAAAGAGCTTGAATCCTGGCTGCATGATTTACCGGGTACCTCGGTGGATATTTTGCGCCTGGCAGGTTTAGTCGGCCCTGAACGCCATCCGGGGCGCTTTCTGGCGGGTAAAACCGATGTGGCAAATGGTGCGCACGGCGTCAATTTGGTACATCTTGAAGATGTTATTTCAGCAATTACGCTGTTGTTGCAGGCTCCTAAGGGCGGTCACATCTATAATTTATGTGCACCCGATCACCCAACGCGTGCCGAATTTTATTCACTGATGGCGCGTCAGATGAATCTTGATGCGCCCGTGTTTCGCACTGAAGCGCAAAATGGCCGCGGTAAGCTGGTGGATGGCAACCGTATCTGCAACGAACTTGGGTTTGAATATCAATATCCAAACCCGCTGGTAATGCCCATGCAGTAAGGCTGTGGGGCGTTACTCGTGACTGCCAGGAACGAGTATGAAACCACTGCTGGATGTGCTGATAATTCTCGATACCCTCGATAAAGAAGGGAGCTTTGCTGCGGCGGCAACAAAGCTCTTTAAAACGCCGTCCGCGCTCAGTTATACCGTTCAAAAACTCGAAAACGATCTCAACATCCAAATTCTCGATCGCTCCGGCCACCGGGCGCGTTTTACGCGAACGGGTCAGCTTCTGCTGGAAAAAGGTCGCGAAGTGCTACATACCGTACGCGAACTTGAACAGCAGGCCATTAAACTTCACCAGGGCTGGGAAAACGAACTGGTGATTGGCGTCGATGATTCCTTTCCTTTTTCGCTCCTCACGCCCCTTATCGAGGCTTTTTACAAAAGTTACAGCGTGACGCGCCTGAAATTTATCAACGGTGTACTCGGCGGTTCGTGGGAGGCCCTCACCGAAGGGCGAGCCGATATTATCGTCGGGGCGATGAGCGATCCCCCCTCGCTTAGCGGCTTTGGCTTTACGCTTTTGGGCCAGCTCGAAAGTGTATTTGTGGTCGCTCCGCATCATCCCCTTGCGGAAGCGGAAGAACCGTTAACGCGCCGCGTAGTTAAACGCAGCCGGGCCGTGATAGTTGGCGACACTTCGCGGCTTGAGCCCTCACGTTCAATGCATTTGCTCGAAGATCAGGACGCAATTACCGTTTTTGATTTCAAAACTAAACTCGAGCTGCAAATCAGCGGTATAGGCTGCGGCTACGTTCCGCGTTATATGGCCCAGCGGTTTATCGAAAGCGGCGTGCTGGTGGAAAAACAGGTGGTTTCCCATGTGCCATTTGTCCCGGTCTGGATTGGCTGGAATGAGCAAACCGCCGGGCTCGCCAGCGAATGGTGGCGCGAGCAAATCGTGACCAGCCCTGAAATCGCCGTGGTCTACGGAACCACGCAAAATAATACAAATGGGTGACTGGCGGGGCTGAATTGTCACATCTATGGTTAATAGTGGATCGATATCTCTTCTTAAAGTGTCTTCGCGTTTAAATTTTCTCCTCTGCATTGTTTTGTAGAGGCTTTTGTGCGCAAGGAGTCTGTATGAAGCAAACCAATCAGCAATGGCAGTCACGGCGAGAGCAGGCAGTTCCACAGGGTGTTGGCAATGCGCTGCCGGTCTATATCGAAAAAGCGAAAAATGCCGAAATTTGGGATGTGGAAGGCAAACGCTATATTGATTTTGCTTCAGGTATCGCGGTGCTTAATACCGGGCATAATCACCCCGCAGTTATTGACGCTGTGCGTCAACAGCTTGAAAAATTTACCCATCCTTGTTTTCAGGTGACGCCTTACGGCAACTATATTGAACTTGCCGAGCGGCTAAATAAACTGGTGCCGATAAGCGAACCCTGCCAGACACTGTTCCTCACGACGGGTGCAGAAGCGGTTGAGAATGCGATTAAAGTTGCGCGTATTGCGACTGGGCGTTCGGCCATTATCGCGTTTCGTGGCGCGTTCCATGGCCGCACGCTGCTGGGCATGGCACTAACGGGTAAAGTTCAGCCTTATAAAAAAGGCTACGGCCCGTTCCCGGCGGGGATCTATCACGCGCCGTATCCGGCGGCTTACCTGGGCGTAAGTGACACACAAGCACTGGCCTCGCTTGCGGGGATTTTTGCCGCTGATGTTTCACCCGATGAAGTGGCCGCCATTATTATTGAGCCGGTGCAGGGGGAGGGGGGCTTTTATGCCGCATCGCCTTCCTTTATGAAGCAGTTGCGAGCGCTGTGCGATAAACACGGTATTGTGCTGATTGCCGACGAAATCCAAAGTGGTTTCTGCCGTACCGGTAAAACCTTTGCGATTGAACACAGCGGCGTTGAGCCGGATCTCGTCACCATGGCAAAAAGCCTTGCGGGCGGATTCCCTCTTTCGGCGCTGGTGGGCAAGAAATCATTGTTCGAAAAAGCGATGCCGGGAGGGCTGGGGGGCACCTACGCAGGTTCACCCGTGGCGATTGCGGCGGCGCTTGCCGTAACCGAGATAATAGAGAAAGAAAATCTCAATGCGCGCGCGCAAGCTATTGGGGAGCAAATCACCCGCGGTTTGCAAGAGATGGCAGAGCGATTTGACTGCATCGGCGACGTGCGCGGTTACGGAGCAATGATTGCAATGGAACTGGTTGAGGAGCGTGATAGTCACCGTCCGAATAAAGAATTAACTCAAGCACTTGTTAAAGAGGCGGGGAAACAGGGGCTGGTATTATTGTCCTGTGGCGTGCGTGCAAACGTCATCCGTTTTCTTGTTCCGCTAACGGCCGAAAAAGAAATTGTTAATGAAGGCCTCAACATCTTGTCATCCTGCCTCGAATTGGTGCAAAATACGCGCCTCACTAAATGAGAACAAAAAACCGACGTTAAACGCGTCGGTTATTTTTTTGCATTGAGTTCAAGTAGTCAAACAGGCATCCGCCAAAAAATCCAAGAGGCCGGGCTTCGTACCGGATAGATACTAGCTTTTAAAAAACGACAGTCGTGTCGCCGAGGAAATTAAGATGGGGCAATTTTTTGCTTTTGCGCATGTATCCGCCGTTTGGGGGAATGACCATGTCGCTTAACGTCACTGCAGGTACATCTTCACGTGTTGAACTTCGTAAAACCCTGACGCTGCTTCCAGTTGTCATGATGGGTCTGGCTTATATGCAGCCTATGACGTTGTTCGATACATTTGGCATTGTATCTGGCCTTACCGACGGACATGTCGCGACGGCTTACGCGTTTGCCCTTGTGGCAATTTTGTTCACCGCGTTAAGTTATGGAAAGCTGGTACGCCGCTTCCCATCAGCGGGTTCCGCCTATACCTATGCTCAAAAATCAATCCACCCTGTGGTTGGTTTTATGGTGGGCTGGTCCTCTTTGCTTGATTATCTGTTTATGCCGATGATCAACATCCTGCTGGCAAAAATCTATTTTGAAGCCCTGGTGCCGTCTATCCCGTCGTGGATTTTCGTGGTGCTGCTGGTTGGCTTTATGACCATCTCCAACCTGCGCGGCATCAAAACCGTGGCTAACTTCAACAGCCTGATTGTTGTGCTGCAAATGGCCGTCATGGTGGTTATCACCGGTCTGGTTATTTACGGTGTGGCAAACGGCGAAGGCGCGGGCACGTTGACCAGCACTAAACCGTTCTGGTCAGAACATGCGAACGTCGTGCCGATGATCACTGGGGCAACGATTCTGTGCTTCTCGTTCCTCGGGTTTGACGGCATTAGCTCGCTGTCTGAAGAAACTAAAGATGCAGGCCGCGTGATTCCAAAAGCGATTTTCCTGACTGCCCTGATTGGCGGCGCGATCTTCGTTGTGGTGTCGTACTTCCTGCAACTGTACTTCCCGGACATCTCACGCTTTAAAGATCCGGATGCATCGCAGCCAGAAATCATGCTTTACGTGGCGGGCAAAGCCTTCCAGTTCGGCATCCTGATTTTCTCCTGCGTAACCGTTCTGGCTTCTGGCATGGCGGCACATGCGGGCGTTTCTCGCCTGATGTACGTGATGGGTCGTGATGGCGTATTCCCGGAGCGTTTCTTCGGTTACATCCATCCGAAATGGCGCACCCCGGCACTGAACGTTGTGCTGGTGGGTATCATTGCCCTGTTCGCGGTGAAATTTGACCTGGTGACAGCTACTGCGCTGATCAACTTCGGTGCTCTGGTTGCGTTTACCTTTGTAAACCTGTCAGTGATTTCCCAGTTCTGGATTCGCGAAGGGCGCAACAAGTCCATTAAAGATCACATCAACTATCTGGTGCTGCCAATCTGTGGCGCGCTGACGGTTGGTGCACTGTGGATTAACCTGGAAGAAAGCTCGATGATTCTGGGGCTGATTTGGGCGGCTATTGGCCTGACCTATCTGGCCTTTGTAACTCGTCGCTTCCGTAACCCGGTGCCACAGTTCAACGAAGATTTAGCGTAATAGCTAAAGACTAAAAAGGCCGCGCAAGCGGCCTTTTTGCTATATCACCCCACTAAAAACTGCGCGTACTCAAACAACGCTTTCAGCAGCGCCGTCTTTTCTTTATCGCCTTCATGCAGGTTATATAACGCTTCCAGTTCTTGCGCGTAGGCCTGCAACGCTTCCTGAGACAAGACCTCACGACGATGCTGCAACCAGCGCTGCTGTTCAGCTTCATCTAATGTGCCTGGGAAGTTACGAGCCCGGTAGTTAAACAGCAGTTTCTCGATACGTTTATCGACGAAAGTAATATCCAGCGCGGGCAGATTTTGCGGATCGGTTTGTAGCACAATCCGCATTGCGGCACGGTCAGCATCGCTAAAAAAACCGTTATAAAGCTGTGAATCGACATTATCGGAGGGCACAAAAGGCTCTGCTTGGGCAAAAATAGCCACGGCTTTTTCACGTACCGCCGGATTTTCTCGAAGTAATTTCAGATTTTCGAGGCAGCGTTTACGGTCAATGCCTAAGCGATCGGCATCCTCCGGGCGTAACGTATTTGCGACAGCAAGCACCGGGCATTTGTTCAGATGAACCAGTTTAATAGGCACTGCAGCCGCATCGCCCAACGCGGCTTTCGGGGTATATAACCTCTCGCGCAGCGCATCGGCATCGAGTTCCAGCAGGGGAGAAATGTCGCCCGCTAAATCGACCATAATCACCGCATTACGGTTATCCGGATGCCATGCCACAGGGGCAATCCAACTGGTGTTCCCGCGCATGGCGCCGAACATCCCGGAAACATGCACCAGCGGTTTCATCTGAGGAATATCTATCAGCGTGGTGAGTTTGTGCTTAGAGCGGTGGCTATAGAGATACTCAAACAGGCGTGGCTGGCGCGTTTTGACCAACTGAGCCATGGCAATCGTGGCGTATACATCGGACATAGCGTCATGAGCATTGGCGTGTTCAATCCCGTTGGCTTTGGTCAAATGCTCGAGGCGGAAACTTGGCAGGCCATCGTCGTTTTCAGGCCAGACAATCCCTTCCGGGCGCAGGGCGTAGCAGGCCCGCATCACATCCAGCAGATCCCAGCGTGAGTTATCGTTCTGCCAGCTCCAGCCATACGGATCGTAGAAGTTACGATAGAAAATATTACGCGTCACTTCGTCATCGAAACGCACATTGTTGTAACCCACCACGCAGGTTTTCGGCAGAGTAAAAATGCTATGAATGCGTTTTGCAAAATCGGCTTCATTGACACCGCGCGCCAATGCTTGCTGCGGCGTGATGCCGGTTATCATCACCGCTTCGGGCTGAGGGAGGTAATCATCCGCAGGTTTGCAGTAAAAAACTTCAGGCTCACCCATAACATTGAATTGAGCGTCGGTACGAATAGCAGCAAATTGCGCAGGGCGGTCAAGCGACGGGCTTTTGCCGAAAGTCTCATAATCGTGGAAGAGGAAGGTAGGTTGTTGTTCTGAATTATTCAATGTTTATTTCCGTCCAATTGTGTTATCTAACGTATTGTTATTAAACTGAAATATCACTAAATAACCTCTTTATACGTCAATCTAAGTTCCTAAATGTTGTTTACTGTCCACTTTAGTCCATGTGATATTGCGTACCAGAACGGTACCAAATCCACTTTCTGATGCGTACCAAAAATTATTATGGCTCTCAGTGACACTAAACTTCGCTCAATACATGGTAAACCATATTCCGGCCCGCAAGAAGTATCTGATGCTGAAGGGCTCAGTGTGCGCATATCTCCTAACGGAGTTATTCTGTTTCAGTACCGATACCGATGGGGAGCAAAGGCTCAAAGGTTGAGCATTGGCAGATACCCCGCAATTCAGTTAAAAGAGGCTCGCAGTATCACGGCCGATTTGCGAATCCTTTATGACAAAGGGATAGACCCGCGCACACACTTTGAAAGGTCTGCGAATGAGTCAATGACTCTGGCTGATTGTCTGGACTATTGGGAGGAGAACTGCGTCAAAGCAACGCTACGACCAAATACGGTTCAGCTATACCAGTCAACAGTTATTAAACATTTGCATGACTCATTTCCTGGAAGGCCCATTTGCTCTATTACTGTCAAGCAATGGGTTGACCTGTTTACTCAAGAGGAAAGAGCTAATAGCCGACGCGCAAAGCAGATGCTTACTCAATTGCGATCTGCAATCAGTTGGTGCATGAGGCGTCAGGTTATTGATAATTGCTCAATTATGAGTATCCAGCCCAGAGACTTTGGATCAAGATCTGAGGTCGGAAACCGGGTTATGACATACACAGAACTTGCTCAAGTGTGGTTAGCAATTGACAGAAGCAGAGCGGCAACATCAAATAAGCTGCTTCACGAGATGTTGATGCTTTGGGGGGCTAGGGTTTCTGAATTGAGACTTTCGGAAAGGAAAGAGTTTGATTTAACTGAAAAGGTTTGGACTGTTCTAAAAGAGCACAGCAAGGGCTACGAAGTCCATGCTGATAAGCTGTTCTGGCATATCAAGAAGCTTGGTTGACTCCGCCTTTAATGATCCACTCGTTAACCGCTTCCCGGAGATAGGCTTTTGGCCTAGTCCTGATCGGCTTCGGGAAGTTATGCTGGTTCGTGTAGTTCCAGATGGTTTGGCGTGAAGAAATCCCGAGGACGTTCATCACTTCGCTTTCTTGAATAAGTGGACTTGTTTCGCTAATCATAATTTTTCCTTAGTTAAACCGAATTGTTGAACCCTTAAACCACCCACCGCAGACGACGCCTTTCACCCGTTTACCGCTCTGTCCTGTTGCGACAAACTCAGTGCGGTACACGTTATCATCGCTGCACCCTGTGAATGAGTAACCTTCAATTCTGATGTTTGTGAATCCGCTATTCGCCAATACGTTTGTTGCTTCAGTTGGGTCTGTGCAACCGGTTATCGCCAGCACTGCTATCAGTAAAATTCGCTTCAATTGGTTTCCTCCAGGCGTAAAAAAAACCGCACTCGGCGGTCATATATAGTCTTTAATCTGAAAATCTAAGCTGATTAGCTCACTGATAAACTGTGATGTGGCTCGTGGTTTACATGTGAGCTATTTTGTGTGTGGAAATGGTTTTGTGGGTTATTTATGACACTTCTGGATTTGGTGCGGATGCCGAATCACGACAATATGATTCATCGGAAACATACGACAGGGTCCCGTAACCGCTCAAGCTGTATCCTATTAGTTGCGCCAACTGCATGCGGTCGTCGTCGGAAAAATCATCTAGCGCCATCTCATTCAATCCATAGCCATGCGCCGTTGAGAAATCCAGTAACTTTCTGACGATCTGGTTTTCCTTGAAACGCAGCGTGCCGTGCGAATCAAAAACTATTACCTGCATTGGCAACTTGTAAGGCTCGCTTACAGGTTCCAACTGTTCAGGATTACTTGACGGTTGGAGTTGTGGTGCTGCGTATAGCAGGGTGCCACATGGTAGGTTGGCGATGAGCAGTGCGCTGTAAGTTTTACCTGAACCACTTGGCCCGGTAAGTGCCAGCCGTAAAGGAGGTACATTAAGGCTCAATGGATTTTACGATATTAAGTATGGCGCTATCGTTCCTCCACGTGTCACGCTGGAGGGGGGCGGTATGGATTCCTGTGGATTAATTAAAACAGGTAACGATATTAAAACCGTTCCGGATCGCATGTGGCAGGGAGTGCCGCACAGCTTCTCAAAAGACTTTATCGCCGCTGTAGATATGGACAGTGACACGGCGGGCAATCTTGACGGGAATCAGACGCGCAGTACGCGCATTATAGTTCTTAGCCTTTTGTGTACAGCGACAATGCCTAGTGAATTCGGGGTATATAGCGCTATTAGTTACGATGTCAGGCTTGAAGGTTTATATATACACAACGTACAAACCGGATATCGCACTTCTGATAGCTGGCTGCAAACCTGGTAAATATTACAATTAAGGATGTTGCGACAGGGGTAAAAATTGATGTAGGCGGTACCACGTATAATATTAGTAATATGTATGTCCGCAATGTTTCAGATACTGCTTATGACCTAAAAAACATTACATATAGCTCATTAACGTGCTGTGCGGCTGACTTTGTAAATGGTACGGCATATAGATTAAAAGACTGTACGGGTGTTTCACTTTCTGGCTGTGGATGCGAGAGCGTTACAGGCACACAATTTGATATCCAAGGATCGAGGGTATTCTTAGATAGTTTTAGGTCTGTAAATCCAAAGCGTGGAGAGAAGGAGTCGTTAATTATTTTATCATCTGCGGTTGATGTAAATTGTTCTTATTTACCTGATTACTCAGATGGGAGTTCTCCGAAATATACTAAGCTTGATGGTGCTATTGTTAACTCAAATAATTCAATTTTCCCGGATCATTCAAATGATCGTATTGCATGGGGAGTAGTGCAATCAATCATAAATATATCTGATGAAAAAGGAGCATATTCTGTAGCTGGGAATTCCACTTATGTTGTGCTTGGACGGGTTGAAGGTGGAGTGATAACTGTACTTTCTCAAAATCCGCCAACCGGTGATGCAAACACCTACCCAGCAGGGACCAGGTGGGAATTGTTATACCCATCCGTAACCGGCCCTTACAAGTGGATATGGCTAGCTGACAACACATGGCATGTTACTGGTAGCATTCTTTAATATATTTTGTTTGCACTTGCTAAAATATTGTTTAGCATTTCATCTATAAAAATTCTGGTGGCGAAAATAAGAATGGATGAAAAAGCAGTCAACATACGAGCATTAGCAGCAATCATGGTGGTTATACTGCACATAAACTCGCAGTATTTCCACGACATTTCTAGTTACTGGCCTGTTTTTGCGGTAATTGGCGCAGCAATGAGGCCGTGCGTACCACTTTTCTTGATGCTATCTGGATACCTTCTGGTAGGGAAGCCGGTCGGTGTAATAACTTTCATGAAAAAAAGGGTTTCAAGATTGATTCCACCTATTTTATTTTGGGGTGGTTTTTATGTGGTCTTTATTTCTATAGTAGGAGATGCGCCGATATCAATAATTTCATTTATCAGAATACTTATTGAACCACCGATGTTCCACTTATGGTACTTATACTTAATTGTAGGCGTTTATCTAACAGTTCCTATTTTGTCAGGATGGTATGTGTCCTCATCTTTATCTGACAAGATTTTTTATGTGTCTCTATGGCTTACTTGTTTGATTCTTGGTGGCTCATACATTGGTGTTGATGTTATAAATAGATACTATCTTGGTCAGTTCTCTACTTACGTGTTTTATCTTCTCGCCGGGGCTTTGATTAGAGACATCAATACTAGGTTTGAATTTAATAAAAACATATGTCTTATTTTTTTCGCAGTATTTACTGGTGCGATTTCAGCTTTGACTATTGTTAATTCCGCAAAAACAGGGATTCCTTCAGAGGAGTATTATGAATACACAAGCCCACTGGTTGCAATGCAATCGCTTTCTATTTTTTATTACCTCTTGTCATTTGATAAATCTAGCTCAGTGACCAGTGTTATATCAAGTAGATCGCTAGGGATTTATTGTGTTCACGTATCTGTGATTTTATGTATATTTCCATGGGTTAAATTATATATATCCATGCCTTTTGCGTCTTATGTTTTTTCATTTACGTTTACCGTCATTGCATCGTTATCAATATGCTCCGTGATAGGTAGGATAAAATATATAAGAAGGGTGGTTTGATTAGTTATCATGGATACTTAACGACGCCAGGAGTGGAGAGTCCGACGATGTGCAGGTGATGTGATGGGGCATGGATGTGACAAAAAATTAGCGCGAACTCTCATGAACTGTGACCTTTGTTCTCAAAGTTCGCGCTAAGCATCTGTCTAAATGCGTGATGTTTCGTGTACTTCCATGTTCTACAAAATCAGAACCTCATATTAGTAATATGTATGTCCGCAATGTTTCAAATACTGCATATGACCTTAAAAATATCACATATAGTTCATTTACGTGTTGTGCGGCTGACTTTGTAAATGGTACGGCATATAGATTAAAAGACTGTACGGGTGTTTCACTTTCTGGCTGTGGGTGTGAGAGTGTTACAGGTAAGATTATTGAACTCAATGGAAGCAGGGTCTCCGTTTCGGCCTTTAGGGGATTAAATATTCTTGATGGAGGGGGGAGGCTATAGACTTACAATCTTGCTTTGTTTCTTTTGATGCATGTCACTTCTCAGATTTCACTGGCAGTGTGGCCAGCAAGTATGTTTACTTAAATGATGCGACATTAACAAGGAATGGCACAGTCATGCCAGATTATACATCTAACAGAATAAGATGGGGAGAGGCACAAAGCAGGGTCATAAAGATTGATTTTGACGGTGTTTATTGCGTTACTGGCAACAATTCCTGGACAGCCCTTTGCAGATTAGAGTCAGGGTATATGACGGTTTTATCAGTTAGCACTCCAACCGGTGATACTTCGGTATTCCCCCTGGAACAAAATGGGAGTTATTGAATCAATCCACCCCGGGACCATGGAAGTGGACGTACATTTCAGGTCAATGGAAGGTTTCTGCAACAACAGCGGCATAAATTAATTATAAACAGTGGGGCTCGCGCCCCATTAATAATGATTAATCTATGAAATTTTTGAGGAAATAATCTTACCAATTCTCATGGATGGCTTTTCTATTAAAATAAAAGATAAATACCCAAAAATAACACTCAGGATAATACAGAGCGCCTGATTCAAATGCAATGAAAGGCTTGGAAGGTAATAATAAACAATCTGCTCAATCATAAACCCCCATAGATAAACGCCATAGGATATGTCATGTTTTACTTTTATTCTGCGTATTATTTTTAGTGATGACAAATACAGGGCCGAGGTGCATATGAAAAAATAAAAAAGCAGGTGCTTTATGATTTCACTAGAGATGAAGAAATATAATATTGCGATTCCGGCTGGAATGTGAAGTGAAACTAATTTTTTTCTTTATGAATTGCGAATAATGCACCGAGAGCAAAGCATGGTGCCATCAAATATACATCTGCATTGTCAGAGTTTATAAATAAAAACCTATTCCAACCAGTTATTGGTGAGATGATTACAATTAAACATATTAATGATGATATGTATTTGTTTTTATTTTCTGTTAACAGAAAGCATCCCAATAAAACAGCATATGATGCTACCTCATATGGTATTGTCCAAAGTGACCCATTTACTGATCCTTTGTATATATTGGCATCAAATACACCTGGTAGCATAAAAGCCATATCAAAAACTGAGCTATTTTTAATGTAATCGACTGTTAGTGGATTTGAAAAATAACTGGCAATATCTAAACTTGTTACGATAGGCCCAACCACAATAGCCGTAAATAAAATTACAAATATAAATGCTGGATATATTCTAAAAAAACGTGAAACTAAAAAATGAATTGTACTTTTATTTGAAATTAAACTGTTTGTAACTAACAAGCCACTTATAAAGAAAAATATTTTTACTGCAACTGAGCCTGTATAGGTAAATGGCAGTAATGACTGTAGTGGCTCCGGAGCTCCATTGGCGTTAGATAGATAGTAACTATGGGCAAATATTACCATAATAGCGCAAAAAATCCGCAATAAGTCAAAGTTATTATTGTCCCTTTTGAGAACATCAGAAACAGATTTCATAGCACACCAAAGAATAAAGATAAGGAGAAATTATGGCCATATGATATATGGAGCAGAAAAAAAATGATAGAAAACCTTGCGTTGATATAAACACGATGAGTTTCGCGTTCTGCGGTACAAGACCCTGCCGAGTGTGGATCTGGAAGACATCAACAGGCCAGAGCAGAAATTCAAAATGGATGAATATTTTGAAAATGACGGCGTGTTCGGCGTTGTGACATGGATACTTAACGACGCCTGTAGTGGAGAGTCCGACGATGTGCCGGTGATGTGATGGGGCATGGATGGGACAAAAGTTTTCTTCTATATAGTAGAAGAGAGCGAGATGTTAATTGAGTGATGAAATCGAGGCGGTGTACCAAATTGCGTACCAAACTAACCAATTCGTTTCATGAAGTCAGTCGTAGCAAGGGTTTTCTGGCACTGTCTCATAATCATGAAAGAGGAAGGTAGGTTGTTGTTCTGAATTATTCACGATTTATACCCGCCCTTGAGTGCTGTTTAACATGTTGTTATTAAACTGAAATCCCACTAAAACTCTCTCCATGAATCAATCGACATTTTATGATGGTGCCTATGCTCATGGTAAACCATTAGCAGGCTGCCTGCACCATAAGGGAAACCCTGCAAAAGGTGGAGGTAAATTTCTCTGTTCATATCTTTTTGCAATTTAATTGCGAAAAAAGTCGAAAACTCCAGTAAAAGAGGCGGCTGAATTTATTGTCACCGAGGGTATATCGTTGAAGATCCGTCTGTTTGCTGTCTGTTCACTGTTGTCACTTTCTGCTCACTCCGCTTTTGCCGACGATTCCTTTGTTAATGCGCCACCACCGCCACAAATCCAGGCGGGGTCGTGGGTTTTGATGGATTACACCACCGGGCAAGTGCTGACTGCGCAGAATGAACACGTGCGACGCAACCCGGCGAGTCTTACCAAATTGATGACCGGCTATGTGGTCGATCGCGCTATTGATAGCGGGCGCATCACGCCGGACGATATGGTCACGGTCGGGAAAGATGCCTGGGCGAAAGGCAATCCAGTGTTCGACGGCTCTTCGCTGATGTTTCTCAAAGCGGGAGACAGATTAACGGTGCGTGATTTAAGCCGCGGTTTGATTGTTGATTCAGGGAACGATGCCTGTGTCGCGCTGGCCGATTACGTCGCTGGCGGGCAGCCGCAATTTGTGGCGATGATGAACAAATATGTGAAGCAACTCCGTCTGCGCGATACCCACTTTGAAACCGTTCACGGCCTTGATGCGCCTGGCCAGCATAGTTCGGCCTACGATCTTGCGGTGTTATCCCGCGCAATTATCCATGGCGAACCCGATTTTTATCATATGTACAGCGAGCGTAGCCTCACCTGGAACGGCATCACTCAGCAGAACCGTAATGGTCTGCTTTGGGATAAAAATCTCAACGTGGACGGCCTGAAAACAGGCCACACCGCCACTGCGGGTTTTAACATTATCGCTTCCAGCGTTGATGGCGATCGCCGCCTGATTGCCGTCGTGATGGGCGGGGAAAGCCCTAAGGGGCGTGAAGAGCAGGCGCGTAAATTACTGCACTGGGGCCAGGATAATTTCGATACCTTGCAGGTTCTGCATAAAGGCAGAAAAATTGGCAGCGAAACTGTCTGGTATGGCGATAAAAAAAGCGTAGACGTAGGCACAAATCAGGATGTCTATCTGGCGCTGCCAAAAGCCGAAGTGCCTAACATTAAAGCTAAATATGTTCTCGAAAGCCAGGAGATGGAAGCGCCGGTTGCCGCAAACCAACATGTTGGCGAAATCGAGCTATTTGATCGCGACAAACTTATTGCGCACTGGCCCCTGGTGACGCTGGCAGATGTCAAAAAAGGTAGCGCCTGGTCCCGATTCAAGGATTACCTGAGCCACAAGCTGTAATACAAGGTTTGAACAAGAAGGGTCGACAGCAATGTCGGCCCTTTTTTTTGTCTGGACTAAGATCTACAGGACTAAGATCTACAGGCAAAAGAATTGCGAAAAGCGACCATGCTCGCAAAGTAACCACGCCATCCTGACAAAGGATTGTTTACCTGCAATAACGTGGTGTATAAACATACAGTGTTTTAATCTAATCAGGAGGTCATATGGAATTTAACGTGCAGCAAGTTCATGAGCGTAAAGTAGCCGGTTTTCATATGGTTGGGCCTTGGGAAAAGACGGTGCATCAAGGTTTTGAGCAGCTTTCCCTGTGGGTGAAATCGCATAAAATCGTCGGCGAAGAGTGGCTGGCGGTTTACTACGACAACCCTGATGTTGTCCCTGCGGAAAAGCTCCGCTGTGACACCGTCGTCTCCGTTGCCGAAAACTTTACCGTGCCGGAAAACAGCGAAGGCGTAATAGTCACCCACATCGAAGGTGGGCAGTATGCGGTTGCCCGAGCACGCGTCGACAACAATGACTTTCAGCAACAATGGGAAAGTTTCTTCGACGCGGTAGAAGGCGATAAACGCTACCGGATAACAGGCAAACCCTGCTTCGAACACTATCTGAATGATGGTTCCGAAAGCGGCGTTTGGGAAATAGACATGTATATTCCGGTAGCAGATCAAGTCTGAAGCTGATGGGGGCGCAGGCCCCCTAACTTTGTGATGCCCCCACAAGAAAAACAGGTACAATCCCGTTTTTGTTTTCAGGAGAGCCGGGTGTGCGCCCCGACAAATCACTAAGTCCCTTTGAGCTCCGCATCTATCGCAATTACCGAACGGTGCATGGCGTTCGTATCGCGCTGGCATTTATCCTCACATTTCTCATTGTTCGCCTGTTACAGGTTCCTGAGGGAACATGGCCGCTGATCACTCTCGTGGTCGTCATGGGGCCGATCTCTTTTTGGGGCAATGTCGTGCCTCGCGCGTTTGAGCGTATTGGCGGCACCATTTGTGGCGCGGCGATGGGGCTGGTGGCTCTGCGTCTGGAACTTATTTCATTGCCGTTAATGCTGGCCTGGTGTGCCGTTGCGATGTTTATTTGCGGCTTTCTGGCGCTCGGCAAACGCCCGTATCAGGCGTTACTGATTGGTATTACCCTTGCGGTCGTGGTGAGTGCGCCGGCGGGAGACATGAAAATTGCCCTGTGGCGCAGCGGCGATGTCATTTTTGGCTCATTGCTGGCTATGCTTTTTACCAGTATTTATCCGCAGCGCGCCTTTATCCACTGGCGGATACAAATGGCGAATTTTGTCACAGCATTCAGTCGTGTTTATAACGCCGGTTTATCGCCTAACCTGCTGGAGCGCCCGCGCCTCGATAAACACTTACAACGTGTGCTGACGGATGTAGTAAGAATGCGCGCGCTGATTGGGCCGAGCAGCAAAGAAACGCATATTCAGAAATCCATCTTCGAAGCGATACAAACCGTAAGCCGCAATATGGTGTGTACACTGGAGTTACAGGCCAACGCCTATTGGGCCTCTCGTGAAAGCCATTTTCTGATGATCAACGCGCGCACACTGCGCGATACCCAGCAGATGACGCTGCACACGCTTTCGTCTATAGCGCTCGCTTTACACGACGGAAACCCGTCACCCATTTCTGCGAACAATGAAAAACTGACGGAAATCGTCAGTGAGTTGCGCCAGTTAATGCAAGATAGCCAAAATGGGAAACTTCAGGAAACCCCCATTCATGGTTATGTTTGGTTAAGTCTTGAGCTTGCACGCCAGCTTGAATTGCTGTCGCAGTTGATCTGCCGCGCGTTACGCAAATAATTGCATAGCCTGATATGAATTGCTGGTTTCGATTCAGCATCAATTGAGGTTAAGATAGCGAAAGAGACCCATTGTCAGTGGCTGCCGCTACCATTAAGGTTACCTTATGGCGGCTGTCTTAACGAATCCGAGTATGAAATTAGCAGGGGTATAAAAATGGAACCAACAAAACCATCTTTCCAGGACGTGCTTGAGTTCGTGCGTCTGTTCCGTCGCAAAAACAAACTGCAACGTGAAATCCAGGACGTACAGAAAAAAATTCGTGATAACTCAAAACGTGTTCTGCTGCTCGACAACCTGAGCGACTACATCAAGCCAGGCATGAGCATTGAAGCTATCCAGGGCATCATCGCCAGCATGAAAACCGACTACGAAGACCGTGTTGATGACTACATCATCAAAAACGCGGAACTGTCTAAAGAACGTCGTGAAATTTCCAAAAAACTTAAAGTCATGGGCGAAATCAAGCCGGAGTAATCCCCGCTGGTTTCAATCACTACTTAAAAACCGCCGCTGGCGGTTTTTTTTCGCCTTTAAAAAGTTAGGGGGTAGGCTGCACCTACTATAAATGGGGTAATGCCTTATCTGTCAGGGATTACAGGTATCGGATAATAAAAGGTAAATCCAGGCGTGAAGGCTTACCCGCGCTTAAAAAATCAGTAAAAATTGTTATAGCGCAACACTCCATATCCATTAGCTTTTAAACTGTGTCAGCTTTTACATATTCATCTGCATGATGTTTTAAACCTCATGCAGGAAAACCGACATACTGACTCGTTTATGCCATGTCGCTCAAACATGGCTGGGAAGGGGGTGACATTCCCCCGCAGCCCCCGCTGCTGTGATGCCGACGAACCCGCGTAACCACTGATCTAAAGATTGGGAAGGGCGGGCGAGAATGACGCTAAGCCAGAAGACCGACCTGTCAGCCAACTCTAACAACTCCTTCGGTGGGAAGTCAGTTGTCATCAGATGCGTATCGCCTCCGGGCGCGTGCGCGCGTGCTGACAGCCTCTTATTGCCGAAAAAAGTAATAAGGCAACTATGGCAGGGGCAGCGAAACACGCATTCGTTATTGCAGGAACCAGCAGCGGCTGCGGGAAAACCACCGTCACGCTTGGGTTACTTCGTGCACTTATGCAGCGCGAACTGCGTGTTCAACCTTTCAAGATTGGCCCAGATTATCTCGACAGCGGCTGGCACAGCGCCGTCACCGGTATCGCCTCGCGCAATCTTGATGCGTTTATGTTGCCCACTCCCACGCTAAACGGCCTGTTCGCAAAACAGATGCAGCAGGCAGACGTCGCCGTTATCGAAGGCGTGATGGGGTTGTACGACGGCTACGGCACCGACCCGAACTATTGCAGCAGTGCCGCGATGGCAAAGCAGCTCGGTTGCCCGGTAATACTGCTCCTGGACGGCAAAGCCGTTTCAACCTCTATTGCCGCCACGGTGATGGGGTTCCAGCACTTTGACCCAACGCTTAATATTGCGGGCGTCATCCTCAATCGCGTCAACAGCGACAGCCATTATCAACTGCTCGCCGAGGCGATCACCCGCTATTGCGGGCTGCCGGTGTTAGGGCGCGTGCCGGTGATGGCGGACGTGGCTTTACCGTCGCGCCATCTCGGGCTGGTTCCGGCTCAGGAAAATGCTCCTCAGGATGAACGCTGGCAACGTCTGGCGCAGCAGTTTGAAGACACGGTGAATATTGACCGTCTGCTGGAACTCTCTCGCCTGGATGAACTGCCGCACGGCGAAGCGCCCGGTATGCCTGACGCGGCATTAGCCGACGGGCTCACGCTTGCCCTCGCCGAAGACGAAGCCTTCAACTTTTACTACCCCGATAACCTCGAAATGCTGGAGCGTGCAGGGGTGAAAATCCAGCGTTTTAGCCCTCTGCATGATGACAAACTGCCCGATTGCCAGATGATTTGGATAGGCGGCGGCTACCCCGAAGTGCATGCCGCAAAACTTGCCGCCAACGTCAGCATGCGCGAATCCATCCGCAACGCCCATGAAAAACGTATTCCGATGTACGCCGAATGCGGCGGCCTGATGTATCTGGGGGAATCGTTGACCGACGGCAACGGCGAAACCCACGCGATGTGCGGCGTGTTGCCCGGCCACAGCCAGATGGGCAAGCGCCTCACGCGTTTTGGCTACAGTGAAGCGACCGCCATGGTAGACACACTGCTTGCCCGCAAGGGCGAAACGTTACGCGGGCATGAATTCCATTATTCCGACTTTAGCGGCCCATTACCTGCCGCTTTTGATTGCTGCAAATGGCGAGATGGCGTGGCGATTTCGCGCTGGCAGAGCGGCATTCAGCACCACGCAACCTTCGCCAGCTATCTGCATGTGCATTTCGCCCAGCGACCAGGCTTGCTGGACCAATGGCTCACGCTTGCAAGGAATCATCTATGACATTACTCGCATGGGCGGCAGCCTGGCTGCTGGATTACTGGCTCGGCGACCCGCCGCACTGGCCGCATCCGGTGCGCTGGATTGGCAATCTCATCACCGTGACGCAGCGCGTGGTGCGCAAGTTTTGCAAAAGCGAACGCGCCCTGAAAATGGGCGGCGGTGTGCTCTGGCTGGTAGTGGTGGGCACCACTCTGAGCGCCAGTTGGGGGCTTTTGCACCTCGCAAACTTCATTCATCCGTGCGTCGGCTGGTTAGTTGAAGTGTGGATGATTTACACCGTGCTTGCCGCCCGCTGCCTGAGCGATGCGGCTCTTGAGGTCTACCGCGCCCTCAAAGACGGAACGCTTGCCGATAGCCGCGAAAAACTCTCGTGGATTGTCGGGCGCGATACTTCGCAGCTCGAGCGCCCGCAAATCACTCGCGCGGTCGTAGAAACCGTGGCGGAAAACAGCGTTGACGGCGTCATTGCGCCGCTGTTCTTCCTGATGCTGGGGGGCGCACCGCTGGCGATGGCTTACAAAGCCATCAACACCCTCGATTCCATGGTCGGATACAAAACCGAAAAATACCGGGCCATTGGCTACGTGAGCGCCCGACTCGACGATCTCGCCAACTACATTCCTGCCCGTTTGAGCTGGCTGCTGTTAAGCGCCTCCGCCTGGTGCCTGCGGGCCGATTTCAGCCGGGCGCTGCGCATAGGCTGGCGAGATCGCTACCAGCACAGCAGCCCAAACTGCGCCTGGCCTGAGGCCACGGTTGCGGGAGCGCTGGGAATCCGTCTTGGCGGGCCAAACACCTATTTTGGCGAACGGGTAGAAAAACCCTGGATGGGGGATGAGCAGCGCGGCATCGCCCTCGACGACATTACACGCACCATTCAACTCATGATGTTGGCTTCCCTGCAAGCTTTGCTGCTGTTTGCCGCACTGCGCTGGCTGACGTTTGGCATCGCATAAGGATTCTCATGAAATACTTGCAACAACCCCAGCTTATTGAACAACACAGCTTTGAAATTATCAGCGAGATTATTGCCGCTGAACGCCCGGATTACCGCTTTAACGACGCCATTCAGGAAGCGATGATCAAACGGGTTATCCACACTACCGCCGATTTTGAGTGGCTGGATATTCTGTGGTTCTCACCGGATGTCATCGAAAAACTGACCGACAGCGTGAAGCGCGGCTGCACCTTATATACCGACACCACGATGGCGTTATCAGGCATCAACAAAACCCTGCTGGCGCAATTCGGTTGCAGTTGCCGCTGCTTTATTAGCGACCCGCGCGTGGTGGCCCATGCAAAAGAGCAGGGCATGACGCGTTCGATGGCGGCGGTAGATCTCGCATTGCAAGAAGAGGGCGAGAAGATCTTTGTCTTTGGTAACGCGCCAACCGCGCTGTTCCGTCTGCTGGAAAAAGGCGCGCAGCCATCCGCGGTTATCGGTGTGCCGGTCGGTTTTGTCGGTGCCGAAGAGTCCAAAGAAGCGTTAGTGGCAAGTGGCTTACCGGCGATTGCCGCGCGCGGGCGCAAAGGGGGCAGCAATGTGGCCGCCGCCATTGTGAATGCGCTGCTTTACCGCCTGCGGGAGTCTGCGTGAGCGAACAACAGGGCGAATGCGTCTGGCATAAAGGCAAGGCCTATCGCAAAGGTTACACCACCGGATCCTGTGCTACGGCTGCGGCGAAAGTCGCCGCACTCATGGTGTTGCGCCAGCATGTGATCGACCAGGTGTCCATCGTGACGCCTTCCGGTGTCACGCTGCACCTCAACGTGGAAATGCCGATTATCGAAGGCCAGCAGGCGACGGCGGCGATTCGCAAAGACGGCGGGGACGACATCGATGCCACTCACGGCATGTTGATCTTCGCCCGCGTCCAGCTCAATGACAGCGGCACGATCACCCTGCGCGGTGGCATGGGCGTGGGTGTGGTGACGCGCAAAGGCATTGGCCTGGCGATTGGCGAATCCGCGATTAACCGCACCCCGCGTCAAACCATTGAGGCGGGCGTGCGTGAAGTGATTGGCACGGAGCGCGGCGCAGACATTGAAATTTTCGCACCGGAAGGCGAAGAGCGGGCGAAGAAAACCTACAACCACCGCCTGGGCATTCTGGGCGGGATTTCCATTATCGGCACCACCGGCATTGTAATGCCGATGTCCGAAGAGAGCTGGAAACGCTCCCTGGCACTCGAGCTGGAAATGAAGCGCGCCGCAGGCCTTGAGAAAGTCATCCTGGTGCCGGGAAACCACGGCGAACGTTTTGTGCGCGAGCAGTTGCAGTTAGATAGCGACTGCCTGGTAACGATGAGTAATTTCGTCGGCTACATGGTTCAGGAAGCGGTTCGTCTGGAGTTTCGCCACATCGTTCTGATTGGTCATCCGGGCAAACTCGTCAAAGTGGCCGCAGGTATCTTCCACACTCACAGCCACATTGCCGACGGGCGCATGGAGACGCTGGTGGCGCACCTGGCGTTGATGGGCGCGCCCTTTGCCTTGCTTGAAGCCGTAAGCCAGTGCGACACCACCGAAGGTGCGCTTGAGATCATCGCCGAGCAGGGCTTTCAGGGCGTATTTGAACGGCTCGCAACGCGCATCTGCGAGCGCGTGGAAGAGATGCTGCGCTTCACCCAGTCCCCGCCAAAATGCGACGCCATTATGTTCTCATTCGACAACCAGATTTTAGGCAGCAGCCGCCCGGTGGCTGATATTGCGCAGGATTTCAGATGCTAACCGTAGTGGGCATTGGCCCTGGTGCCACGGAATATCTCACCTTCGAGGCGCGTAACGCGATTACCGACGCGCAGATATTGGTCGGCGGCGCACGTCAGTTGTCGCTATTTGCTGAATTTGGCGGTGAAACACGCTTACTCGATAGCGATCTCGACGGCCTGATGACGTGGCTGCGGGGGCGCATCCACCAGCGCGTGGTGATCCTGGCCTCGGGCGACCCGTTAATTTACGGCATCGGCAAACGTCTGTCGGCCAATTTCTCGCCCGCTGAACTGCGCATTATTCCCGGCATTAGCTCGGTGCAATATTTGTGCGCCAAAGCGGCGGTCGACATGAACGATCTGTGGATAACCAGCAGCCACGGACGCGAGCCAGATTTTCAGGCGATTGCCGCGCACCGCAAAGTGGCCATGGTGACCGACAAAATCATCGGGCCCCACGCGATAGCCCAGGCGCTGCTGGCGCGTGGCCTGAATCCCACTCTTATTATTGGCGAGAACCTCTCGTCAGCCGATGAACGAATCCACCGTGTGGCCGCCGCTGATGTGGCGCAGAGCTATGCGATGAACGTGGTAATTATCCTCAATGAAAGATGATCTCTTTTTACGCGGCGCACGCGTGCCGATGACCAAAGAAGTGGTGCGCACCCAGGCGCTGGACCGTTTACAACTTCAGACCGCAAAACGATTTATCGACATTGGCGCAGGCACCGGCAGCGTGTCGCTGGAAGCCGCATTGCGTTACCCGCAACTGCACGTCGCGGCGATTGAACGCAACCCTGACGCGCTGGCGTTAATGGCTGAAAACTGTGAGCTTTTCGCCTGCCCGAACGTGGAGATAATCAGCGGTTATGCGCCGATAGAATTAGATGTGATGGCCGATGCGGTATTTATCGGCGGCAGCGGCGGGCAACTGACCGAGCTTATTGACTGGTCGCTGGCGCACCTGGTCCCCGGCGGGCGTCTGGTGATGACCTTTATTCTGCATGAAAACTTAACCTGCGCCTTAACCCACCTTGAGCAGTGCGCTATTCGCGATTTCGACTGCCTGCAACTTCAGGTCTCCACCCTCGCGAAGCTAGGCAACGGGCATTACTTCAAACCCAATAACCCTACCTTTTTGATTTCTTGCCTCAAGGAAGGAAGCGATGTCTAAAATTTTTGATACCCGCAAAGTCTGGTTCGTCGGCGCGGGGCCAGGCGACAAAGAGCTGATCACCCTGAAAGGCTATCGAATTTTGCAGCAGGCGGAAGTGGTGATTTATGCCGGTTCGCTGATTAACCCTGAACTGCTCGATTACTGCCCGCCAAACGCCGAATGTCACGATAGCGCCGGCCTGAATCTTGAGCAAATTATCGAGCTGATGGAAAACGGCGTGAAAGCTGGAAAGCTGGTGGTGCGCCTGCAAACGGGCGATCTCTCTCTTTACGGCTCGATTCGTGAGCAGGGTGAAGTGCTGACCGAGCGGGGAATCGGTTTTGTTTCGGTGCCTGGCGTCAGTGCATTTTTAGGGGCCGCCGCCCAGCTTGGCGTGGAATACACCGTGCCGGAAGTCTCGCAAAGTCTGATCATCACGCGCATTGAAGGCCGCACGCCGATGCCGCCGCTCGAACAGCTTGAATCGTTCGCAAGGCATCAAACGTCCATGGCGATTTTTCTCTCGGTGCAGCGTATTAACCGCGTTGCCGAACGCCTGATTGAAGGCGGTTATCCTGCGGATACCCCGGTCGCCGTGGTCTATAAAGCGACGTGGCCTGACTGCCAGGAACTACGCGGTACGCTGACGGATATTGCCGAAAAAGTGCGCGAAGCGGGGATCCGTAAAACCGCGTTGATTATGGTCGGCGCATTTTTGGGCGAAGAGTATCACTACTCCAAACTCTACGACGCAGGATTCAGCCATGAATACCGCAAGGCCTGAGTCGGTCGCGCTATTTTGCCTGACGCCCGGCGGCGTGGCGCTTGCCCAGCGTCTGCGGTCTGAGTTTGCGCTGGATTGTTTTACCAGCGAAAAACTGCTGCAACCGGGGTTTATTCCCTTCGGCGGCAGCTTTGCGCAAACCGTAGAGCAGGCGTTTAGCCAATATTCTGCGCTGGTGTTTATCGCCGCCACAGGCATTGTGGTGCGCGTCATCGCGCCGCTGGTATGCGACAAAATGCACGACCCGGCGGTGGTGGTTATGGACGAGCGGGCAGAACACGTCATCAGCTTGCTTTCCGGGCATCTGGGCGGCGCGAATGAATTAACCCGCCATCTGGCGGAAATTCTGGACTCCGATCCGGTGATCACAACCGCGACCGATGTTAACCAACTGGCAGCGCTCGATACGCTGGCGGCAAAGCTCGACGCCACCCTGCTCGATTTCCGCCAGACGGTAAAAACCGTCAACCAAATGTTGGTGAGCCAAAAGCGCGTTGGCCTGTGGTGGGATCGCGATTTTGCGGCCCATGCCAAACAATACGACACGCGCGGGTTTATCCCGGTCGATGATCTCGGGGCGCTACCGGCGCTTGACGCGCTGGTCTGCGTCACGCTGCGCGATGTGCTGCCTGCGCAAACTATTCCACTTTTTAAACTGGTGCCTAAGCGCGTAATAGCCGGAATGGGCTGCCGACGCGATACACCATCGCAAACGGTGGCGACATTGTTTAGCCAGCAACTGGCTGCAAATCATTTTGACCCGCTGGCGTTACGCGTCATCGGCAGCGTGACCCTCAAAAAAGATGAACGTGCGCTGCTCGATCTGGCGCAGCACCATCAAGTCCCTTTCGAAGTTTTTAGCGTTGAACAACTTGCCCAACATGAACATCGATTCCCCGCGTCGGAATTTGTGCGTCAAACCGTGGGCGTGGGCAGCGTTTCACAACCGGCTGCGTGGCTTCTGAGCCACGGAAATTTGGTTGGCACGACTCTGCGCGAGCAGGGCGTCACCATTACTTTAGGAGTTATAGACAGATGTTAACGGTAATCGGCATTGGCCCTGGCAGCGAAGCCATGATGACTCAGGAAGCCATTGCTGCCCTGCAAGAAGCTGAAATTGTTGTCGGCTATAAAACCTATACCCACCTGGTTAAGCCGTTAACCGGCGACAAACAGGTGATCAAAACCGGTATGTGCCGCGAAATTGAACGCTGCCAGACCGCCATTGAACTGGCGCAGGCCGGGCACAACGTCGCGCTGATCAGCAGCGGTGACGCCGGGATTTACGGCATGGCAGGCCTGGTGCTGGAGCTGGTAACCAGCCAGCAACTGGACGTCGAAGTACGCCTGGTGGCGGGGATCACCGCCAGTATTGCCGCCGCTTCTTTGCTGGGCGCGCCGTTAATGCACGATTTCTGCCACATCAGCCTGAGCGATTTGCTCACGCCGTGGCCGGTTATCGAAAAACGCATTATCGCCGCCGCGTCTGCTGATTTTGTTATCTGCTTCTACAACCCGCGCAGCCGCGGCCGCGAAGGGCATCTGGCACGCGCGTTCGAGCTGATGAGCGACTTCACCAAACCGCAAACGCCGGTTGGCGTAGTGAAAGCGGCCGGGCGTAAAAAAGAGCAAAAATGGCTGACGACCTTCGGTGAGATGGACTTCGAGCCGGTCGATATGACGAGCCTTGTGATTGTCGGAAACCAAACCACTTACGTGCGCGACGGCCTGATGATTACTCCGCGAGGCTACGAGCTGTGAGTGAAGCGCTGCCTCCTGTAGGTCGGATAAGCGAAGCGCCATCCGACGTTAATACGCCGGTGCTGGTGTTCGGCGGAACCAGCGATGCGCGCTTTATCTGCCAGATCCTCGATGAACAGCGCATTTCCTACACCTTATCGGTGGCGACCGCGGTCGGGAAATCGCTGGCGGGGAACATAGCCGGAGAGATTCGCGTCGGGCGTATTGATGCCAGTGAAATTGCCGACTGGCTGGTGACGCATGCGGTGCGCTGGGTGATTGACGCCTCGCATCCGTATGCGGAACTGCTTAGCCGCAACATCAGCCACGCCTGCGAAACGGTGGGCGTGACGTTAAGCCGCTATCAACGCCGCAGCGAACTTAACGATCTGGAGCACCCGCTGCTGCGTAAAGTCGCCAACCTGCAAGAAGCGTGCGCGGTGGCGCAGGAGTACGGCCCGCGTGTGCTGCTCACCACCGGCAGTAAAGAGCTGGCGGCGTATCAAAAAGGTCTGCCGGATAAATTCCTGCTGGCGCGCGTGCTGCCGACTTGCGAAGTGATTGCCGAATGCGAAGCCCTGGGCCTGGGTGTAGACAACATTATTGCGATGCGCGGCCCGTTTAGCGCTGAGTTTAACGCCGCAACCTATGACTTTTGCTCCCCCGATGTGGTGATCACTAAAGAGTCCGGGGCGGAAGGCGGGTATCTGGATAAGGTCAATCCAGCCCTTGAGCGCGGTATTCCGTGCGTCGTAGTGACGCGCCCACAGCCGCTGGTTGACGGTCCTGAACTGCTGCAAAACCGTGAAGATGTGAGCCACCGCGTAACGCGCTGGCTGCAAGAGAGAAAATAATGAAAAAAGCCCTGTTAGTTATCAGTTTTGGCACCAGTTATCACGACACCTGTGCCAAAAATATCGTGGCGTGTGAAGAAGCGCTCGCCACCACTTTCCCGGATCGCGATCTGTTCCGCGCGTTTACCTCCGGCATGATTATTCGCAAGCTAAAACAGCGCGATAACCTGGAAATTGACTCCCCGGCGCAGGCGCTCCTTCGCCTGGCTGAACTCGGTTACCAGGATGTCGCGGTGCAATCGCTGCACGTGATTAACGGGGATGAGTTCGAAAAAATCTCCCGTGAGGTACAGACATACAGCCATCTCTTCCAGCGCCTGGTTTTGGGCAATGCGTTGCTGAGTGACTTCAACGATTACGATCTGTTGCTTGCGGCGCTGCAAAACCAAATGCCAGCGCTTGCCCCTGACGAGCGCGTGGTATTTATGGGCCACGGTGCCAGCCACCACGCGTTTTCTGCCTACGCCTGCCTCGATCACTTGATGGCAGCCCGCCAGATCCCTGCGCGTGTTGGTGCGGTAGAAAGCTACCCGGAGATCGACCTGATTCTGCGCGGTTTACAGCAAGAAAAAGTGCGTAAAGTTCACCTGATGCCGCTGATGCTGGTGGCAGGCGACCACGCCATTAATGACATGGCGTCAGACGAAGAAGACTCCTGGAAAACCCAGTTGCAGGACGCGGGCATTGAAGCGCAGCCGTGGCTGCAAGGTCTGGGAGAAAACCCGCAAATTCGCGCGATGTTCGTTAACCATTTGCAGCGTGCATTAGAAAAAGCAACAGGCGAGGTGGCAGCATGACCGGCCGTTTATATGCTCTGGGCACGGGCCCAGGGGCAAGCGATCTCATCACCGTGCGTGCGGCACGTATCATCGGCAAACTCGACGTGCTGTTTGCCCCGGCAGGGCGCAAAGGCGGCGACAGCCTGGCGCTCTCTATCGTGCGCGAATATCTCAGCGATACCACCGAAGTGCGCACCTGCCACTTCCCGATGAGTGCCGATAACGACGAAAAAGCCGTGGTGTGGGATGAAACCGCCGCTGCACTGAAACACGAAGTCGAGCAGGGCAAACAGGTGGGATTCATCACGCTTGGAGATTCGATGCTATTCAGCACCTGGGTGTTTTTGCTGGCGCGAATGGGTAACCCTGAATGGCTGGAAATCGTCCCTGGCGTCACCTCGTTTGCGGCGATTGCTTCTCGGGCACAGCTTCCGCTGGCGATGGAACAGCAATCGATGGCGGTGATGTCTTGCACCGCTTCGCATCAGGAACTGACTCAGGCGTTACGCTCCCATGACTGCGTGGTGCTGATGAAAGTCTATGGGCGTTTCGCGCAGATCAAAGCGCTGTTGCAACACCTCGAACTTATCGACCACGCGGTGCTAATGGCGGAAGCGACATTACCCGGCGAGCAGTGCTGGCGGAGTCTTGATGACGTGCCGGACGACCAAAAACTGCCGTACTTCTCGACCATTTTGGTTAATAAGCAGTGGCGGCGCTAAAAACTTTGGTGGATGTCTCCCCCACAACACCGAAATCGTAGGTCGGATAAGCGAAGCGCCATCCGACATTAAAGGAAAATCATGGAATCGTTACTTAAAAAACTCTCATTGAGCGGCCTGGGCATGGGCATGCTGCTGCTCATCGTGCCGCAGGAAGCCTTCGCCATGCATATCATGGAAGGGTTTCTGCCGCCGATGTGGGCGCTGGCGTGGTGGGTTTTGTTCTTGCCGTGCCTGTACGTTGGGCTGGTGCGTTTGCGCCAGATCGTTGCGCACGACAGCAATCAAAAAGTGCTGCTGGCGCTGTGCGGCGCGTTTATTTTTGTGCTCTCGGCGCTGAAAATTCCTTCCGTTACCGGTAGCTGTTCGCATCCAACGGGGGTAGGCCTTGCTGTCATTCTGTTTGGGCCTGGCGTGGTGGCGGTTTTAGGTGCCATCGTGCTGCTATTCCAGGCACTGTTGCTGGCGCATGGCGGCCTGACGACCCTCGGCGCAAACGGCATGTCGATGGCGGTAATTGGCCCGATTGTCGGCTATCTGGTGTGGAAACTGGCGTGTAAAGCCGGTTTTCGCCGCGATGTCGGCGTGTTCTTATGCGCGATGATTGCCGATCTGACGACCTATTTTGTGACCTCTATTCAGCTTGGCGTGGCCTTCCCCGACCCGCACTTTGGCGTCACCGGTTCTTCCATGAAATTCATGGGGATCTTCTGCCTGACGCAGATCCCGATCGCCATTGCTGAAGGCCTGCTGACGGTGATGATTTACGACCAGTTAACGAAGCGCCAGTTGCTTCCTGCCAGGAGCCAATAACATGAAAAAGACCCTGATTCTGCTCGCCCTGGTTGTGGCATTAATGATTGTGCCATTCTTTATCTCCCACGGCGGTGAATATGGCGGTTCCGACGATCAGGCCGAAGGCCAGATCCTGGTTGTCGCACCTGATTACAAACCGTGGTTTAAACCGTTGTATGAACCTGCCAGTGGCGAAATTGAAAGCCTGCTGTTTACGCTGCAAGGTTCGCTGGGTACCGCGGTGATTTTCTATATTCTGGGTTTTTACCGGGGTAGACGCGAAGACCATGCTGGGGATTGATAAACTCAGCTACCAAAGCCGTTGGTGCCGCGTTTCGCCGCTGCGCAAATTCGCGTTATATCTGGTGATGATGGCTCTGGCCTTTGCGCTTCCCCCGGTGGGGCAAGCGCTTTTGCTGCTGTGTATCGCCGCTTTCACCTGCTGGTTATTGCGCGTGGGGCCGGGGCGTTATCTGCGCTGGCTGGCGGTGCCGCTGGGCTTTTTGCTGGTCGGCGTGGTGACGATTATCTTTAGCGCCGCCCATCAGGCACAGGCGCTGTGGTGGAGCGTGCCGCTCGGCTCGTTTTATATCGGCATTGATACACAAGGGGTGGTTATCGCCAATCAGACTTTCTGGCGCAGCCTTGCGGCACTGGCGGCCACCTACTGGCTGGTACTGAATCTACCGTTTCCGCAATTGATTATCCTGCTGAAACGGCTAAGGGTGCCGCGTTTGCTCACCGAGCAAATCCTGCTCACCTGGCGTTTTATTTTTATTCTGTTGGACGAGGCGCAGGCCATTCACCGTGCTCAGTCATTGCGTTTCGGGTATCGTACTTTGCCCGGCGGTTACCGGTCGCTTGCGATGTTAGTCAGTATGCTGTTTTCCCGCGTGCTGCTGCGTTATCAACACATGGTCACGACGCTGGATGTCAAACTTTACCAGGGTGATTTCCACCTTTGAGAGCCGCACCGATGCTTGCTACCCAAAATTTATCTTTTCGCTATCAGGATGAGACCGTTCTGCATGACTTAACGTTTGATTTTGGACGTTACGCGGTGACCGGGATTGTCGGTGAAAACGGCTGCGGGAAATCCACGCTGTTTATGAATCTGAACGGTGTTTTGCGCCCCCAGCAGGGCGCTGTGTTGTGGCAAGGCAAACCGCTCAATTACAGCAAAGCCGGGCTTATCGAGCACCGCCAACGTGTCACTACCGTCTTCCAGGACCCGGAACAGCAGATTTTCTATACCGATATTGATAGCGACATCGCCTTTAGTTTGCGTAACCTGGGCGTGGATGAAGCGGAAATTAGCCGCCGCGTAGAGCACGCCATTCAGCTTGTCGACGCGCAATCTTTTCGCCATAAACCGATCCAGTATTTAAGCCACGGGCAAAAGAAACGCGTGGCGATTGCCGGGGCGCTGGTGATGGAAGCGGACTACTTGTTGCTGGACGAACCTACCGCCGGGCTTGACCCTTCTGGCCGCCAGCAGATGATTGACATCATCGCCCGCATTGCCGCCCAGGGAAAACACGTGGTGATCTCAAGCCATGACATTGATTTGATCTACGAAGTCTGCGACGGCGTGTATGTGCTGAACGGCGGGAAAATTATGGCTGAAGGTGAACCCAGCGAGGTCTTTAGCCAGGCAGACATGCTGCATGATGCAGGCCTGGTCCAGCCGTGGCTGGTCAAATTACACACCGAACTCGGCTTCCCGCTGTGCAAAACTGAAACCCAATTATTCAACGCCTTGCGCGTATTAAAGGAACCTGCATGAGCCTCGCTATCATGATTCAGGGCACCGCCTCGGATGTCGGCAAAAGTATGCTGGTGGCAGGGCTTTGCCGAATTTTTGCCCAGGATGGCCACCGCACCGCGCCGTTTAAATCGCAAAATATGGCGCTCAATTCTGGCATCACGCCGGACGGTAAAGAGATGGGCAGGGCGCAGATTTTCCAGGCCGAAGCGGCGGGCATCGCCCCCGATGTGCGCATGAATCCGGTGCTGCTAAAGCCGACCAGCGACCGCAAAGCGCAGGTGGTGTTGATGGGTAAAGTCGCCACTAATATGGATGCGGTGACTTATCACAACTACAAACCGCAGTTGAAAACGCAGATCCGCGAGGTCTACCAGAGCCTGGCGTCCGAGCATGACGTGATGGTGCTTGAGGGGGCGGGCAGCCCGGCTGAAATCAACTTGCGTGATCGCGATATCGTCAATATGGGCATGGCGGAATTGGCCGAATGCCCGGTCATTCTGGTGGCGGATATCGACCGGGGCGGCGTGTTCGCGGCGATTTACGGCACCATCGCGCTGCTGCTTGAGCATGAAAAGTGGCGCGTCAAAGGCGTCATCATTAACAAATTCCGTGGCGATGTGGCGCTGCTTTATTCCGGGATCGAACAAATCGAAGCGTTAACCGGCGTGCCGGTGTTGGGCGTAATGCCGTGGCTGGATGTCGATTTGGAAGACGAAGACAGCGTGGTGCTGGATCGCGGGAAATATGATGCCGTGACGCCAAAAGAGCTGGATGTGGCGGTGCTGCAACTGCCGTACATGTCGAATTTCACCGATTTTAACGCCCTCGCAGCGCAGCCTGACGTGCGCCTGCGTTATGTCAGCAAGCCCGAAGAGCTGAAAAACAGCGACCTGGTGATTGTGCCGGGCAGCAAAAATACCCTCGGCGATTTGCGCTGGCTACGTGAAAACGGCCTCGAGAAGGCGCTGCTGGCACACCATAGCCGAGACGGCGCGGTGCTGGGTATTTGCGGCGGCTATCAGATGCTCGGGCAGCATATTTACGACGAAGTGGAATCCGGGCTTGGTGAGATGCCGGGCATTGGCCTGCTTAATGTCGTCACCCGTTTTGCTAACGAAAAAACCACCACCCGCGTGGCAGGCAATGTTCAGACTCACCTGCTCGGAATTTTTTCGGCAAGTTCAGGCGCGCCGTTGCAGGGTTATGAAATTCATATGGGCGAAACAACACGCGGGGAAAACACCTCTGCGTTTGCCACGTTTACCCAATGTAATATGCAGCCTTATCATAATGTTGACGGCGCAATTAGCCATGACGGGCGAGTGCTGGGCACCTATCTGCATGGCCTGTTTGATAGCGGTGAATTTACCCGCAGCCTGCTCGACGGTTTACGTCAGCGCAAAGGGCTAAACGCCTGGGATGGCGAAGCGTTTGACTATCAAAAACATAAAGATCATCAGTTCTCAAAACTGGCCGATGCAATGCGTGAACACATTGATATTTCGCGTATTTACCAGATTATGCGCGAGCACCAGGAGCAAGCGGTATGAAATTAGTGACCGGTGGCGCGCGCAGCGGCAAAAGTGGTCATGCTGAACGGCTGGCAGCAGATTTTGGCCGTGTGATTTATATCGCCACCTCGAAAGTTTTCGATGCGGAAATGGAACAACGCATTCAGCATCATCGCGACAGCCGTCCCGCACACTGGCGCACCGTGGAGCAGTATCGCGAGCTCAATACGGTTATTAACGAGCACAATTCCGCCCAGGAAGCGGTGCTGCTGGAGTGCATCACTACGCTGATTACCAACGTAATGTACGACTTCGCGGGCAGCCAGCCAGAAGATGACTGGGATTTTACGGCGGTGGAGCAGGCGGTGAATCAGCAAATTGATCGTTTGCTGGACGCGTGCGCGGCAAGCCCTGCGGAAGTGATCCTCGTGACTAACGAAGTGGGGATGGGCATCGTGCCGGAAAACCGCCTGGCGCGCCATTTCCGCGATATAGCAGGGCGGGTCAATCAACGACTGGCGCAAAACGCCGACGAGGTATGGCTCGTTGTTTCAGGGATTGGAGTAAAAATTAAATGATCTTCCGTTTGTTCTTCGCCACGTTGCAGTTTATGAGCCGCATTCCCGTTCCCGTTCGCTGGGCGGATGGCATCGAAACGAACCAATATGTGCGCGGTATCGTCACTTTCCCGTTTGTCGGCCTGGTGCTGGGCGCCATCGCGGGCGGGATATTCACGCTGCTGCAACCGTGGGCGGGATTACCGCTGGCGGCGTTGGGTTATGTTCTGGCGCTGGCATTAATTACCGGCGGTTTTCACCTTGATGGCCTCGCCGATACCTGCGACGGAATTTTCTCGGCGCGAACCCGCGATCGCATGTTAGAGATTATGCGCGACAGCCGCCTTGGCACCCACGGCGGGCTGGCGCTGATCTTTGTGATTGTGATGAAGGTGCTGGTGGTGAGCGAGCTGGCTCTGCGCGGCGGCAATATGCTGGCGCTATTAGCCGCGGCCTCTGTCGCCGGGCGTTCGGCGTCTGTTTTGCTGATGTATCGCCATAATTATGCCCGCGAAAAAGGGCTGGGAAATCTGTTCATCGGTAAAGTAACCGGGACGCAAACGCTGCTGACGCTGGCGGGTGGCGCGGGGTTATGCACCGTTCTGCTGCCTGCATCGGGCCTGCTGGCATTTGGCATCACATTGATCGCTATGTGGGGTCTGGGCTGGATGCTCAAGCGCACGCTCGGCGGGCAAACCGGCGATACGCTGGGTGCTGCTATTGAATTAGGCGAAGTTGTTTTCTTGCTGGCGCTGTTGCGTTAATCGTCGGATGGCGCTGCGCTTATCCGACCTACGGTTTCAATTTCGTAGGGGGGATAAGCGTAGCGCCATCCACCGCAATAATTTTATCCCATGCTTATCTGAGAATAAAAAAATGCAAACACTGAACTCTTTATTGGCAATGATCTCCCCGCTGGATAGCGAAGCCATGGCGCGCGCGCAACAGCATATTGATGGCCTGCTAAAACCGTTTGGTAGCCTGGGGCGCCTTGAAGCGCTAGCCGTGCAACTGGCGGGGATGCCCGGGATGAAAAACGGCCTGAATACCCAACGCAAAGCAATTCTTGTGATGTGTGCCGATCACGGTGTGTATGCCGAGGGGGTGGCGATTTCCCCGCAAATCGTCACCGCGATTCAGGCGATGAATATGACGCGCCACAACACCGGCGTATGCGTGTTGGGCAAGACGGTTGGCGCGGAAATTCATGTGGTTGACGTGGGTATCGACAGCGATCCGCTGCCTGGCGTGCTGGATATGAAAGTCGCTCGCGGCAGCGGCAATATTGCGCAAGGCCCGGCGATGAGCCGCCAACAGGCTGAAGAGTTGTTGCTGGCAACCATGAAACTCACCATGGAAAAAGCGGCACAAGGCATCACGCTGTTTGGCGTGGGTGAGCTGGGCATGGCGAACACTACGCCTGCGGCTGCGATGGTCAGCGTGTTAACGGACAGCGCGCCGGATGACGTGGTGGGTATGGGGGCAAACTTCCCAAGTGACAAAATGCACCACAAAATCGCGGTGGTGCGCAACGCTATCGAAACCAATCAGCCCGATGCCGCAGACGGTATTGATGTTTTGGCGAAGGTGGGCGGTTTTGACCTGGTTGGGATGACGGGCGTGATGTTAGGTGCGGCGGCGGCGGGGCTCCCGGTGGTTCTCGACGGTTTCCTCTCCTACGCTTCGGCGCTGGCGGCCTGCCAGATTGCACCGGGCGTACGCGATTACTTAATCCCGTCGCATCTTTCTGCTGAAAAAGGGGCGGTGATTGCGATGAATAAACTTGGGCTTGAGCCGTATTTGCAGATGGGTATGCGCTTAGGTGAGGGCAGCGGCGCGGCGCTGGCGATGCATTTAGTGGATGCGGCCTGTGCGATGCACAACAATATGGGGTCGTTGGCAGACAGCAATATTGTGTTGCCATCTTAAATAGTTAAGTCATGTCGGATGGCGCGTACGCTTATCCGACCGACAAATCAATCAGTTGTAGGTCGGGTAAGCGCTAGCGCCACCCGACACTCACAGACGGTTTATTTCACCTTCACCAACGTACGTCCCTGAATCTCATTACTCATGAAACTCTCAGCAACCTGTGGCGCTTGCTCCAGGGTAATTTCCGTTGTTGCCGTTTCGTAGAAACTTTCTGGCAGCAATTCAGCCAGGCGTTTCCACGCAGCGATGCGGCGTTCTTGCGGGGCGCTTACGGAATCCACGCCTTGCAGACGCACGTTACGCAGAATGAATGGCATCACGGTGGTTGGCAGAGAGAAACCGCCCGCCAGGCCGCAGGCTGCGACACAACCGGAGTAGTTCATTTGCGCCAGCAGTTTAGCGAGCACGTTGCCGCCAACGGTATCGACCGCACCGGCCCAGACCTGTTTTTCCAGCGGGCGCGTTTCGGCAAATTCGCTGCGCGGCAGAATACGGCTGGCGCCTAACTGGCGTAAATAGTCATGGGTGGATTCGCGGCCAGAAACGGCCACAACCTGGTAGCCCAACGCATGAAGCAGAGCGATAGCGGTGCTGCCCACGCCGCCGCTGGCACCGGTCACAACCACTTCACCGCTTTCCGGTGTGATGCCCGCATCTTCGAGTGCCATCACACACAGCATCGCCGTGAAACCCGCGGTACCGACGATCATCGCTTTGCGTGCGCTCAGGCCCGCAGGCAGGGGAACCAGCCATTCAGATTTGACGCGAGCCTGTTCGGCAAGGCCGCCCCAATGATTTTCACCCACGCCCCAACCGGTCAGCACCACTTTCTGGCCCGCGCTGAAAGCGGCGTCGCTGCTGCTTGCCACGCGGCCCGCGAAATCAATCCCTGGCACCATCGGGAAGTTGCGGATGATTTTGCCTTTACCGGTGATCGCCAGGGCATCTTTATAGTTCAGGCTTGACCACTCAACGTCGACCAACACATTTCCAAGCTCTTCAGCCGGGAAGGAAATCTGTTTTACTTCGGCCTGAGTCTGGCCTTCCACTTGTTCAAGTACCACTGCTTTCATAACGAATCCTCATTCTATGCACCGAGCGTTTCGGTTGAGATGTTTCTAATGCCCAACACGGTATACCCGAAGCCGGTGAGAATAAAGAAGACCCGTGCAATTCCTTGTTAATTGCCTGCTTTTTAGCAGGCCTATAAGATTTTCCTATTTTAACTTTTAACCTTACTCCTCGTATGTTTGAAACAAATGTTTCTCGTTGTTGTGACAAATGTTTCACATATGCCCGTCGGGCGGATTCGACCACCTTTGAGGAGATAAGCATGCGTCTATTACCACTCACCACCGCAGTAGCCCTGGCCCTGGCAAGTGCGCATGCCGTGGCGGTCGATAAACTAAAGTTGCAGCTCGACTGGATGCCCAACGGCGGTGATAAAGCGTTTGTTTTTGTGGGCGTAAAAGAGGGGTTTTATGCCGAAGAGGGGCTCGATGTCACTATTTTACCGGGCCGGGGCAGCAGCGACACGCTAACTAAAATCGCCTCCGGTGCGGCAGATATTGGCACCGGTGGTATTGCCTCACTCATGATGGCGCAGGCCGAAGGCGGCATTCCGGTAAAAGCCATCATGAGCATCTACTCAAAACAGCCTGACGCGATTTACACCTGGCAGGGCAGCGGTGTGACTGACATGAAAAGCCTGAAGGGGAAAACGCTGGGCATTCCGACATTCTCGGCCTCTAACGCGATTTTGCCCATCATGCTGCAAAACAACGGCGTCGATCCCGATAGCGTAAAACAGATCAAGGCCGATCCCGGCACGCTGGTACCAATGCTGGCGCAAGGGCGCGTTGACGGCGTTGTCGTGTGGTCAACCAACCGGCCAGGAGTAGAAGCGACGCTTGCGCAGGTGGGTAAAAAACCGCTCGAACTGGCGTGGACGGATTACGGCTTAAATGGTTACGGCCTGTCCTATTTCGCCTCTGAAAAGCTTATCAACGAAAAGCCGGATGTGGTTGCGCGCTTCCTGCGTGCGGCGAAAAAGTCGATTGAATTTAGCCTTGCGCACCCAGACAAAGCGGCCGCTGACCAAAAGGCGATGGTGCCGGAAGCGGATGTCGCCATGCTGGAAGCCGAATTTAACGTCACAAAACCGCTGATTGAGAATGAAATCAGCCAGCGTGACGGCCTGGGGCAATTCGACCCGGCACTGCTCAAAGACACCTGGGAGTGGGTGGCGAAATCGATGAAATATCCCCTCGATAAAGTGAACCCGGAAACGCTGGTCGATCGCCATTACCTCGCTAAATAAGGGAATGCCATGCAGCCTGTTATAGAACTTAGCCACGTTAACCAGACGTTTATTTCGGCGGATGGTACCCAGGTCACGGCGCTGGATGAGGTGAATCTCACGCTCCGTCGCCATGAATTTGTTTCGTTTATTGGCCCGTCGGGCTGCGGGAAATCGACCATTTTGCGTTTGATCGCCGGTTTACTCAAACCGAGCAGCGGCACGATTTCGGTGTACGGAAAACCGGTGACTGAGCCGCGTGACGAAATGGGTTTTGTGTTCCAGAAGCCGACGTTGCTGCCGTGGCTTAACGTGCTGGATAACATCACGTTTCCGATGAAACACAAATATGGCCGAGTCGATGCCAAAGACATTGCCCGCGGGCGTGAACTGTTAGAGATGACGGGCCTGACGCAGTTTGCCGGTAAGCGCCCGGCGGAGCTTTCCGGCGGCATGCAACAGCGCGTGTCCATCGCCCGGTCTTTGCTGCATGACCCGGATATTCTGCTGATGGATGAACCCTTTTCCGCGCTCGATTCCCTGACGCGTGACGAAATGAGTTTTGAATTAATGCGTATCTGGAATGAACGCCCCAAAACGGTGCTGTTTGTGACGCACTCCATTCAGGAGGCGCTGTTACTTTCTGACCGTATCGTGGTTATGAGCGCAAGGCCGGGGCGGGTGAGCGAGATTATTGATGTACCGCTGGCGCGCCCGAGAGATGAAGAAACGCTTAACCATCCGCTGTTCCATGCGCTTACGGCGGAGATTCGCCATAAAGTGTTTAGCCGCCGCAAGGAGCCTGCATGAGAGCTTTTCTGGAAAAATACATTGCACTGCTGGCGCTGATTGCGGCGGTTTTGCTCTGGGAAGGGGCGTGCAGATTATTCGCGATTCCGGTGTTTATCCTGCCGTCGCCGTCCGCGATTTTTGATTCTGTCAGCTCGCTGGATGCTGGGCGTTGGCTGACCCATATTACGGCGACGTTAAGCGTGGCGTTGAGCGGGTTTCTGCTAGCGATTGTGATTGCGCTGCCGCTTGCCATCGCGATTGTCAGCTCAAAATTGCTCGCCCGCCTGGTGCTCCCCTGGCTGATTGTGATTCAGTCCACGCCGGTGGTGGCGATTGCGCCGATTATCGTGGTGACGCTCGGCTCAGGCATGCTGCCGCGCGTGGTCATCACAACACTTATCTCCTTTTTCCCGCTGGTTATCTCTACCGCAACCGGCATGAATGCCGTCCCCGCTGAATTGCTGGAACTTTCAAAAACGCTGCGTGCGCCGCGCAACCGTGAATACTGGCAAATCCGCATGCCTTATGCAGTGCCGTATATTTTCAGTGCGTTAAAAGTGGCGATTACCCTTTCGATAATTGGTGCCGTGGTGGCGGAGTTTGTTGCAGCGGATCAGGGGCTTGGCTACCTGATTTTATTCAGTACGTCGTCGTTCAAAATTCCCCTGGCTTTTGCCAGCCTGTTCCTGCTGGTGGTGTGCAGTTTGACGCTCTACGGGCTGGTGAGCTGGCTGCAAAGACGCCTGTTCCCGTGGAGCATTGACGCGAAATAGAAGAGGAGTGTGAAATGCCAGACTTAAAACGTGGGCCTGCGCCGGGCAAAGAACAGATTCTGCGCCATCTGCGCCGTTCCAATGCCGTTGCCGAGCGGGCAATTGCGCTGGGGCACCATCCTTTCGGTGCGCTGCTGGTCGCGCCGGATAACGAAACTATCCTGCTTGAGCAGTGCAATATCGACACGGTAAACCATGCGGAATCGACGCTGGCACGCATTGCTGCCAGCAATTACACGGCTGACTATTTATGGCAATGCACGTTGTACACCGCGGTAGAACCGTGCTGTATGTGCGCGGGAACCGCCTACTGGGCGAATATCGGGCGGGTGGTTTTCGGGATGTATGAAAGCCAGTTGCTGGAAGCCACAGGCAGCCATGAAGAAAACCCGACCATGAGCGTGTCGTCGAAATATGTCTTTGAACACTGCCAGAAGGCGGTGGAACTGATTGGCCCGGTGCCGGAAATTATGGAGGAGACGCGAGCCATGCAACAGGCTTTTTGGGCGGCGCGATAAATGCTTCAGCGCCGAATGACACGGCGCTGAACCTGGGAAGTTAACCTTGCAGTTGAAGCGTGGTTAAACACGTCTGGCTGCTTTGATGTGTCGCAATAGGCGCGCTGGCAATTTTGCCCTGATAACTCACCTCAAGCGTGCCTTCCATATCCCGCGGCAGCCAGATACCGACGAACCCGTTGGCGTGGCTGGTCATCTTTTTCTGCACTAAAACGTTGCCGTTTTTGTCTGTAACTTTCACATCAAACGGCGTGTTCGCAAGTTCGCCCCGGCAACCGGAAAGGCTGTGGTTAAAACAAGGGTGGGTTTGCGTCAGCCAGGGTGCGAAGGAGAGGTAAAACTTATCCCCCAGCGGATAGCTGAACTGCTGCGTGCCATCGGAAAGTTTTAACTCCGTACTGGTGATGCCCGCGTTATAAGGCAGTGGACGGGCCTGCGTTGAGCTGTCGATCGCCTCAACCATTTGCTCTGTGGTTTTACCCGCTAAACCATGCTCCGCAAGAAATGCCGCATCGGATTGGGCCGCGATTGTGGTGCCGCTGATACACAGCGCCAGCAAAGCGAAAAGCGCCTGTTTTTTCAAACCTGGTTTCATTTTTGATTCCTTTCCAAAAGAGTCAGTTGAGCCTGCTGCGACTCTAAACCTTCCCCTTGGGGGAGGGTCAAAAAGATATGCAATTCTTTACATGTTGGGTGTGTGTTTTGTTCATTTATAGTGTTTAGCCTATATAGGTTTTAACCTATAATTAATGGGCGGTTATGAGATTGTATACATCTGCAAAAAAGTTAAATAAGAAGGAATCACATCTATGAGTAGAACTCTTGACCAGATGTTGGCGACTGAAAAACCTGAGGTTGTTGCCAACGCCAGGGAAAAGGCGGCAGAGATGCTGCTTAACATTCATCTTGCTGAATTACGTGAACGCCTGAACAAGACGCAAAACGAGATGGCGCAGGTGTTGGGCATTAAACAGCCATCGGTTGCTGGCATGGAAAAACCGGGACAGGATCTGAAATTGTCGACACTAAAACGTTATGTTGAGGCAACCGGTAGCAAGCTACGCCTTGAGATTGAGCTGCCTGACGGTAGCCAATATGGTTTCACAGTGTAATCCTCCACATCCGCAAATGCCTTTGCTGTGCATGGGCGAAAGGGGGATGCAAATCAGCCAGGCAATTGGTGTGTTTGCTTATGCTTTCTGGGCGAGCCATAACTTCGATAACAAAATGCTTAAAGAATTAATAGAATGATGCGGATGCTCGTGACTGAAATATATTTATTAAGTTTTCGATTGGTCACTTGAATGAACTCTCTGCACGTCAAGTGGAAACAATCAGCATATTCAAAATCCAACACTAAAAATCCCCCAATAAGTATTCAAAACGGACTCGCATTCCGCGCTGTAATCAACTTTTCACTGATAGGGTGAACAAAATGCAGCTCGCTGGCGTGCAGCATCAGGCGAGGTGTTTGCTCGGTACCTGGCAGCAGGCGGCCGCCGTACAGATCGCAGCCCAAAATAGGGTGGCCCAACTGCTGGCAGTGAATGCGGAGTTGATGAGTGCGCCCGGTTTCCGGGGTGAGCTGCACCCGCGTTAATGGCAGTACCGTCCCGTCATCCTGTTCACGATAAAAGCGCTCCACAACCTGATAATGCGAACGTGCGGGTTTACCGGTGATGGCACAAATCGACATCAGCGGGAACAGCGCCGGGTCTTTGGCTATCGCAGCGTCGATGACCCCTTCGTCGTCGCTCAGGTGACCGCAGAGCAGGGCGCTGTACACTTTGGTGACTGTGCGCTGGCTGAACTGCTGGCAGAGTGCCGCATTGATAGCTTTATTGAGAGCAACCACCATCAGCCCGGAAGTGCCGAAATCCAGGCGGTGGACGAGGGTGCAGCCGGGGAATGTCTTAACCAACCGATGATGCACTGAATCCAGATTTTGCGGGTTTTTCCCCGAAAGACTGAGCAGCCCGGCGGGTTTGTTGATAAGCACCAGGTGATCGTCCTGATAGAGCGTCTCGATCTCGGAATGGCAAGGTGGGGCAATAAAAGTATCGATAATCGTAGACATCAGGCAACCCGGAGGAAAAGTGGGTGCGGATGATAACGAATTTTGAGGCGAGTGGCGAATCAGGCAGAGCCAGAAAGCAAAAAAGCCTGCTCAGTTTCCTGAGCAGGCTTTCGAATTTGGCTCCTCTGACTGGGATCGCCTTAGTCATTAACTGACTGATAATTAATCTAGAAGAGAAAATATTTTTGTCAAGACCACCAGAATGACCACCAGTAGGCGCAGGTTACATAAACCTAGTTTGAGCTTCCCCGCTGCATGTGGTGATCGTTACTATAGTTATATCTTCAAGGGCTGTCTGCTCTATGCCAAAGCGGATGTTGTCCATCTGCAAGTCACTTGGAAAAGAGCTCCGTCACTTCTGTAATCTATCTATATTAATGTAAAGCATCTCGATTAGTTCTTTCGCATTTTGACTGTAGTGCAAGGCCCTATGGCAATTGGGACAAAGTGCAACACAGTTGCTTGTGGTATCAGCACCGGCTGAAGAGAGAGGTATCACGTGATGTACCTCTAGGTATGGGCTGCCATCATTTAAATAAAACGGTGCCTTTTCACCACAGTTTTCACAAACGCCCTTGCTTTGCTGCAAGACCCAAGCTTTCACCGCAGGATCTCTAATATAGACCTTTTGCAGTCGCTCTACTGCGCCTGGTATTTTATATCCTGTGGGCTCGCTCAAAGGTTTTTTTATTAATCTACTAACCCTTATATTCAGAATGCTCTCATCATCTGTAGGTTGCAAGAGAACTAATGATTCTCCATGTATTATCGGTTCCCAAAATTCGCCACTATTGACTTTAGGAACATTTATCATTATTCGTTTGGTCCTGTTACCTGATGGAACTTCTTTTCTGCCTGTTCTGCTGAAATGAGCCTGATAACTGCACATTTCTTGGCGAATATCTCGAGGGCTATTACCCACTAGAGGGAAGTATTCACCAGGATGGATTTTTCTTTCAGCTATGGACGGCATATGTTTTCTGGCTGTCGATGAGGCAAGATACACAACGACATTATCTACATCGGAATTAATCAGTCGCTCAATGATACAATCGAGGGCAATATTGTAGTCTTTGTTTCTATGTGCTGGCCCCCAAGACTCAAGGATTAGGCCATAAACCCCATCTTCTTCATCTACTGAGCACTCTGCGCTCAGTTCAGTGCCATTCTTATCAAAAACATGCATTACAGTGAGCTTTTGTTAGGATTTTTTACAAAAATACTATCTATCCGTATAAATACGCAAATTTTTATTAATAATAGAGCTGACCTGCTACCCGTTGATTAGAACACGAAAATGTTAGTAATTGATATCATTTGAAAACAGCTGCGAACTTCCGCTCCTTGCTCTTAGTTGTCTTCAGATACAACCGAATGTAAAAAGCCCGCCTTAGGCAGCTGAGGCGGGCTTTTCTAGAATTTTAGTTCCTCTGACTGGGGTAGACTTCGTCATTAACTATATGATTTACAAATTAAAAAATAACGAAAACAACACCAAAAACTGATAACCATTTTAACCCATGAAACAGATTTTAAAGCAGCGTCATTCTCAATCCCTGTCCATCATTCTTTTAAAAACGTTTTCAATCTTTCCAGAAGGATATCCGTCTCTTTAAGTTCGCACTCCCACACTACCAAAGCTCGCCAGCCCATTTCGCATAGCTCTGACAAATGTAGAGAATCCCTGACTTTGTTTTTTTCCAACTTAGCAAACCAATATTCCTGATTTGACTTTGGCATACGATGTCGCCGACATCCTTCATGCCCATGCCAAAAGCAGCCATGCACGAAGATAACTTTGTGCTTTCCCCAAAAGACCAGATCGGGCTTGCCCGGCAGTCGCGGATCATATAAACGATAACGAAACCCTGCATGATAAACGAGACGTCTGATGATTCTCTCAGGACTAGTATCTTTTCCCTTAACTCGGGACATAACATAGCTTCGTTTGGCCGGAGTCAGTGTATCCATGAGAAAACCTCGCTATGTTATGCCGTAGTTTAAAGGCGCTTTTGCATTGAAAGCGCCTTCGGATAAAAAATTAACCAGTAACAATAAACGCTACTGCTATATTTTAACTCTGTTAAGGTTCGCCAACGCACGCAGCGGTCGTCTTTCCAGTTCAAACGTATCAATGAATAGTAGCGGCGACTCCCCGTCAGTCAATCCAAAAGAGTCAATCAGGGCATCACGTTCTGCATCTCTCCATTGCCATAAGGGATGCGTTACGGCCGCTCGCCAAAGCTCTTTCCCATCCTTTATTTCAATAAGGACAGGTAATGAATGTTCTTTTGACAATTTGATCGTTGCTGGTCGTAACGCCTCGACATCTTCCGCTAACTCAAACGCTCTTTCTCTCCATCCTTTCATCTCTGGCTGATTCCAGTCGGCGGCGTTCAGACCACATGCGAATTCGGGCATAACCATCGCCCGTAAGTAGGCCATACCTAACCGCCAATCCAGCAAACCGTGATACCGGCGGTTGCCGTAGCGCTGTATGCACTTGTAACATGCGGTTTTACATTGAGTCGGGTGATCCTTTTTCAGAAAATCAGCCATAGGCCAGGCGTGCTGATCTTTCAGAATTTCATGCAATAGTGTGACTATCAAAGTCGGGCCGCCAGCGACTACTGGTTCGGAAAGCCGTCTGCACAACCCTGAACCGTTGATTAACGCGTCGGCGATTTGCAATATGGGTTTACCAAGATGCAGTCGGGGTTCAAGCATTTCGAATTCATCTGGCGAAACATCCAGATAGAGTGCTGCCTTATGCGTCAATATCTGGGTCGCGCTGATAGCCGCCGCGCGCGTAGGCAAATTCATGTACTCGCCGTATCTGGCGACCATGTCCAGATTAAGGCGAGCATCGAATTTAGTTAATTCGATATGAAGCGATTCTGTCTCTTTGCTGGATACAAGCCCAAAACTTTTTTTCTTGCCGCTACACTGCCAGCGCGGGTTATTGTGAGATTCCAACCAACCTGAATCGATAGCCTGTTCACCTTTAACTGACGGGCAATAAGTAGAAAAGGGTATTGGTGCTTTTAGATCATTTGCCAGGTCAACAGTAAATCGCTCACCTTCCTTTTCTCCATTAATGGTGCCATCATTGAGGCGAAGAATGGTCACTTCGCCGCGTCGTACAGTGAAAGAATCGCATTTTGTTGGAACACCCTCATGCAAAACTGTCGCTGTGGTTTTCAACGACATACGGATAAAACTATCTATATCGTCTTTGGGTTTGAAATCCGTGCGAAAAGCTGCTGGCGTGACATAAAGCCTGAACTCCTCAGGACCGATCGGCGTTCGGCAATCCTCGCAATTAATGTCATTGTCAGGTTTATGTAGCTCCAGTTTGGCGGAACCGCATGCAGGGCAAATTGCTACATGGCTGCATGACTCCTGCCATGAGCCTACCGTCGAGAGATCCGACATTCGATTGTTCTGGAACTGTGGTTCCTGGTAATTGCCTGTGAAGCCTATTACCTCATGCTTTTTCTTATCTTTAATCAATACCGAACCTGGAGCATACTCGAAAACTGCGAGATCAAGATCGCGATCCATCGTCGACCATTCGTATTCTTCCTGAGAGTTTGGACCTTTTGTTTTACGCAATCCCAAATAAAGGTTGCGTACCCGAGTCGGCATTCCATACATCGGCAGTTTGCCGTGCTCGGCCAGGAAACGAGCTAGCCCCATATCTTCTTCAGGAGCATTAACGTTCAATTCAGCGATTTCTTCAATTATTCTTTCCGCGTTTACTGCGGAATAAAGACGTAGTCTTTGCTCTGGATCGAATGTTGCCGCTTCGATAAAGCGATCATGTATATTCTGAGTTGCTTTCAACGCTCCCAGCAATCGTTCAGCCCAATTCGTTTCATCGCTATGATAATAATCATGCGTAGCAACATATTCTCCATGAATATCAGGCGGAACAAGTTTATCGCCAGGGAAAGTTGTTCCGTTTTTATGATCCTCTTCACGTAAAAGATTAAATGCAGCTCTAAGCCATACTTTCCGCATAAGTCTCAATGGAATAGCGTCGTGATCTACCGCCAGAAAAGGAGGTGGTGGTGGATCTCCGGTGATCGCATGAGGATGAGCGAAATAGTAAGCATCATGAGTACGTCCGCGACAAAATGTGATAACGAAAGAAAACGCTTGGCCGCGTCGCCCAGCTCGACCGACGCGCTGCTGGTAGTTAAACCGCTGAGGCGGCATGTTAGCTTGATAAACCGACTGAAGTGATCCGATATCAATTCCGACTTCCATTGTCGTGGTAACGGCAAGCATGTCTATTTCCGCATCAAGCTTTTCAAGTTCACTCATCTTATCGACGAAAATCCCCTTGAACTTACGCAAACGATCGGAGAAATCATCCGTCTGTCCCGTTAATTCTTCGACGTTCAGCCGGAAACGTTTAACTCCATCTCGCTCTCCACGTACAATGCGCTTACCAAGAAAATTTTCCTCCCATAGATCTTCGACAATTCCACTGGGTTCAAGGTCGAGTGCATTCACGCAACGGGTACAATATTTAAACCCTAAATGTAAGTGAATTCGCCCACATTTTCCGCATTGCCAGTAATGATCGCCTGGTTTACTGATTTTGAGGAACAACTTACCGATATTGATTAGTCCTGCCTTATGCTCAAGCAGAGAAAGTTGATTTAAGATACGCGTTAAACCATCTTGATACCCGCTATCACCGAATAAGACTCTGGCGACGCGCTTAACTTTCTCTTTTTCAACATCTTTCCCAACATACCAGTCACGAGTACGGCTTGCATCGAAATATTTATTCTCCTTAACACGATAGGCGCCGGAAAACACCCTTAGCCAAGCATCAATTTCCGGCATGTCATCTTTATCTGAGATGCATGGGTATGCCAGCCCTGTTTCTTCTAGCGCGAAAAAAGTATTGGCGAAAATAACATCATCTATCAATTCAGATTGATCGTAAGATATTTTCGTTTTTATTTTCATTCGTTCATGAGAAGGAAGCCTTTCACTGAATCCAATAGTTCCCCCTTCTTTAATGAAATTTGTATGCCAAACAGCGCTATCATTCTCATCTGAATTAGAACGATATTTATAGGGTGATATCCCCAACCCGACGAGCTCAGATGTGATTCTTCCGATTGAGTCACCTTCAGACTCCAGTAATTTGTCGATTTTTATCCGTCGATATTTACAAAGTTCAGTAATTCCGATTTGGCTTTTTTGAAGGTCATGCAGTCTGATATACTCATCGTAATCTCCAGATTGTTTCGCTTTGGCTTTCCTGTCTTCAATATCCTCGTCTGAAATGTACCCGCTTTCAGCCTCCTTAATCATCGCTCTGGAAGCGGCGACCAATATTTCCCTGCGTAGATCTCGTAAGTGCAGCCGTTCGATTTCCAGCGCCATTGATGCCGCATCCTGTCGACTGTCTGAGAAAACAATACTCTTTGCTTCCGCGCCGATTGCATGCAGTAATTCAAATAGCTCCGTTGCTACCAGTTGGGATGATTTCGTCACACCAGTTCGAAATGCGCGAATGGGCGTTCTGGAACGATTGCTGGCAGGTCGGCTGGAATAGTCAATGCCGCAGTTAGGGCAGCAGAAAGGCTGAGCAGAAGGGTTCTTCGCCGGCTCGCCTTTTTTAGGTTTAACCGGATTCTGGAAATAGAGATACCCGCGAACCGCGTCAGTATTCGTCGTCGATGTTTCCTGCCCAATGGTCACAATGCCTGTAACAGGATTAAGCGCCGCTTTTTCCCAGACATCCCAACCTTTTTCGCAACCTACAGGAGGCCGACCGGCTATATCTACAGGCCAGAAAACCGCAAACTCCTCCAGCGTCATATCATCGTAATATTCAGCGCCGGGACGTTCGGGAAGATTTTCCAGATTGGTCGCCGAGGGTAATAATTCGATTGTTTTACCGTGATTCTGTCCCTTCTGACCGCCGAGCAGTAAATCGCCGCATGCTTCGCAGTATAGCATTTCAAATAAACGACGACCGCGCTCTCCGCCTGGGGCTGAAGGCGCGTGGGATAGGCCTCGTTCCAGACAAAAATCAGCAAATTTTGCCTTTTGTTCTCCCGGTGATACGGAGGCGAAGAAACCCTCAATATTTCTGACGAATGTATGTACGCGAAAAGCTGGTGTAACGTTGGCGGGTTTCTCGCAATCCATCCCGGATTCCGGCAGTGCGCGCACCAGCATTAACCCGCGTAATGCTAATTCCAATTCATCTTGTTTATCCGTATCTTCCTTCAGAAAAATCTTATCAATGATTAGTCCCGGCGGCATCGCTCGCGGCGACTCGCTGCCTTCTTCTATACAAGCGTTGGTAAGCAGGGCAGCTGCTTTTTCCGCTGCTTGTTTAATGCCTTGCATGCCATTTTGCGCTTTCACGCCCAAAGCCTGGAAGACATTAGACAAAGCCTTACTAAGCGCGTCCGTCATGTTCAGATTGCGAACGACATTTCCCTGCCCCTCAAGAGCAACTCGCATTAATGCGGCGAAAGGCCGCACGGTGATTTTTCCTTCTGGCTTCGACGGTATATAAGGTTTTCCTTGGATGACGCAGTTACGCCAGAAATCAGGCTTATCGCTACCGGGATCCAGAGAATCGCAGCAAGTGCCAAAGGGCGCAAAGAGATCCCGGAGGTATTTCCGTGATTGTTCTCCATCCGCGCCATCCATCGGCAGCGATGCGGAAGACGCCAGCAAACGCAGTTTGTAGCGATGTTTCGGGTCGTCAAGCCCGAGTCTGATAATCAGCGACTTAATCAACATCGCGGTTTCGGTTCCAGCGGAACCACGCATTAAATGCAGCTCGTCGAATACCAGATAGAAGTACGCGTCGTTGTTATTCATCAGCCATTCGCGCGTAGCATCAAAAATACTGTCTTCGACTTCGCGCGAAAGCATTGCCCCAAGCATTGAGGCGTTAGTGACGAGAACGTCAGGCGGGGTTGCCTGCATATCCCAGCGAGACATCATTTCCCCACCATCTGTCGAAGGAAATATATATCGGGTCTTTTCCGACGAGTTTTCTTTTTCGTCGAATGCGCGCGCAGCCTGCTGATTGCTATCAATTCGCTTCAGCGCCTTACGTAATTTTTCAAGATTACGGGCACGGCGACTTTTTTCCGATTTGACTCCGGAGAGACGAGGATGGCTAGCATAGCCAGTAATAGGTGTTGTGCTGGTATATTGCCCGAAGAATATTCGATTTCCGGAGAAGCGATTCCCCATCACCTGCCGCGCGTCATCAGAATCCAACGTTTTACGTAAACGCGCCATTTGATCTTCAACTAGAGCGTTCATTGGGTAAAGCACTAGTGCCCTGACTGCCGCCTGACGTTTTTCTCCTTCGCGACGAGGAACCCAGTTTGTTTTTTCGCCATTCCACCATCGATTTTGCAGATAACCATCGCAAGGCGCGGCCCAGCTGACAGCCTCATTCGATAATGCAGCCAGTATAGGCAACATAAAACTTTCCGTTTTTCCCGAACCTGTTCCCGATGTAACAATGCCGGGGCAGCCGGGGCGAATACCGTGCTCCAGCATTTGAATCTGGTGGCTATATGGCGCATGGACCGAACGACGTGGCCAGACTTCGTCACCAGGTTTCGAATCGAACAGACCGGATAACGCTAATTCGACGAACGCCTTCCGGCCTTTGCTAGACAAGCTATTCAGGGGGCCACCGTCCATCTCGGCCAGAGCTTCCAGCGTTTTATCCGAAGATTCATACCGTAAAACAGGTTCAATGTAGGGCTCCGCGGCAAATTCCCCGCTGCTATTCAAAAGATTGCGCCTTGAGGCCGCGACTGAAGGATCGGCAATTCGAAAGCTGGTTTCTATATATGAAATGAAGAAGTCCTGAATACGGCGAAAACCACCAATAGGATCTAACATGATTTCCTTCTCCTATAATTTATTGGGCGTATATCTCGTTATTCTGTAAATCTGCGTATAAATCGACTAACTGCTTCTGATATATCGCTTTGTTTTCATCATCAAGCGGCGTGACTTCATGCGCCGTTCTCATCGCCCGTAGGGTATTTGCCAGATCCAGACGTCCGGCTGACATTTCATCCGCGATAGCGAGTTTGTCAGGGAGAGCCCCTTGCGATGCCGGGCCGGGATCAAGCTCGCGATGATTTTCTAAAGAAAGATGTAAAGGGGACAGCGCAATCGCATTCCGGATGACGACGTTTTCCATCCGCAGCCGAAGGTGTTGTTCCTTTATTTTCTCCGCTTCTTCACAATCTTCGTTTTCAATGGTGCCGCAAATCAGAAAGCGTCGGGGCAAATCGCTGCCGTGTAATCGGTCTTTCAGCGCTGGCAACCAGAAACGTGCGGCGGAACATTCGACACGTTCAATGACGGCGAGGATAGTTCGGGGACAAGAAGCTTCGCTCAACAATAATCCCTGATAAAGGGGCGTCGCGATATTATTTCCCGCACGAACCCAAAGATCTTCGCAGGAAATCATCGTTGGATCGGCGATCTGTCGGATGGAGCGGCCCGAAGAAATCAGCGATTCGGCAACAGTAAGGAAGTCCTGCGTTTCAGGGCCAGATAACAATGGACATTCTCCTGCCAACATTAACGCCAAAAATTGCGTCATGAGTATCTTTCCGTCAGGTGTCAGCAACTTGTTCTCTCTGACGGTATGACCGAATTCTTCGCAGGATACGACTCTCGCTTGCGCTGGGAGGCGTACTTCAGGGATCGCTGAGTAAGCCATGCGGCGCGCTTTTTCAGCAATAGCTATATCCATTTTTTTGAGTTCAATTTGCGCCTGAGCGGTACGTTCTTCAGCATCCATTAAAGACGCCAAAAGTGCTTCACGCTCGCAGGTTAGGGCTGCCAATATTTGACGTTCGTTTTCGTTCTGAGCGCATAAATCAGCGTTGGCGTCTTTCAGACAGCTAATTTCGCTTTCGAGATACGCTTTTTCCTGTTTGAGTGTTTGTTCTATATCCGTTTTCTTTTCTGCAAAAACAGAATGTAATTTTTCTTCTTCGAGCTGCCGTAATTGTGCGACCTCCTCTTCGATCTCGCTTTTCCTTGTCTTCTCAAAAACGGCCATTTCCGCTTCAATAGATTCTCGACGTCGCAGGCGTTCAGCAGAAAACTCTTTATCGAGCGACTTATGCTGTTCGGCGCGCAACGCGACTCGCTCTTCTTCCGCAATGTTTTGTATTTGATGGTCGAGAAGGCGGGCGATATGCTGGTCCTTCAACATCGCTTCGGTAAACTGACGAGTCAGCGAATCTTCTTCCTCCAGTTTCTTAGCTAGCTCTCCTGCCCGGAGCGTTTGAGCGGCAGCCAGAAGAGCATCGACGCCGGAAGTTAATTTCCCGTTTTGCTCATTTATATGCACCCGAAGCCATGAAGCGATCGCGGCTGTCGAATCAGCGCAGGAAAGGAGTTGAATGACGTTTTCGATATACTGCTTATCCGGCGTCCAGTCATGTATCCGGGTCGGTGACGCATCGACATCGGGCATATAAAACGATTTTCCGCTTTCAGATATGCCGGATACGGAAATCACGCCACCCTCATGGAAATCATATTCATAAACGTTCTGGCTTTTGGATAAGATCAGAGAACCTGATTTCGACTCAGCCAAATTCGCAAGAATCAGACCATCCGGCCCAAAACGGATAGCCCATAATCCCGGTTCGCCATATGTCAATATGCCATCGAAATTTAATTGGCGACGCACTTCTAGCAGCGACTGCTCGGAAGATAAATCATAATAAGGATAAATACGGCGAACATGTTTCGCCTGCGCTCTGTTGCGTATTCCGGGCCCAACATGAAAAGCGGCCCATTCACCCTTACGAAGCGGCAAAGCATCAGCCTCGTTAAACTGAACTTCTCCCGTACGAGGGAACAATTTCTTAGGGTTCTCGATCGTACGCCAACCCTCAGACGTTTCCTGCGCGATGGCTTTAAGGAAAGACTGATAATTTCTGCGATCAAATTGACCAAGGTACCAAGGGATTTTGCTCATTTTCATTTTCCTTATAATCCCGGTGTCAGCGTTAGCCGACCGTTTCGCCATATCGGACGTATTTTCCCACCGGAATGGCGACTAGCGGAAACTAAGCGGTTTGTATCGCCCTCGCCGTCTGGAGAGAGGGAACAGAAACACCCCGGAAGCAGTGATTCCAGCCAGCGGAATGAGACGTCATCGACAGGATAGGTGTAGCCGGAATCCGCCGGACCTCCGTTTCTGAGCGCGTGACGCCGTATTCCCGCGGCCAGCGCATCGGGCAGGCCGCAATCATTGATAAGACATAGCAGATGGTTTTTAGCAACTCGTTCAAACAAGGGCTCACGGTTTTTCGTGCCTGCGACGATAATAGCGGCGGTTCGGGAAAGATAATGCGCCGTTTTTCGCCCGGAAACGACCCGGTAGATATCATGATCTCGCCCGCCTGGATGAATATGAAGCGATAGTAATGCCACGTCTTTATCCGTGGAGCTATGCGGCTGGAATCTTTCTGAACGCCAGTTCCAGACTGCCGCGGGCTCGTATAGTTCAGCGGTGCGTTCCGTCGTGACCAGTGAAAGCGGTGCTGTAGCGGATGACGATGGGGCTTCGATAAGCGGCCATCCCAGACGCTGAGATAACGCAACAGGATTAGCTAGTACGGCCCCAAATACAGGGGGCGACCAGAGGCTTACGCCACGACGACGGAAACTTTCCCCACCCAGCCCGGTGACCGCTTTTTGAAAATTATCAATCAGACTGGCGCAGACAGCGCCTTCCACAATAACCAGAGAATTTTCTCCGTTGCAAATATGAAGCAACGAAGGTTTAACCAGCGTCCATGCCCGACCTTTCCAGCCAGGGCGCAAGCGTGGCTGGATCAGACCCGCATGATGTAAACAACGAATCAAATGCCATACGTTGATGCTGCCAGCCACATGCCTGAGAAGCGCGAATAACTCGATTTCTTCCCAGCCGCTGGCTCCGCTGGCGTAAATCGCCTCCAGAAGATGATCGCAACATGCTTCGCTATCTTCCCACTGTAACAGTTCTTCGAAATTAAACATCGGTGCCTTTAGTGAAGTCGTCGACCAGTCGCAAAGAGGTTCAAACCGGTATCTTGCGCCTTCGCCTAAAGTCGGGTGCGGTAAGGCGCGGGTGAAAAAGCGCGCGCGACGCCGCCACGGCGGCGTTTTTTCTCCTACTTCCAGTATCGGTTCGATGAAGAACTCACCACTAAGCGACACAGAAGAAATCAGACGACCATCTATTATAGAAACGTTGATTCCTGCGCCATCATTCCGGGATGAATATATTTTGTAGCGTCGCGTATCTGACTCAACAGAAGGCAAAAACGCTGGTAATCCCAGCCATCCACCAGGTACCCGTATTCCACCGTATAGCTGAGGCCGCGTAACGTCATCATCCTGAATACCTAAAGAGGATCTTAATGAACGAAATATATCCATCGCTGAAACTTGGTTCAGCGGCTGAGCCGTTAAAATCCAATCGTCCTCTGCAATATAACCGTTGAGGCGCTTGCTCATCTGTACGGAATGTTTACTGGATAAGGCGATATGAAACCGTTGCGAGTATACGTCGGGAGACGGTTTCGCTCTCCAGCGCCCGTGCCCGATCTCATAAAAAAATAGTAAACCGGTCTGCGTCGCCTTCCCCAGATTTTCGCTGCTCCCAGCGTCGCGGGCGTTAAGGGCTTTGGATAACGTAGGATGAAAAACGCTTTCGTCTCTCTCGCCTGCACTACTGAAATAACACCGCGAACCGTCGAAGTCGACATACATATCAATGATGGTCTGATGCTTCGTTATACAAGATGATATCCCGACCGCCCGTTGACGCAGGCGCCAGAAAGGCATATCGAACAGCGCGCGGCGCCCCAACAACCATGCGTCTCTGAATTCGGCAAAAGCCTCCTTCAGAGCATGAGAAACGCCTTGTCTTTGAATAACAATATGAAAGTATTCGATTAACTGGCGTGGGTTATCGGCGGCTTGCGGATAGCTTTCGAGGCATTCGCTCATCAGGCGCAGATCGGCTTTATTCGGGAATGCCAGCCGCAAGGTGTGACCGATCTGAACCCAGCCATCCCGCGGAGGCAGGATAAGGCGCCTGTAGGGCTCGCCTTCCTGAATACGTTGGTTAAGCCATTCGGCTAATGCCTCCCACATCGCGTTGACGCCGGATAAGTTCTGAAAGCTATGCCCGGTTTGCAACCAGTTCTGCAGCTTCAGTCGAAACTCATTACGTTCTTCCTGTGCGTCGAATTGACTGCTAATAAGCAAGGTCATGACAAGATAAGTAAAATATCCGGGCGATCGACGAGTCGACTTTTCCATCATGCCGCCTTCAAGGCGCTGCGGCAGATCCCGTATTTTTGACATACAGGTTCGAAATGCTTCTTCAATTTCATCCGCGCTAACGCCGCTGTCGGCGAATGCCGCGGCAAGCGTCTCCGGCGTAACTTCAAACCAGCGAATATCCTGCGCATCGCCGTCGGTGCCGAACCGGAGAAAATAATCGATCAGTTTACTTTCCCAGCCATCGGGCGTAACGGGCGGCGTCCAGTTCATTCGCGAATATCCTCCATCCGATAGGTATTAATTCGGACGGCCATAGCTAGTGGCTCCAGAATACGCTCCGCCAGAAAACGGACGGAAGGAACGGCGAGGCCGTCGCCAATCACTTTAAACGCCGACTGATACGCCGCAGGGAGGATAAAATCATCCGGCAACCCCATTAACGCCGCCGCTTCTTTGACCGACAACAAGCGGGTTTTCACCTGATTGCCTTTGACAACGATAATACGAGGACGAGAAGCCCCGCCTTTTGGCGTTCTCAGACAACCAAGAACGGTCGAGAACGTAATTTCGGTCCGTTGCCGATTGACACCTTTTTCTTTGCGCATGCGTAAATAAAGGCTGCCTGTTATTGTCTCGCCAGATGTCTGCGCTTTCGCCAAACGCGCTAGATTCGCCGGTGCCATCATACTGATAAGCCGTTGTGTTTCATCGAAAGAATGCCATAGCGCGTTTTCGTCTTCAAAATCGATTAAGTCATCTAACTCCTTCGTTCTGGAGTCTGGCATATTGCCAGGCGACCACCAGATCCAGTCATTACGGGCATCCTTCGCCAGCGCATCGCAGGCACGGAGGAGCGAAGGTGAATGCCATTGCGACAAAGGTTCTTCTGAGACCAAACATTCGGGGACTGAAGCATGGCGACTAATCGCCACAAGAAATACGCGGGGCCTAGACTGTGGAAGAAAGTACTTTGCATCAATGATTATTGCGCCATATCGGTAGCCCGTTTTACTCAACTGATGGCATATCGCGGCGAAATGGCTCCCTTGATCCAGCGTCAGCAACCCAAGAACATTTTCAAGAACAAGAATCGGCGGCTTACGGTTTTCCTCGCCGAGCCTGCTGATTAAATCGAGGAACGGCCATATCGCACCGGAACGCGTGGTTTCATCCGCGCAGGAATCTCTTTCGCCAATTCCCAGGCCATTGCCGGCCAGCGATAAATCCTGGCAAGGAAATGAGGCCCAGCTTAAATCAGCATGGAGTGGCAGTTCATCGGAGGCGACTTCGCGTACATCACGCATGTCGAAATGTTCGTCGCCCCAGTTGTCGATGTATGTCGATGCTTTTATCGGGTCCATATCGTTGGCGAACAGGCATTGCCACTGTTTTCCCAGCCCAGCCCTGGCCATACCGCCGCCCGCAAAAAACTCATAGAAACTGAATCGCGCTTCGTGAGGTTCCATTGAATGATTGTCGCTCGTGACGGCTTTAGTGCTCATGACCTGACCATAAAATAGTATTACTGAATCGGCGCATCGATCAATTTCCTGAAAGGGATATTCTTATCTAGATAGTCTATAAAATCATGAAGATAATATCTATATTGATAAATGTGCTGGCTATGTAGCAAAGGTTATTAACTGACTGAATATGAAGATAATTTTTCCTCCAGCAAGTGAAGCTTTAGAAACGATGAAGAAAAAATGCAAATAGTCAGCACTTGCGCTGTAAAATGTTTGTTATTTAGAAAAATTCACTACTGGAACAGATAGCTAAAATGCCGTTTAACATTCACCCCTGGTCTGAGCTAGCACCACGATACGATGGGACTATTTTGTTGGGCAACGGTGCAAGCATTGCCGTTAGTCCTCGTTTTGCGTATGGATCTCTGCTTGAACACGTCACGCAAAGAGAGAGTCTGGAGGAAGATGTACGCAGACTTTTTGACTTTTTTAAGACTAAAGATTTCGAACTTATTCTGCGTATTGTCTGGCAGGCATCTAACGTCAATAAATCTTTAGAGATTGAGGATGCTCGTACCCATGAGGCCTACCTACGAATCCGTGAATGCCTTATTCAGGCTGTACGAGATGTGCATCCTGAGCATGATGAAGTTGATGAACAACTGCCATATATCTACGCGTTTCTGAAAAGATTCAAAACGGTTATTTCGCTTAACTATGACCTGATTGTTTACTGGACAATGACATATGGTCTGGATATCAACGATCAGCACCGATTTAAGGACTGTTTTCTTGCCAGAGGTCTTTTTGAGCAGGATTGGCAACGGTTAAGAGGAATGCTTGGAAATGAACAATCTAATACGCTTGTTTTTTATCCACATGGCAGCCTTATACTATGCCGAAACCGTGTTGAACAGGAACATAAAATCCATATCCGAGGATCTGGCTTACTTGAATCAATTCTTGAACGTTGGCAAAGCGAGGAAGTTGTTCCGTTATTTGTCAGCGAAGGAACGTATGAGCAGAAGGTTAGCTCTATTCAGAGTAGTTATTATCTTTCAACAGTTTACCGTGAAGTTCTCACCGAACCGCGTGAAAGTCTGGTGATTTTAGGTTGGGGGATGGGTGAACATGACGTACATCTGCTAAAACGCATGGCGAGAACAAGAATACAACGCGTCGCCGTATCTGTTTTTCGGGGTGATCAGGCTTATTGCACCAGAGTTAACCAATTAATCAGAGATAATCTGGGACCACATGTCCTCATCGAGTTTTTCGACAGCGAAAGTCCGAGCTGCTGGAATCAGCTACCAGAAAATCTGATGCAGGGGAGCTAACTGGTAATGGGGGATGGTTGAGGCGGCATGTTACCAGAGCTCAGCGCCGAACAGCTATGCTTCTACAACGGAACTGTGATCAATCGAATCTGGCAGTCAACTCTGCGGCAGATGCGGACATTGCCATACTGTGTTCAGTAATATATTTATTAAATTTTTTATGTTGATACATTGATTTCTCGTTACGAAAATCCCAACGCCGCATGGGAAATAATTTCACCTTTGCTTTCCTCTGAACGATCGCAAAAAGTCGGTCACCATTATATTCAGCATCGTAAGGTCATTAACGGGATGTTTTAGGTACTTGGGTCATGGAAAACTGTTTACATCCTATTCAACCGGTGCCGTAATCGGGAATTATTAAACTTAATTTCAACAAAACGGAATCGTGGATAACCTCCACTTATGAATATCTGAGCAAAATGAACATTTAAGGGGCACTATCTCCCTTTAACAACATTACTGATCGCTATCAGCTATATTCCAACTCAAGTTCAAACCCTTTCACCGCTGCGGTCTAAGGGGCGCTACGCCCGCATATACAGAGGCAGTTTTTTCTCCCGACTGATTTCCGTTCCCATATCTGCTTCCGGTTAATCGTTTCCCAACACAACCCGTCCCGCAAGGATAAATGGCACGCATGCTGCGCCCTTGCAGGGCAGAACGATGCCGGGAAAGCGAACCGTCAGGCGATACGAAGACGAAAATCACACACTGACGGAGAAAAAATCATGGCTATTTCCCTGCATACCACCCGGACAAGCGCCCCTAACACCGCAGCGGCGACCAGCGTATCCCCGCTGGACCCGTCAGGCTCCTCAAAAACGAAATTTTCAAAAAACAGAAAGGATATTTATCAGACCGTTACCGACAACATCATTGCAGCGCTGGAAGCCGATGTTAAACCCTGGTCCTGCCCGTGGCAGCGTGTATCCGGCATGTCTGGATTGCCATCTAATTACGCCACCGGTGTAGCCTACAGTGGCATGAATATCATGCTGTTATGGTGCAGCGCATCAAAACAGGGGTTCAGCGATTCACGCTGGATGACTTACAAACAGTCACAGGCAGCAGGTGGACAGGTTCGCAAGGGCGAACATGGCACAACAGCCATTTTCTATACGACCCTGGAAAAGGAAAACGACGCCGGAGAAGTTGAACATATCCCGATGCTGAAAACCTTCACCGTGTTTAACGTTCAGCAAATCGACGGTCTGGCCCTGACAACGGAAACAGTCAGCCCGGAAGCAACATTTGACCCGTTGCCGCAGGCTGAGAACCTGTTACGGAAGAGTGGCGCAAACATCATCGAGAAAGGACAAAACGCCTTTTTTATCCCGTCAACCGATGAAATTCGCTTACCGGAACGATATCTTTTTGCCGATGCGCCCAATTTTTACGCCACCGGTCTGCATGAGCTGGTTCACTGGAGCGGAGCCAAGAGTCGGCTGAATCGTGAAATGAAAGGGAAGTTTGGCAGTGAGGGTTATGCGTTTGAGGAATTGATCGCCGAGTTGGGAAGCGTGTTCCTGATGGCGGACTTGGGGATTGTCGGAGAGGTTCAGCATGAAAGTTATATTACTTCCTGGCTGAAAGCACTGAAAAACGACAAGCGATATATTTTCAAAGCGGCCAGTGCCGCCTCTAAAGCGCATCGTTACCTGATGGATAAACTCTGAGACCGGAACCATGTAACCGCAAGGGAATGCGGTTACATGGTTTTTAACCGGCAACGCTGCAAGGCGCAGACTGAGGCGGAACGCAGCACAGCGAGTACCGAACAGTCTGTGTCTGGCAGTGGGATAAAAAAATGCCCGGTCTGGCGAGTATCGCCGCCAGGCCGGTGAGGCCATCATGATGGCCTGAGTAAAAGCTTACGTACAACTGCCTAGTGACAGGTATTTCAGTTCATCAAAGGTATAAATGCAAAATACCCGGCGGTGGCGTTCTTCCAGCGGGACGTGCTGATGGTTGATGATGACATGCCTAATGCTGTCAAATAGCAGTTCAAGCGCACGCTTCTTCTGTGGATCGGGCACAATATAAAAAACGTAAATCCACTGCCTGCGGGTACGGGCCAGTAAGTGACTTGCCATAATTGACTGATAACGGGCTCGGGTTTTCAGGCGGCGCTCGGTTTCAATGGCAATAACGTTACCGTCAGGCAGGGTCAGTAACCCGTCCGGGCGATGTTTCACCTGATACTGGCTGAGAAAGGTGGCCCGGTCGCCGTTAATCCATCCCGAAGCGCCTTTCTTCTCCAGAATAAGTCTGGCGGCCTGATTATCAAGATGATGCTCCAGCGTCCAGCCGGTGATTTTTGATGGTTCAAACCGCGCAGGAAAGATTTTATCATCCAGGGTTAACACCACCGCCAGCCCTTCGCTGGTGATCCCCCATAATGAAATCTTCATTGTCCGTGATTCAAGCACATGCTTCTGGATTAATCCCATTCGCTCCGTTTTTGCCAGCAGCGAATAAAGCGGCTTATGATCCCGGAAATCAAATAACAGCATCAGCGTTTTAAAATCGGTATAAGTTTCCTCTTTCAGAAAATTCAGCAATTGTTTTATTTTCTCTCTGTTGCGCGTCTGGCGCTCATGAAAGGACGAAATCAGCATAGCCGCTCCTTAAAAATCCAGCGGGGACAGGTGTTCTTCATCATCAGGTTTCGGCTTTACCGGTTTTACTTCGATTTCGTCGAAGAAAAGAGCCGGGTGCGTTGTCATCACATCCGGCATGGCTGGTTTATCATCTTCGCCAAAATCCAGCATGGTCTTCACCGGTGCTGCCGCTGCGGCAATATCAGGGGAAACCGAAAAGATTTTTAGCTGACACTTTCTGACCTTTATCGGCGAGATCAGTGAAGCAGAAGGTAGCGTTTTTGTCGTAAAGATAAAGCTGACAAAATCGGGCAGGTTCAGGATCATATTGCTGTCAATAAAGAAACGTTCGGCCTGGCGGATTGTGCGCTCACTGTCGATGGTTTCCGTCAGCATATTATCCGTCTTGGCCTTACGGAGTTCATCATCCACCAGAATCGTGCCTGACATTCTCGCCACCCATTCCGCCGTATCCGGGTCCATAACCCGGTAAACCAGTTTGAATTTAGCATTTTCAACGACCGCACCGACAACGGCGTCACCTTTTAAATCTGCCGGGCAGTCTTTTAAATCGGCAATGGACTGGTGATCCATAATAATATGCACGCCTTTATCCCGCGCCGCGCCTAAACCTTCCAGCGCTGGCCTGGATAAATGGTATTTCAGTTCGGAAAGATAAATAGCAATGGGGCGGGGGACGTCTGTTACACGGTCGCGTCTTTCTGCTAACTGGTACAGGCGAACCAGTAACATGCGTTGGGCGGTAATAATTTTGCTGTTGCGCATGGAGCCGATAACATAACAACAGCCGCCTTCATCAAACATTTGTTTAAGTGAAAAGCCTTCCGGTGAATTAATGGCATTTAATAATGCCAGCTCTTCAATCTTACCGAAAAACGCTTTGATTTTTTCGGCAATGCTCTGAGCGTAGTCACCGTTATAAACATCACGGAGAGTTGCCGATGGGTTATCACTGACAAATTGCGCGGCCATACGCGCGGCTTTTCGGTCATCAATACGATAGAAGTCCGATTCCTGTCCTTTTTCCGCCAGACTGAACCCTGCAACAAACAGTTCTTCCAGTTCATCTGGCGTGATGCCTTCAATCAGATTTAACTGGTATTGTTGTTTCCGCAGGTCAATCACGGCAAAAGGTTTTCCTGCATCCTCACAGGCCTTGCGGTAAAGGTGGGGTGCCCATTCATCATCCTTGGGGTCCATCACAAATACGCCTTCACCAGCCAGAATACTTTGATAAAGTAATATCCCGGTGGCAACCCCTTTACCGGCCCCGGTGGTGCCGATAATATCCGCGTGTTGTTTTTGCCAGTCTTTTAACGGCAGATACATCGGCTGAACATCGCGGTCCATGCCGATAAATAACCCTTTGTTCAGGTCGATATAATCCAACGGGTCATAATGCAGTGTTTCCGGCAGCAGTGATTTCACCGTGCGGACATCGGTGCGTAATTCCCGTTCAAGCGTTGTTTTTCTGACGAGGCGTTTCTTTATTTTGTCTACTTCAGGGGTTAATACCCTTCGCAGCAGAATATGCAAAATAAAACCCGCTACCGTAAAGGTAATCAGCACCGGCCATGCCAGAACGGGAACGCTGGCGACTACCCGCCCTTGATAAAGCCACTGGAAAATCCAGATAACAACCGGGGCCATCGTACCAGAAAGAAAACACAGCAGGGAAAAAGCCATAATCAGCTTTTGCCACAACGGGGATTTTTGCCGTTCATCGCTTTTCATCGACATGAAAAACGGCATCGTCAGCCCCGATAACAGCGTCAGCATCAACTGATGATGTTGCATAAAAGCAATGAAGCTCAGCGCGCCATTCACTATCGGCGACAGTGAAACGGCCAGCTTATTCAAAATCACGATGCCTCCTTCGTCAGCAGTTCGCCCCATGACATCGCCCCATCAATTCGCCCCACGGTGTTGGGCGAAAAGGCGGGGCGAACGTCAGGGACGAAGAAGGTGGCCGCTATGCGGCCATGTGCAGGAAAGCATGCTTTCCTGCACCAAACGGCGTGCGCCAGTACATGCGGGCTGGACGCCCTTATGATATGTCACATGGGGGTAATGTCGTGGCTGGACGCCGCGCCAAAACCCCCAACGTCAACGGCGGCACACCGTCGCCCGCTACGCGCGACCCCCCCCTTTAAGACGGTCGCTTTCGCCTTTTTCTTCCCTTTGCTCGTTCCTCGCAGCGGGAATAAAAGGGAAGCTGACCTTTAAAGAGGGGGGTCGCGCCACGCTACCGGCTTTTGGCCGGAGACTTAGCCGCGACGGTGTGCGGGGCGATGCCCCCCAAATAAAGCGCTGTCGTGGGCGACAGCTTTTCGCTCGCTGGGGCGGCGAAATTTATTCGGCTCCCCCCGGCCGGCAAAATCCGCGTAGGCTCGGCTGTTTGCCGGTGAGGCGCGGTGCCTGAACTATTTTCGCTCCCTAACCCGCGAAAATAATTCTGTCCGCTGCCTCATTTTTACGGCCCGGCACATTTCTTCGCTCCTTAATTCGCGAAAAATGTGCCGGGCCGTAAAAACCTGAAAACCGCCACGCCTTAAGCCTGATTCGGCTGAAATTTTTTGGCGCTATAGGAGACCTGCGAATAAAATTAAGGCAGGGAGGTTAATATTGATTCTCGCGGATTTCCCTGGTGATGTCGGAATAACACTGACGACTTTCTTTAATGCTGGTTTCATCGAGAGTAAAGCCACGCCGGTTAGCTTCCTCTGTCAGCGTTATTCTGTCAGTGGCGTTCAGCGTTTGCAGTAATTGCAATAACCGGCAGATAACCCGGTGGTGATAAATTTCATAATAAAGGCCGCATCCGCGCATCGCCTCATTTTCAATGTGCTCGATAACACAGGCTGCGCGCATGGAATCCCCACGCTGATGTGTCCAGGGATGCTGAATAAAACCCGGTTTGGTCATAAAGATAACCTCCGTTAATTAACCACGCATGCGGCCAAATTTACTGATTATCTGGCTGATAATTGCCGGGTCTGCCGCATCACACTCAAGTAAGAACGATTTTCTGGCATCGGCAGTATGGTCCGGCAGAAAACCGTGCTTGTTCTTTTTGACGATATTAAAGAATGCACGTTCAGCCGAATGACATTCATTGCCGCCGCCGTTACCGGTGGCTTTACCGTACATGCATAACACCACTTCACAGGCGTCAGCGGCCATGACGGAAGTTGAATATGACGCCATAGCGCTGAGTAATAATGCGGAGGGTATAACTTTTTTCATTTCGGTCACCTTTGTATTTAAATGAGGATAGCGTATTTGGATATGTTATTTACTGGAGTCCTTTACTGAATACATACCTCATTTCATTGAGATGAAGCGGTTTAAAATAAACATCACTCATCCGGCGTATGTCACCGTGAATATCAATGCTGACGATCACATCAATGCTCTTAAGCACCTTTCGTAACAGCACGTTGAAAGGCATGTTCCGGCAGTCGGGGTTTTCATAGCAGCGGTCAATTAACCCTTCAATACATTCTTCCGGGCTGCCCGCATGCAGGGAGGTTATCAATCCTTCATGCCCTGAACCGACGATTTTCAGTGCATCCCAGGCTTCTTGTCCGCGAATTTCAGCCAGTAATATCCGGTCAGGGTTCATACGATAATTGGCGCGTATCAGTCTGCCGGGCGTAACAATGGCATTACCCCCGGCGTCCGCCGGATAAAAGAGATGGACATAATTAGTGTGGTGATAAAACCGGATTTCGGGATTATCCTCGATGGTGGTCAGCCTGAGATGCCGGGGAATAGAGTGCAGCAGCGTTTTCATATAGGTAGTTTTACCGGAGCCGGTTTCACCGACGATAAAAATCGTCTTGCCGTATTCCACCGCTTTTTCCATAAAGCGGGGCATATCCTCACTCTGATAATAGCGGGTCAGTTCAACATCTTTGCCTTCCGTACGCTCCTGACCGGTCACCCGGTTATAAAATCCCGCATCAATCCATGACTGATGCGTTTTCTGCCCGAATGAGGGCTTGCGCAGCGTAATAGACACGGTATTACGCTCACAGGCCGGGGGAATAATGGCCTGAATGCGCTCGCCTGATTCAAGCGTGGCGGAAAGGATCGGCGAGGTGTCGTCGATATTATCGTCCTGCCAGGACGCCAGCGCTCTGGCAAAGGCGTAACACTGGCGCAGCGTAATCGGGGCTTCATGTCTTCGCCATTTCCCCCGGATTTTGGTATGCAGTTCACCCGGCCGGTTAACGGCAATTTCCGTCAGGCCGTCCTGCGCAATAAAATCACCAAACAGCTGGTTTTTCATAAAATCCAGCGACAGGTTTTCAGTGTTCATACCACCTCTTTTTCAGTCGTAGCTGCCAGACGGATGAGAAATCAATGTCGGTGCCGGTCATGATGCCGATGACATCACCCTGATTCAGGTAGAGGGTGGGCGGGATATTGATGCTGTTGTCCAGCGTCGTTTTCGCCATTTCCGCCGTGGCGGCGCGGGTGTTTTCGGTGTAGTCGGTATTGCGGTCTTTCCCCGGGGCAGCATCTGAAGCCGCCGCTGCCACGTCCTGCACCGTACTGAGCATCAGGGCATTGCCGAAGCGCTCCCAGAAGTGATTGTCTATCCAGCCGGCGATCCCCGCCTCGCCGAGCGGGCCGCTGGCCTGCGTATCAGTTAGCGGGATTTGCAGGCTGCCGGGCTCAGGCGTGCGCAGCTCTGTCCACAGCACAAACATCCGGCTGCGTCCGTGTTGCAGCGCCCCGGTGCGGTAGATGCCACGGGCGACCGTTCCCGCCGGGATCAGCGTCACATGGTTGCTGGCGCTGTAAACATCTTCACTGATCAGGCAGGAAATATGCCCCCCGACATCGGACACGAAGCGCCACATCATCGAACACGGGATATAGCGGTCCACCGGGATATAGAGATCAGGATCGAGACCCAGTCGCCTGACGCCGGTGACACGGGCGACGCCCGGATTGTCGTTGTTACCCGTTTCTGGCGCGCCAGTATCCGGGCAGCGCAGGCCGCCATCCTTCCCCCTGCTCAGGACTGATGAACAGGATGTGTACGTCGTGGATGATGACGGACTGTCGGACGTATCTGCGTTGCTGCGAAGTTGGCCCGGGGACGTGCGTGTATTATCGCCCGGCATTGTTCGGGCGTTGTTCAGCCCGTCAGCCAGCGCGGCTGCCTTGTTCAGGGCGGGTGGGGCTGGTGGCAGGGTGGGTGCGGAGGAGACGGTCTGGCTGACAGGGTCTGTTCCGTCCTGTGTGTGCGGCCCGAACAGGCAAAACGGGTTATTGTCCATCCCCAGATTTTGACGCTCATGCAGCGTCTTCCCGGCGGAGGGCGGCGGCGCGGTGTTGGCTTCTTTCTCATTACCCCCTTTCAATGCACTGAAAAGACGATCGCCGCCGGATGCCAGGGCGATCACCAGAGTCAGACTCAGCAGGCTGACGATCAGCGTGCGGCGACCGGATACCTTACGAAAACGGGTCACTTCCGGCTGGCCGGGGGATGTTCTCTGCTCCGGCTCCTGATACGCCATTGCCGCACGGGCGCGTTCGCGGGCTTCCGCTTCCCGCTCTGCGGTGGTTTTTTCCGGTTCATCCGGGACAGGTTTATCGGTCATTTCGCCTCCAGCGTAACGGACGGTGAGACAGTGTCGCTGCGGGTTATCGGGATGCGCCCGAATCCGTCGTTTTCGATCCCCACCACCGAAGTGCCGTAACGCAACACCAGTTGTGGCGCTGCCGGCACCACCATCACGATGTAATTACCCTGCTTCACTGTCCGGGGCGTGACTGCCTGCTCCTGTCCGTTAACCACCCGGAAAACGGAAGGCAGGGTTCTGATGGGGGAAAAACCGATATAGGCAAAACGACCATCGTCCCAGGCAAAATCCGGTGCGATGGAGGCCGAACCGGCGGCGACCCGTTTGGTGTAACGCCAGTTGCGTGGCGTGCTGGCCTCTCCGAATGCTGCCGCTATCTGTTGCTGCTCCTGTCTTTCCCGCTGCTGCGTCTGACGCGCGGCGCTGGCGGCTGCGGATTGCTGGCGAACCTCTGCCGGATAGTGGTAACGGATAACAAACGCCTGCGCGGGGGAATCGTGGTCCAGCACGTTCAGCTCCAGGCTGTAATCACGCTTTGAGGTCACCACGAAGAGGTTGGTCTTCCAGTCCTTTGCCGTGGGCAGGAACACCTGGCTGACGTTGTTGCCGCTGGCGTCCGTCACCGGCTGGGTGATGGGGTTCGGGCTGACGCCTACCCGGTTATCACTTTTCGTGACCGTCCAGCCTTTCGGAAAACCCGCTTGCGCATCAATCACAGCTTCATCGTCGTCAAACAGCAGCGTGGTGACATAGCCAGGGCGGGTATTGACGACCGTGGCGTTCTGGCTGTTATACGATACGTTCTGCATCCGGCTGTCATAGGCGCTGCCGCGTGGGGTGGCGGCGCTCCATGTCGCGCATGACGCGAGTAAGCCTGTCAGGAGCAGGATGTTTTTCAGCATCATTCGCTCCTCAGTTCTTTATCGTGCTGGTAGCTGGTGACGATAAAGCCCAGCGGGTTCACTTCACGCTGACTGTCCGTCAGTTGTTGATGCGGGACATAACGATAAGTGAGGCGGATATTCCAGAAGTCCGTTTTCACTGAGTTATCAGAAATACGGCGGAGGGTACGTTTAATACGCAGTGTTGCCAGGTTATCCGGCCCGGTGGCAGGCGCATGGACATTAGAAATAATGTCGATATAGACGACATATTCGGCTTTATTAAAAATAACGTCCGGAGCCTGGTCGCCATTAAAACCGTCCAGATAATCCCGGCTCACGCTGTCGCTGTTAAATAACTGTACATCATCATAATCACGCTGGAGGGAGAAATAATTATATCCCTCACGGAGCCTGACATAGTGTGCCGCCAGTGAGTGCGCCAGCGCTTTTTCAGACGCAATATCCCGCTCTTTAATGCGGGTCATATACTCATAACGACCGGTCTGTTTGTCTACCGACCACAATTCAATGTCAGTGGTTTTCAGCGGCAGCAGAATAATCATGGCCGTAATTGCCAGTGCAGCCAGAATCAGCCCGGCAGCAGCCACCCGCCAGGCGGTTTTGCGGGAACGCTCCTCCTTTTCCAGCAGGATGGATTCAAAAGAGCGCGAGACATTAATGATGCGCTGAATATCAGACATGGTGAGTCAGCTCCTGGATTATGGCGGGGGAATTAACCGGCTGGGGATTGCCGGACACCGGCGGGAGGTCGCCGTGATGCTGCGCGCAGCCCGTAAGCGCGCACAGCACCAGAAGCAAGATGCTGAATTTCATGGAAGCCTCTTATCGGATAAATGCAGGAAAGCCGCACGGCTGGCAGAGGCCACGGCGTGACGGGGGGATGAGATTAGCGGTAGGGAGGATTAACGGTGACGCTGCTGATTCTGGCGTTTCATGCTTTCGATGGCGGTGGCACGTTTCTGCCAGGCGCTCACGGCTTTACCCGCCCCAGCGGCAATGAACCTGCCGGTGGTCGCGGCTGCGGCCATGCCACCTTTGGCGGTAAGTCGGCCCCCGGTCTTTATGCCGGGTCCGGCGACGTCTACAGATTTGCTCGCCAGTCCGCTCAGTCCGCTCATGGCTGCACCCTGTAACACGGCCTGTACGGCGGCACCGCTCAGCGCAGTGGCTATTTTCGCTGAAAAATACACCACGACGCCTGCGGCAATCCCGGCCAGCAAACATTGCGCTGCCAGGGTCACCATATTGCTTTCAGCAGACGTTGCTGTGGCGGCATCCAGTATTTTATTCAGGTAGTTGATGGCGATCCGGACAGACAGGGCAGAGAACATGATCGTTAAGATTGCGGTAAATAGTGTTTTCAGCCAGTTATCAAACATGGGTTTAAGAAAACCGTACAGCAGGCAGAAAATAAAGAGTGGGGCGGTGGTGGTCATTAACACAATGGTGATTTCGGCGAGCAGGTTGACAAAGGTTGCAGCCAGTAACAGAACGATTGCTCCGCCCCAGACCAGGACCTCGGCAAAACCGCCATTCACTTTAACGTAGGTGGAGGTATCGAGATTAAACAGCGTTTGCCCCAGCGCTTGTGCCTTTTCCCACACCGTATCGAGCAGCGCCCAGACATTATCATCGCCACTGATGCCGTCCTTAAGCCCTTCAATGGCCGTAATGATGGCATCCAGCCAGCCGTCGCGGTTGAAAACAAAGGTGGTGATCAGCAACATGCGGCCCACATCCCAGACAACATCCTCAACCGGCGTCTGGAGTTTGCCGCCAAGCGTCTGATACCCGCGATACGTAATAAACAGGGTGAAGGAACTGACGATAATCACACTGATTAGGGTGCCGTAGGTAGAAGACTGACCTTCTAACACGGCATTGAGTCCATCCATGATGTTTTTGTCCATACCAACAAAAATACCACCGGACATGGTGCCTCTCATTAGTCAGGAACAGACAGGGGATAAAAACAGGGAGCGATTCCTGTTTTTGTTGGCGGGGATATTACTGAGTGACGGATTTTCTTTTTTGGGCTTCCTGCTGAAACAGTGTCTCGAATTTCTCCCTGATGCCGGGTTTCCCTGTCTGGGCAAACATTAATGCGGCCCGGTGTGCAAACTCGCAGTTGTCGCTTGCCTCGCCATCCTTGAGGCATTGCGTATAGACCTTATAGGTTTCATCGGGATGTTCTTTATACCAGGCTTCTGATTTCGTCTCTTTACAACCGGATAAGACGAGAATGCCTGACATGATGCATAAGGTTAATACGGGTTTTAACATGTTAACCTCCCTATAGAGAGTTCAGATCGGCAACGGGCGCAGTTAATTGCTGTTGCTCAAAGGCTTTCTGTTTTTGCTGTTCCAGCAGCGTTGTTCGCTGTTCAGCCTGTTTGACTGACATCTCCCACTGGCTGGTCAGCGCATTTAATTGTACGCTTTTGGCCGCGATGGCGTTAGCCAGGTCCTGTGACTCTTTCGAATCCTGCGCATTAGCAATGCGGTCTGATAAATCCGATATATCGTCGAGCGTGCCCGTGATCTTGTTTTCAACCTCGGACGTATTTTCTATCGCTACGGCCTGATTCAGGATCATCTGTTTGCAGCTGTCCAGATAGCGTTGTGAAGCGCTGGAAGGGTTACAGGTATCGAACGTTTTATATTTGTTATACAAGCTATTAAGTTCAGACGAATATGACCCGCTTTGGTTGCTCAGCAGGTCATCCAGTGAAATACCGTGCTGACGAAGATTATCAATATCGGTTTTCAGACTTTTGGCCTCGCGGAGAAATGCCTGAACGTCACGCACGCCCGTTGCCGTGGCTAATTGCTGCTTGTAGGCATCAAGTTCACTTCTGTAATGGGTAACGGTTTCCTGCCACTGCTGGAGTTTCTGGATCCACTGATTCATGGATTCGGTATTCTGTACGGCGTCGAATACCGGTATTCCGGCACTTAACGCTCGGGTGGAAATAAACAACGATAATGCCAGTATGAGTTTTCTGAGCCGCATTTTCATTACCTCCGTCATGATTATTACAGGGCTTGTTCAAGGAAGGCGGCTTTCCAGTCATCAGGCTGCATTCCTTCTTGATACAGGGTGTCGAACAGTTTCAGGTTATCTTCGCTCCCGCTCAGCATTTTGGTAAGTTTTCCGAGGCCCGATAAATCCATTTTCGCCATCGCCACAAAAGGCCGGGTTTCACCCGCGCGTAACGGCGTTTTCAGGACCACCATAGATCGCTCACCCGGATCGAGGTTTCTGACGATGTCGTACACGCTTTCCGGCACTTTCATCTTTTCCACGTAATCCGCCCGGCTGGCCTTCGGGTTGGCGAGAAATATCTGCGTGCTGCACTGCTCGATAATCGCCGGGGCAATCGGGTGCTTGACGATTTCGTCAGGCGACTGGGTGGCGGGGACGAAGATGCCGTTCAGTTTGCGGATCACTTTCAGCATATTGAGCGAGAAGCGGGAGAATTCGACATCGGCCAGCCATTTCCAGAACTCGTCCATGAACATCACCAGCCGGCGACCGTCCAGCAGGCTGGTGACGCGGTAAAGCAGATAAAACGTGACGGGGCCGCGAATATCGTCATCATCGAGAAATTCCGTACCGTCGATACCTACGTTATCAATGTTGCTAATGTTGAAGGTGTCCTCCTCATTGTCGAATACCCAGCCGAACTCGCCGCCCTGCGCCCACTGTTTAAGGCGAATACGTAGCCCGTGGATGCGGGCGTCGGGGGGTGGCGGCTCCGGCAGGACTTCCAGCAGCCGGGTGATACCGAACTTGCGGTATTCCGGCGGGTAGTCGAGCATAATGGTATCTACGGCGGCACTGATCCGCTCCTCGTCGCGCGGATCGAGCGGCTTGCCGTTGCGGCGGCATAGCATGCGTACCAGTCGTTTGATAAAGCTGATATTCCGCCGGGTTGGGTCAAGCGAAAACGGGTTAAACCCGGTAGGCGTGCCGGTACGGATACGGAAGTAGCGTCCACCCATCTGGCGTATCGCCATCTCCGCCGCCCGGTCCTTATCAAAATACACCGTGGTGAACCGCTGGATTGTGGCTGAGTCGGAGAACGTCGCCGGATTTCGGTACTTCTGCATCAGTTGCTGCATCATGGTCATCAGCATCGTTTTCCCGGAGCCGGTTTTACCGATAATCGCCGTATTACCCGGCATTTTTTCGTTGAAGTCATCCCGCCCGCTCTGGCTGTCGTGCAGGTTCAGGCAATACCCGCCGCCGCCAGGGGATTTGAGTATCACGATGGCGTCACCCCAGGGATTGCCGCTCCGCTTGTGGGGATGAAAACTGTGCAGGCTCGCCAGGTCGGCAAAGTTCTGGCTGCTGACGGCCACCAGACGGGGACGCAGCGTATACACCCCCGGCAGTTGCGCCAGGTACGCGGCGGGCAGCGACAGCGTGGACAGCGTTGTCATGATGCCGAGGTCGGCGAAAGGCTGCGCCAGCGCGTTGGTATCCTTCACCACCTGCTCTGGGCTGTCTGAAGATACCAGCAGGGAGAAGTGGTATTTCCCGCAGGACACATGCCCGGACTGGAGCAGGTCACGCAGGACAATCAGCTCTTCCCGCTGTGAAATCGCGTCGTCGTCCGCCGAATTCAGGCGCTTTTCCGCCAGACGGATATGCTTCTGCGCCTCGTCGCGGGCCATGCAGGTGAAGGACTGCGTCAGCACATACTCACTTTCGGCATACAGCAGCGCGTCCAGCAGGCCGGTCGCGGTTTCAGGGGAGTAATCTTTGATTTCCAGACTGCGAAAAAAACGTGAGCCGCCGACCGTCTGGCACTCGGCAGTGTCGGCGGTAAAAAAGACATCCGGCGTGCTTAACGTTTCATAAAACGGTGCAGGCGTGACCGCGACCTTTTGCCACTGGCCGGTGAGCAGGCGGTGATAAAAGGACAGCTGGGCGGAATACACCCGCCCGTTGCCTTCATACATCCCCAGTGGCGTCGCCGTATAGCGGGACAGCGCCGAAGCCAGCGCATCCCGGTGTTCCAGCATTACTTTCAGGGCATCATCCAGCACCGCTTTGCGTTTACCGGACGGCTGCGCCTTCATGGCCTTTTTCTCCAGCGGAGAGAAGGGCGCATAGCAGACGGTGAAAAACAGCCGGTGCCGCCAGAACGATTTTTCGCTGATCGGCTGGTAATACCGCCGGGTCACTTCATCAGAAAAGGGAATACCTGAATTTGCATCAAAGGCAGCGTGGTATTTTTCCCGGATACGGTGAAGATAGAAAGTGACCGGCAGGCCTTCATATGCACGAATCACGTTATTGAGATGCGTCGCCATTAACGTCAGGTGATGTTCGTCCTCGCATTCAAAAACGGTGCCCTCCAGCTCCCAGCTGGCAACCAAATCACCCTGGCGGTTTCTTATTACCTGGGGATGGATATGGGAGGAGTAGGGAATATGCTTATCCAGCGTAACGCGCTCGTTTAACTTCATCTTTTCAATAAACTCCGAAACGTCGACAGCGTCATAGCGGTTTGCCAGCAGGGCATTAGCACCAAAATGTTTATTGGTGCCAAACCGGCCACGGGTTTTAAAGGCCAGCCAGAGCAGCCCGAAATAGTGAATATCGGTTCTGGCCTTTGCCTTCATCTCCAGCCAGGCGGGAATAAGCAGTAATATCAGGTAATAGCTGACATAGACCGCCAGCAGGACGATGGCCCCGCTGACCATCACGAACGGCACGAGGGGAATACCGGCTATGGCGGCAGGTCGCGTCAGCGCTTTGTTCAGCGTAGCCATCGTTGCCTCCCTTATGACGCCCAGTAGGCACCGAAACCTGACGCACCGACGATGAGGATGGCGCCAATGATGACGTTGCGCATGTCATGCAGGCTCTTGCCGTCAAACAAGACTTTGTATCCCACCCACATGGTGGCCAGCGTGATGGTGACGGCGGCCAGTCCGAGCAGGCCGGTAGAGGTGTTGCTCAGCGTCTCATTGGCTTTATTAAACCCGCTGTCTGCTGCCAGCACCGGGCTTGCCATTAACAGGCAAGTGAGGACGGGCCAGTCAGTCTGTTTTCGTTTCATCATTCTTCCTCCTGGGGGCCGGGAATGGGTAACGCGCCGCGTATCACGGCATTGGGGTAGCGCAGGGATGCCAGTACTGGCGTGGCGTTATCGGTAAGCTCGCCACGCATGACGGCGGTGGGGTAATGGATTTCCGGCATGAGCTTTTCGGCGGGAGGTCGCTGCCGGTCTTCCTGCGTTGACGGCACGGCGTAGCCGATGCGCTGGATGTAGCTGGTCTGGTTAAATGTGGATTCCGGCTGTTGGCCGGTCGTGAAATTTCCCGAGTAGTAGCAACTGAGCGCACGCTTCAGGGAACCGCCGCGGTGGTAGCAGTCGGTGAGGATCTGCTCAAACACGGACAGGTTGGTACAGGGGTCAAGAAGGTCACGGGCGGTCACGCCGTAATGACGGAAATTGGTGCTGGTGATTTGCATCAGCCCGACCGAATAACGTCGGCCCTGTGCCGCCAGCCGTCCGGTGAGACTGACGGCCTCATCCTTGCTTGTGGGGAAATGTGAAGTCACGCCTTTGCCACCGGGCAGAATTTCAGCGATGGCATACGGATTCAAACCGGATTCGACCCGTGCCACATCGAGTGCCGTAGACGGGTGAACGCTGGCGGCGCACTGCATCGACAGCGTAAGAAAGGCTGTGGTGGATAGCATGGTGGCCTCTTAACAGTCAGCCCGGCGGGTGTATACCAAGCCCATGCCGGAGGAAGGTCAAAAGCGGATTAAGCAGAGGCGGTATCCTGCGAAATGCCGCTATCTTCTCTGGGTTCAAGCAGCACCAGCTTGCCGGAGACAGCAATACCGGGTGTCAGCATGATATTCAGGCCAGACTTACCGTTATGAGCAAACGCCACGCCAACCCTGGTCCAATACGTGTTTATTTCGCCCTGTGCATCGGGTTGACTTTCCTGGGTGACAAATACTTGATAAATGGGTTTTCGCATGAGGCCTCCTCTACTAAAAACAACGATGAGTTAAATAAATGTCACATCCCAATTCTGCATTCCGGTTTTAACGGGTCAGCGAGAACATTCAGCGGCACCCTGAATTGTGGTTTCATGACAGCCCGAACCTTATTTTTAAAGAGCAACGCCTGATTCAGGCGAATTAACGTCAATACGGGTAACTATTATGTAATGACGCTTTCAGGATCAGATATCCGGGGCGGTATATAAACGATAAATTCAAAGTTAAAATGAGAGAGATAAATTAGCGGTGGAAGGGGGACTCTGCGAGATAAAAGGAAGTGAAATAGTTAATAAAGACGACTGTGTGTTTATAGATAATGAAAGAGACATGCAGGGGAAATATTCCTGCATGTCTCTGTGACCATTATTAACGTCTTCGACGTTCAAGTTTTTCCTGGCATTCCGTGCAGGTGGTTATGCCCGGCAGTGCCTGCCGCCGCTTTTCAGGAATGGGCTTACTGCATACACGACAATGGAATAATGATGGTGTAGACCCTGGCTTAAAACGACTCTGTTCAATCATCTCTTCCAGTCGTAGCTCATTAAATTCCTGATCACGGTCGATCTCATCTGGCATGGGCGGCCCTCCGGTCTGACGCCTCCTGTTCGCAAAGTGCGATACGCTTCCAGACGATGGTCAGTGACAACCCTTCGACTTTCGGCAGCAGGGTTTGCGTTACCTGCATCATGGCGGCCAGCGCATCGGTCGATTCCAGGTTGGCCACACGGCATTGTTGCCATTGCCGCCAGATGGCCGCATCCGTCTCTTCGTCCGGCTCTGGCGTCCGGCCATAAGGCACACGGACGCCCAGTAACCGGCGGCGAAGGCAAACTTCGTTAGAGGTGAGGCCAAAATACTTGTTGAGTAGCGCAATTGACCCCCCAAGCCGGATGGCATGATTGATACGCTGTTGCTGCAGAACCTCCTCACGGGATTTAGCCAGAAGCAGGCGTAATGCGTCGTGATGAACCGTCACAGCCAAAAACTGTGCAGACTCTCGACTGATGATAAACAGCTCGTCTAGTGATAATTGGTTGAGGGCATTCATTTCATCGAAAGTGAATCCTAGCGATTCGCAGTGACGAATGTTGCCCTCCTTCAATGCATGTAGGGCATCGGTTAATACGGCGTAATTCAGTGACGGGATAATCATGGTATTTTCTCCCTTCAGCCTATTGAACGGCGGACTAATTTAATATTGATCCATTCATCAATTTCCGATTCGAGCCAGGCGACACTGGCTGGGCCAATCTTGATTGAGCGAGGGAAGGTGCCGTCTTTCATATACAGATAGATTTGAGAGCGCTTCAGGCCCGTTTTTTCTTCAACCTGTTTCAGACGTAATAACTGATGAGATGTCACGGTATTCTCCTGTGGCAGATGTTGCGCTAGCCGGGAGATAACACGACAACACAAAGTCGTGGTACGGAGAAAGTTGATGAACCCGTATTACGGAAAATCCAATCCTTAATACGGGTTTTCATAGCGAAGGGCATCATCTTACTTTTGTGTTGGTAGGGAAGGGGGCGAGCCGCGCTCAAGCGCAGTTTTGAGCGTGTCGCCACTGAATCGATCGGTAATGCCTTCCTCAGATGCCCATTGCTCAAAAATGGATAGCAACTTGTAAGGCTTTCCTATCAACGGGCTGATAGTTTCATTATTTCTACAGGCAAGCCAAAATAGTCTTGATAGAGGGGATGATATGCGTGTGGAAGAATCCGAGGGTGATTTTTTTTCCAGCCAGCCAGTTGAATAGTTTATTTAACTCAGTTTGCCTGATAACAAAACATGCATCCTTCGGTAAGTTATAAATAGGTAAATAGGCATCATTAAAGCTTAAATCTATGCTGTTTAATGAGATTCCATTGCGTAATGAAATTCTATTGTGAACTAGAAAGGTTTCCCCTGATAAGGAAACAGTGATGCCATAGTTATTGTTCCCTCTAAGTACAGGCGATGGTATTTTTAGATTGTGAGCAAGTATGCATTGTATGAGGAAATATTCATATCCAAAAAGACTTGTATCAATGATGCCATGAGCAGTATGAAAATATTTACCTTCAGTGCTGAAGGTTAAGTTACTCTCGCTAAAAAAATCGATTTCATCCAATGTAATTTTGTCGTCCGGTAAGTTATTATCTTTAGGTTTTAGCTTTAATTTATGGTTATAGGATTTTATTTTCCTCAAGGTAATTGGAGACTGAAAGTATATCGAAAGGAGGATTTTTCCCTGCAGAGCATATCGATAGATATCACTTTCTTGTATTTTCCTAATGCCGTTTTTCTTTGATGCTTTAACTGCTTCTTTGATAGTTAACCAGTCTGAGTTTACATTTTTATTCTTAAAAAAAGCGAGTCTGTCTGACATAACATATCTCCTTTTACATATCCGTGCTGATAAATGTAATGCCCTCTCATAAGATGAATAAAGAATGACGGTTGATGAAAGGTTAGATGGTTTTTTAAGTAACACCCGTTCAGATTTATTTGTAATATAAAAATGCCGCAAAGACAACGCGGCATTTTGGTTTCTTACAAATTTGGATTAACATCGGGGTTTTCAAAGTCTGGAACAAAAGAAAGGTATTTCCCACCAATCTTAATAGCCCGTCTGTTTGCTTCGGCATCATGAATATGTAGTGGTGGTATAACGCCCTGTTTTGCTACGATTCCTGTTTCCCTAAAGAACCCTTCGAATCCAGCAGGAGAGAACATCAGTAATATCTTAATAGGTTTAATACTGTTATTTCTAAATTGATGATAAATCCCCTTGGGAACATAAACAAAATCGCCTGGATTGGCATGGAAAATAATTTCTCCGGCTCTTACTGTTAATTGTCCATCTAGTACATAAAAAATCTCATCAGCGTCTTCATGAAGATGCCAAATCGGCCCCCCACCTGGACCCACAAATCCCTGGATAATAGAAATGTTTCCCCCGGTGTTTTCTTTATCCAGCTTTATAGTATAAGTGTCGTTATTTAACCAAAGCGGAACACCTTCATTGTCTCTAATAATAAATGGCTGCATGATCTATACCTCAGAAATAATAATTTAAAGAGAATGGCCACCATCGATAACTATTCGTGAACCCACTAAGTAGTCAGACTGGCCTGAGCAGGACCAAATAATGGCTTCAGCGATCTCTTTAACATCACCAATACGCCCAATGGGGATCAAATCGCGCCATCTTTTGTCACGGTCTGCCGCCGATTCGCCTGGAAGTTGGGTCATTTCGGTGGCCAATGGGCCAGGGTTTATTGAGAAAACCCGCACGCCGTGCGTGATAGCCTCTTTTGCCGAGACGCGGGTCAATGCATCGACGGCAGCCTTTGAAGCGGTGTAGGCCGCCGTGCCCGGAATATTCAGCCCGATAGACATATTTGATGAAATATTAACGATAGTCCCGTCCCGGTTTTCTTTCATCGACTGAAGTTCGCGCTTCAGACTTTCAAACAAACCAATGACATTAGTAGTGAATACGTGATTAAAGTCTTCACTGGAGGTTTCATCGACAAAACCAAAAGAAAATACTCCGGCGTTATTAACGGCAATATCAAGAGTGCCGACTTTATTTTTTATTTCATCAAACAGGTTATCTATTGATTGATTATTATTTACGTCGAAAGGAATAACCCATGATTTGCCAGGAGTCTCGGAGATCGCTTGTGCCGTTTCTTCGAGTTTCTGCGTATTTCGACCTGCAAGAATAACGGTTCCGCCAAGTCGTGAAAATGCCAAGGCTATTTCTCTGCCAAGTCCACTGCCTGCGCCGGTTACAAGAATTTTCTTTTGCGAAAAAATACTACTCATCGGTTCTCTTCCTTATATAAAGTAATCTTCGACTTTGCCACCAAGGAGAATATCGCCGCACACCTGCAGGACTTTTTCCTGCGCGACAGCGTGCTGGCAAATGGTGTTGATATCACGTAATGCGCGGTCAAAAGGTGTTTCATGGGTGTAGATAGAACCCCCACCCTGAAGGTCATACAAGCTTGAAACGATGGTTCGTGCGGTTTGAAAGGCATTTCTTCGACTCAAAGCTGACTGCACGCGCCAATGAGTAATATCGTCATGAGCGGCATCGGCTTCGAGCGCCTGCCATAATGTACTTACGCTGGTGAGCACCGCGTTTCTGGTGATAAATAACTGATTCTCTGCGTTAGCCACCGCCGTCTGTACGCGCTTTGAGTTTCGCCATTTCACATCATTGATTCTGTCTGTGCGGTCGTCGGCGACGTCGTAGATATAGTCCAGACAGGCTCTCGCAAGCCCCAGCGGGATACCGGCCATTTTGCGTAAAATTGCATCCGGCGTTTTGTGCAGTGGCCCTTGACGTTTTGGTGCCGAGAAATTGAACGCGTGTTGTTCGGGAATGAACAATTCTTGCGTGGAGTAGTCCTGACTGCCGCTTCCCCGCAGGCCGGTGGTGAACCAGGTATCGGAAAAAAGGTAGTCGGCAGGACGCGCCAACATGACTCGCCAAAGGGGCTTGCCGTTATCATCCAGTATAAGATTGCCGTTACGGTAGAGGAAGCAACCTGCCGAGATGACATCGCCATGAGGCGATCCGCTGGCAAAACGCCATTTGCCAGTGACGATGTAGCCGCCATCAACTATCTCGGCTTTTCCCTGCGGGTGTATCCAACCCGCCACGGCCAGATTGGCGTGTGGAAAGATCTCTTTGGCGCTTTTTTCTTCCAAGAAACCTGAATAAATACCTGAGTCACAACCGATCATGGCGCACCAGGCGGTAGCCGTATCGCCCCGGGCGAGTTCTTCCAGCACAAGGATTTGCTCAATCGACGTCAGTCCGGCACCGCCCCATGATTGCGGGAAACACATTCCAAATATCCCAATGCCACGCAGCCTTTCAATAATATTGAGTGGTATCCTGCGATGCTCTTCTATTTCACGAGCGGAGTTACGTAATTCGCCGCGTAAATCTCTTAAATTAACTAATATATTGCTAAATGAATTTGCTTCATGAGTTATCATGGACATGCCTCAATAAATGAACCTATATAATTAAATCTTAAAATTACATATTGGTTATTATTAATAACTATATCGCCCGGATGCGAAAATTCCCTTTGGATCTAAAGTTTTTTGCAAACTTCTGATGATTTCACCTTCACGAAGCGTTCTGGCATTACGACTATTGGCGAGAGGATGTTCGACGTCCAAACGATAAGGGTAAAAACCTGAAGCACTAAATTTATCATGAAGAAGTTTAAGAGTCTGATGAGCTTTACTTATTTCCTCTTCCACGCGTTCAAAACGAATGGATACGACGAGATCAATAATTTGATCACTCAGCGTATTAATTGTGGCGCCGCAGCGCACGCCAGTAGACTCGAAGATATCGTCAAAATGTAGATAAGCCTGTTTAATAGCCTGACCGCTAAAAGGAAGCAGAGGCAAGAAAAATATCCAGCCTTTGCCTTCGGCATCTATTTCAGTCGGTGTAGTACCGAGCGTCTTCTCCAGAAGGATATCATGATATTTAGTATCCCCTTGATAGGCAGCGGCTACTAAGTTGGCGACGATATCATCCTGATAAGGATTCGTAGAGCTGTCGCTCCAGACCAAAGAGATGAATTTCTCACCAGCTTATACAAACTCGGTTTCTAGCGCGATGGAAAGTGCCGAAACCACTGAGGCTGCTCCAGAAATGGGCAGGTGAACGAGAAATTCGCCCTTATTTGCCCCATACGTCAGTGTTGAGGTTTCATCATAAATCTTAAGTACTCCGTGAATTAACCCTTGTGCTGACCAGTGCTGGAAAGTATTGATAGCGTACTCTAAGTTTTCGGGGGAAAAGGAAATATAGGCGACGCGAGATTTTTCTGGTCGATTAAGTAGTCGTACAACGCCACCGGTTATAATTCCGAGATTCGATTGGGTGAAAAATTGTACCAGTGAAGGGCCAATCCCATGGGAGTATAGTGCACTTTGTTTTCCCTGTTCCGGCCACCAACCCACTCGGTGTAATGTTCCGTTGGCGAGAACAATCTCTAGGCCGAGAAGGTCTTCTGTACGTTGGTGCCTCAACCCGACGCCCCGGTCAAGAGCATTACCTAAAAAACTCGTTTCTGCAGATGAGGCTGTGACATTAATAAAACGATTAGTATTAAGTAATTTTCGCGATAATGTTCCCTGCGTCACGCCTGGCTCAATGACAGCGTAACCCTCTGCGATATTAATCTCGCGAATTTTATTTAGTCCGTTGAGCTTTAACTGCACGGTGTTATCTGATGGAGGTTTTGTTGAACCTAACCCCCAATTGAATCCAGTTGAGTAGGGATAAAGCGCTGTTTCTCCATCATATTGATCTGCCAGCTGAACAATGCGAATTACTTGTTCAATACTGGAAACATCCACCCGGCCAGAAACAGATGGGGAAGTATATTCGCCAACATCATTCGGTGTATTTACATAGGCGACGACGTTTCTATTATCTAAATGCTTTTCAAGAAATGAGATAAAACTTTCGCTCATTTTTCAATCCCCTATTTTGCGATAGCTAACGTTCGGGTTAAGAAAGAAATAGTGCATTTCATTACTGTATGAACCATCGTGGTTTTTTAATCTCCCCGGACGCACACCCTCAAATTTAAACCCTCCCTTTTGCGCGACTCTTTCTGACGCGATATTGCCTTCTTTGACACCAAGTTCTAAACGGACATAGCCAGCTTCGTTAAAGGCCCATTTTTTCAGAAGATTCAGAGCCCTTACGGCATAGCCCAAACCACGATATTCCGGCAATATCCCGTAACCAACATCACCTACATGAGGTGGTACAACATTGCGGATAACAATTTTTCCTACAGCATTACCAGTTGAGCATTCTATAATAGTTAGTAATATATTAGGGCCTACGGCTGAATTAAGCCCGCAACGCCTAATTTTTTGTTTTATTTCATCAAGTGATGCTGTTTCGAATAAACCCCACTTCGATGATTCAGGATTTGATTGCTCTAACCATATACAAAATGTGTCTTTTGGTTCAGCTAAACGTAGTGCAATTTTTTCATCGCGATAAATATTACTATCCACTGCAGGAAATAATAGGCTTTTTTCCGTATTAGTTTGATTCTTCAATAATGAAAATACTGCAAATTCCTCTAGCTCTGAATTTGAATTAAATTTTTGTGAAATACCTTCAAAAGTGTACCCGCTCAATATAAGGCTATTAATTATTTTATGATGATCAATCAAAATGTGAGTCTCAATTCTCAGTGTCTTATATTTTTCAAATAAAAGAATTGAAAGTTTACGGAATAGTCCGGTTTTTATTTTTTCTCCTAAGGGCGTATGAATGTTAATGTTTAGAATTATGCTGCTATCATCATTTTCTGATGGCCGCAGGAAAATGTCTCCTATATGCTCCGGCTTGCATTTTCGTATAACAAATATTTTATGTGTGAATGATTTTTTATTGGGCGTGTCATCTGATAACCTTGCCTCGCAGCTTTGATCGATAATTTTATCACTCTCGCTGTGGTAAATGATTGGGATCCCATGCTTGTATTTGTTTTCGGGAAATAAATGCGATTCCGGAATAGTTTGAATGTTATTTTCATAGCCTAATGAATTAATTTCACTGTTCATGGTCTATTCCTATTGGTACAGTCAGATATTTGTCTGAGGATTAACAGCAGGCGTATCGTAACGGTTGTTTCTCAAAACAGGGAGTAGGGTGACAATTGCCAATCCAGCTAAAAAAATACCGATGAGAGTTGGTGCACGGTAGCCATAACCTTGGTCGATTGCATAGCCACCGGCCCATGAACCAATAACTACTCCAAGACAAATAACGGAGGTATGCATAGTGTTAATTAATGAAGTATTAGGTGCTGCTTTAAACACGCGTGAGGACATGGCAGGAGTGAGGGTAATACCAGTAAGTCCTAAAATCATTACAGATATCAGCACTAATATTTTATTATCGTAGAAGGTATAAAGCCCACAAAGTGCAAGTACCAGCACGACACTACCGGTGAAAACAACTTTAATCGGAGATTTATCTGCTAGCCTACCCACCAGAAAGTTACCAACTACCGTGAATGCTCCGTAAGCAAAAAGAATAGCTGGGATATATGGAGTATCGAAGCCGACTGTGTTTTCAAAATAGGGAACGAAGTAACTGAATGTAGCGAATGTTGCAGCAATAATAAAGAAGCTTGTAATAAATGCCCCCCATATTGAACTGTTTACAATAGAGCTGAATTCAGCTTTAATGCTGCCCTTAACCTCCGCCTGAAATTTAGGAACTATCAGTATAATACCTATTCCCGCTAAGGCTGTAAGAACAATAATTAATGCGAAGGAAACTCTCCAGCCATAATACTGGTCAAGTAGTGCCGATAATGGTAGCCCCGCCACCGTCGCAATCATCATCCCGCCCAATACGATAGAGGCTGCAATGCCAAAGCGTTCCGGTGGAACCATTTTTGCCGCTGTTAACAGAGCAAAGCCAAAGAAGGCTGCCGAAGATAATCCGGTCGCAAACCTCGCTACTGCTAAAAGATCATAAGTTGCAGAAACGGTTGCGACGACTTGGGCGACAAGAAATATGCCAGTAATAGTCAATAATGCTGCTTTATTGCTGAGTTTAACTAAAAATGTAGCAAGCAAGGGACCACCGAAAACCATACCTAATGAATAAATGGTAATTAAATATCCAACTTTAGGAATGGAAACACCTAAATCAGATGACATGGATGTGATTAATCCTGCGACCATGTATTCAGATGTTGTCATGGCAAATAGAGTAAAACCTAAAATATATATTGCCGCTGGAAGTGGTTTGTTCATAAAAATTTACTCGATGTGATTAACAGTACTGAAATTAATACCCTCGATTATCAGCTTTTGTAAACAGAATATGAATCATAATTGTTATGACATTTATCACCAATATAATCGGGTGGTTTATCGAGTTGTCGTGTTAGGTTAGGAGGTTAAGATATCGAATTATGGTAATTAAATTGTCATCTGCTTATCTTAAAAATAGATAAAGTTATTTATTTAAATGTTATTTAATTGATTTTTCTGAATGTGTAAATATCGAAAAGGAAAATAACAATGAGTGAATACGTGCAAGCAATTGTGAAATCAGATACTGGTGGTTTTAGATTTACCGATGTACAGCGGCCAGTCAGAAGGACGGAAAGTGATATTTTAATCCGAGTTTCCAATATATCACTTAATCGGGGAGAATTAGACTTTCCCTGGGAATCGGATAAGCCTGCCGGATGGGATGCATCTGGTATTGTGATTGAGACCAGCACCGACGGTCAGGGACCAAAAATTGGGGAGCGGGTATTAACATGGAGTTTTTCGGGTGCCTGGAGCCAATATCGCGTTGTCGATCATGCCAATGTCGCTATCGTGCCAGAGAGTGTATCAGCAGCGGTTGCAGCAGCGTTGCCGGTGGCAGGATTAACGGCGCTGCGTTCTCTGCGATCCCTTCATTTGCTGCCGGGCCAGTCTCTGGCCGTTACCGGCGCAACGGGCGGAGTCGGGCATTTGTTGGTTCAGTTGGCAATGCATGCCGGTATTAAAGTTTCGGCGGTGGCGCACAGTCAGCGTGGATTCGATTGGCTGCAAGCCAGCGACGTTAAACCCAACGAGGTACTATTGGCTAAAGAATATCCTTTTGAGGGAACCTTTGATGCACTGGTCGATACCGTCGGTGGCGATTTACTGGCTCATCTATTAGACAATGTTGTCCCTAATGGCACAGTTCTCATTCTGGGCGTTGCCTCGGGACAGGTGGCGAGCATAGACACCACAATTTTGGTATCACGAGGAATCGATCTGATTTCTTATAAGGATTATTCCCCGGCCGGAGAAGATTTAAACACCTTGCTCACTCTCGTTGACGAGAAGATCATTAAAGTATACGCGAATAATATTGGTAGTTGGGATAAAGTCATTAAACAGAATTTCATGCATCTTCTCGCTCCAGGCAAAGTCACGCTCAACGTACCTCAGGACTAAGCTCAATTCGTACATAGTCCTCTATGATGTCGCCACGCAAGGATATTGCAATAATTGTGGCGACATAGCGTTATCTTTTAACTAATAACACATTGATATTTAACTTCTGTCAGGTTTTTTGTATCTTGATACCTCCACGAGGCATAGATGTTCGTGTAAGAGATGTAAGAGAAGACTTATGGATTTAAACGCGCTTAAAATCTTTATCAAGGTAGGGGAAACGCAGAGTTTTACCAAAGCTGCGCAGGCATTGGGCCTCACCCAATCAGGGGTCTCACGTGCAATTACCAGACTTGAGCTCGACCTTCGTGTTACCTTGCTTAACCGCAATACCCACTCTGTAAGTCTGACTACCGATGGCGTTTTTTTATATGAATCCTCAAGAAGCCTGATTCATGAAATGGATGAGGTAGGGCATTCGATTATCGGCAGAACGGCCTTCCCTGAAGGCGAACTAAAAATAACGACACCTTCTGCCTATGGCCGATTGGTAATTATTCCTATGCTCAAAGAGATTCTGGACAGATATCCGGCATTAACTATTGACGCGGTTATGACTGACCGATTGGTTGATTTGGTGGAAGAAGGCTTTGACGCGGCGATTAGAATTGGCAGCGTACAGGACTCACGGCTTATCGCAAGAACCATCAAGCATTTACGTTTTGTCACCGTTGCGTCACCGGAATATTTAAACAGCCACGGAATTCCTAAAGAGCCAGCGGAACTAGTACAGCATAACTGTCTGGCTGTTAAAGCACAGAAAACTGGGCGTAGCACAAAGTGGTTTTATTATATAGCAGGAGAACAGCAGGCGTTTGATATTAAAGGTAATCTGGTCGTCGATACTGCGGATGTACTGTTAGAGGCAGCACTCAGCGGGATGGGAGTTGTTCAAATAATGGACTTTGCGGTCGATAAATATCTGGAAAACGGTAAACTGGTCGAGCTACTACAAGAATACTCCGAGGCGTCGATTCCGCTTTCATTAATTTATGCAAAATCGCGCCATCGTTCGCCTAAAATCAGTACATTGCTGGCGGCGTTAGGAATAAATACTTGACCCCCAACACAGATGCAATTGCGCTTGATTTGTGAGGGACCAAATTCAATATTCTGCTCCATTCTGTGACTAAAAACCAAACTCTGTATCAAGTTGACGGTATTTTAACTCTATATGCGAAGTAATTAGTCTTAAACGGGGCCCATTAGCTGAGCCCTTTTTCAAGCTTATCAATCGGTATATACCGAAGTTCAGACTTTGGACTGCTGATGGCCCCAAATATAGGATGGCACGAATTCCTCTCTGCATCTGTCCAGATAATCTGACCACCACTGCATCATCGCCTTGCGGGCTTCCAGATGCTCCGCCTTGTGGATGTATGCTGCCCGAACGCTATTGCGCTCCTGATGGCTCATCTGACGCTCAACCGCATCCAGTGACCAGAGACCTGATTCAACCAGGGCACTACAGGCCATTGCTCGAAACCCGTGGCCGCATACATCCTCTTTAGTATTATATTCCATCAGCCGCAGCGCCTTATTAACCGTATTTTCACTCATTGGTCTGGATGAATTCCGGATGCTGGGGAACAGCAACTCCTGATCACCGGAGATTTCTCTTATCTGCTTCAGTATGTCGATGGTCTGATGTGACAGCGGCACAATATGTGGCGTACGCATTTTCGTCCCCCTGTCGGAATAGCGAACTCCGGGGATCGGCTCTCGTGTGGCGGGGATAGTCCAGATTTTGTTTCTGAAACTTATTTCCGTCCAGCGGGCAAACCGCAGTTCACTGGAGCGAATAAAGACATGTAGGGTGAGAGAAACAGCCAGCCGGGTTAATTCCCGTCCCTGATGATAACCATCAATTCGGCTCAACAGTTCGGGTAGTCGTTCAAGGGGAAGGGCGGGATAGTGTCGTTTAACCGGTGCTGCGATGGTACCTTCGAGATTCGACGCCGGATTGCTCTCAATCATCCCCTGATGCACGGCATGCCGCATGATGTTGTACATATGTTGCCTAGTACGTGCTGCGACTTCCAGCAGACCTTTTTGCTCAATGCCTTTCAGCAGATCGATAAAGTGACGAGGTTTCAGTTCAGCTACTGGCAAGTGTCCAATCACAGGAAATATATGATTGTTCATGCTGGCAAGAAGACGGGAGGCGTGGTTCTCTGACCATGTTCTGTTGCTTTTATGCCAGCTCAATGCAACGTGCTTAAATGTTTTTTCCGGAGAGCGGGCAGCTTTCTCTGCGATACGTTGCTGTGATGGATTGATATTCTGCGTCAGCAGCTTGCGTATGCCATCACGTTGCTGACGAGCGTAAGCCAGAGAAACATCGGGATAGGCACCTAGGCCGAGGCGGGATTCTTTACCATTGACTCGATATTTCAGATACCAGAGACGTGAACCGCCTGGATTGACTAAAAGGTACAGGCCATGAGAATCGGAAACTTTGAAAGGTTTAGCGGATGGTTTTAAGCTGCGAATTTTTGTGTCGTTAAGAGACATTTGGGGGTCACTCCGTCATCGAACCAACTTGACCCCAAATCTGACCACCAAATTCTCCCGATGCAGAGGGAAAACTAAAAATGCATCGGGAAGATTTTTCACGCTAACTTATTGAATCTAAATCACATAAAGATTCGCAAAGAGGCATGAAAACAAGAATTTGGCTCCTCTGACTGGACTCGAACCAGTGACATACGGATTAACAGTCCGCCGTTCTACCGACTGAACTACAGAGGAATTGTGCAACGGGGCGCATATTAGCGATAAGCGCCGGGCATGTCAAAGGGTTCGCGAAAAAGTTTTTCGCTTGCTCTATTAATGTTCAACTTGTTGAGTATTAAGGCGAATTATTCTGTTTTTTTAGCCAGCCTGAATCACGACCTCTCCGAACCCTTCAACGATCGTTAACCCTTTTTTATATGCGGACTATTTTGGTGCGAATGAGCGCAAAGAGTGACCGCCGCGTAACTTGTGATGTTTATTGTTAACCAGATGTGATCCCCGCTGTAATTTCAGCGTGTTGTGCCAGGCCCTCTACCACCGCGCTCTATACTGACATATGTCGAAATATCGGCACGCGCTTAGTCACGTTGGCAACTATTTTGCTTAATGTTTTAGGCTGCGAAAACGTAGGGAAACCCCGCCACAAGAATTTGTCAGGATGTCATTCGTTTAGTGCATTTTGTTCGCGTTTTTGCTTTTGAAATGGCTCTTAAACCGTTGTGCATAAACCTCTTTGCTTCTTTGCTAAGGAACATAAAAATGTCGCTGAAATTTATCAGAAGTCCTCTTTCTCTGGTGTTGGCAGGTTGTCTGGTGACGGCGTTTTCCGCCCAGGCTGATATTGTAATTGGTGTCGCCGGGCCGTTTACCGGGCCGAATGCGACCTATGGCGATCAGTACTGGCATGGCGCTACGCAAGCGGCTGAAGATATTAATGCCGCAGGCGGTATCAACGGCGAGAAAATCAAACTGGTGCAGGGGGATGATGCCTGCGAACCAAAACAGGCGGTTTCGGTTGCTAACCGTCTGGTTGATCAAGATAAAGTTAAAGCCGTGGTCGGCCATTTCTGTTCGTCTTCCACTATGCCTGCCTCAGAGGTTTATAACGATGCGGGCGTTCTGGCTATTACGCCGGGGTCAACTAACCCGCAGATCACCGAGCGCGGCATGAGCGATATGTTCCGCATGTGCGGGCGTGACGACCAGCAAGGGCAGGTGGCGAGCGATTTCATTATTGATAAGCTGAAAGCCAAACGCGTGGTGATCATTCATGACAAAGACACCTACGGGCAGGGGCTGGCGGATGCTACTAAAGCGGCGCTGGCGAAACGTGGCGTGAATGATGTGATGTACGAAGGTTTGTCGCGCGGTGAAAAAGACTTTAACGCCCTTGTCACCAAAATCAGCGCGCAAAAACCGGATGTGGTGTTCTTCGGCGGCTGTCATCCGGAAGCCGGGCCGCTGGTGCGCCAGATGCGTGAGCAGGGCGTGCAGGCCAAATTCTTCTCCGGCGACTGTATCGTGAACGAAGAGATGGTGACCGCCGCGGGCGGCCCGCAATACACCAACGGCATCTATATGACCTTCGGTAAAGATCCGCGTTTGATCCCAGACGGTAAGGCCGTTATCGACAAATTCCGCGCCAGCAAATTTGAACCAGAAGGCTACACCCTTTACTCCTACGCCTCTATTCAGGCCATCGCCGCCGCCTTCAAAGCGACCGGCGGCTCAGATTCCGCTAAAGCGAGCGCCTGGCTGAAAGCCAACCCGGTAGATACCGTGATGGGCAAAAAATCCTGGGACGATAAAGGCGACCTGAAAGTGTCGGATTATGTGGTTTATCAGTGGGATGACAAAGGTAAGTACACCGAAGTCCAGTAAGATTCTCAGGACAATAATACGTCATCGGGTTTTGTAGGGGGCATAAGCGGCAGCGTCATCCACCATTTACACCGGCTATTGCAGGTGAAAGTGTCGGGTGACGCTTCGCTTACCCGACTTACAAAAGAAGTTTGTCAGCCGCGATAAAAGAGACCGCCTGTCTATGGACGCATTCTTCCTGCAACAGTTGATAAACGGCCTAACGCTGGGTTCCGTTTACGGCCTGATAGCCATCGGCTACACCATGGTTTACGGCATTATTGGCATGATTAACTTTGCTCATGGCGAAGTGTATATGATCTCCGCCTATCTCTGCGCCATAGGGCTTGCGCTGCTGTCGTTCTTTGGTTTGCACTCGTTTCCTTTGCTGATCCTCGGCACGCTGGTGTTTACCATTGTGGTGACGGGCGTGTATGGCTGGACTATCGAGCGCATCGCCTACAAACCGCTGCGTAACTCCACGCGTTTAGCCCCGCTGATCTCTGCCATCGGCATGTCGCTAATCCTGCAAAACTACGCGCAAATCAGCCAGGGGCCGCGTCAGCAGGGGATTCCTACCATGCTCGATGGCGTGTTTCGCTTTCATATTGGTGAAGGCTTTGTGCAAATCACCTACACCAAAGTGTTTATTTTGATTGCCTCGTTTGCCGGGATGCTGCTGCTCACCTGGATTATCGGCAATACCAAACTGGGGCGCATGTGCCGGGGGGTGCAGCAGGACCGCAAAATGGCCTCGATTCTGGGGATTAATACCGACCGGATTATCTCGCTGGTGTTTGTGATTGGCGCGTCGATGGCGGGGCTGGCGGGGGTGTTAATCACCATGAACTACGGCACGTTTGATTTCTACGCCGGTTTTATTATCGGCATTAAAGCCTTTACGGCGGCGGTGCTCGGCGGGATTGGTTCGTTACCCGGTGCGATGCTGGGCGGCCTGATCCTTGGCATTGCCGAGGCGCAATTCTCCGGCATGGTAAATTCCGATTACAAAGATGTGTTCTCGTTTGGATTACTGGTGGTGATCCTCATTTTCCGTCCTCAGGGTCTGCTTGGCCGACCGATCGTCGCCAAAGTGTGAGGGAGCAAAAGATGACATCAGAAACGGTTTTGCATGAAGGCTTTTCCCTCAAGCGCTGCCTGCTGGATGCGGTATTTGCGGGGCTGGTAGCGCTAATCATTTTTGGCCCGATAGTCGGCGTGGTGCTGGATGGTTACAGCTTCAATTTCGATGGGCAGCGGCTGGTGGCGATTATTGCGGCGGTGATGGTCGGGCGTTTTCTGCTGAGTGCTTTTTTAACCACATCCACTGGAGCGCGATTTTTAAGCCGCTTTGAAACGGACAATTCGGGCGTTTATGTGCGCCCGCCCAATTACAAAAGCCGCATGCGCTGGATCATTCCGCTTGTGATTGCCCTGGCGGTTTGCTTTCCCTTTGTAGCAACAAAATACGTCTTGACGGTGGCGATCCTTGGGCTGATTTATGTTCTGCTTGGCCTCGGCCTGAATATTGTGGTGGGGCTCGCTGGTCTGCTGGATTTGGGATACGTCGCCTTTTATGCGATTGGCGCATACGGCCTGGCGTTAGGGTACCAGTATCTCGGGCTGGGATTCTGGTCCATGCTGCCACTGTCGGCATTGATGGCGGCAGCGGCGGGGGCGCTGCTTGGCTTCCCGGTGCTGCGAATGCACGGAGATTATCTGGCGATTGTGACGCTGGGTTTCGGGGAAATTATTCGCCTGGTGCTCAACAACTGGCTGACGTTCACCGGCGGCCCGAATGGCATTTCAGCCCCGCCGCCGACGCTGTTTGGCCTTGAATTTGGCCGCCGTGCCAAAGAAGAGGGGGGCGTGCCGTTCCACGAATTCTTCCATCTCACCTATAACCCGAACCTGAAATTCATTTTCATCTATGCCGTTCTGGTGCTGGTGGTGTTACTGGTTTTGTACATCAAACATCGCCTGACCCACATGCCGATTGGCCGGGCCTGGGAAGCGCTGCGTGAAGATGAAATCGCCTGCCGCTCGATGGGGCTCAACCATGTGCTGGTTAAACTCTCGGCCTTTACGCTCGGCGCTTCTACGGCGGGAATTGCCGGGGTGTTTTTCGCCACTTACCAGGGCTTTGTTAACCCGACTTCGTTTACCTTTTTTGAGTCGGCACTGATCCTCGCGATTGTGGTGTTAGGCGGGATGGGGTCGACGATTGGTGTCGTGCTGGCGGCGTTTGTATTGACGGTGACGCCAGAGCTCTTGCGCAGTTTCGCTGAATATCGCGTTCTGTTGTTTGGCATGCTGATGGTGGTGATGATGATTTGGCGGCCACGCGGCCTGATTCGCATTAACCGCAGCGGCTATGTGGTGCGCAAAGGAGTCGCGCCATGAGCGACATGATCCTAAACGTCGAGCATCTGATGATGCATTTTGGCGGTATTAAAGCGCTTAACGATGTCAATCTTGAGGTGCGGCGCGGCTCGATTACCGCGCTGATAGGCCCCAACGGTGCGGGGAAAACCACGGTGTTTAACTGCCTGACGGGGTTCTATAAAGCTTCCGGCGGCAATATCTTGTTTAACACAAGTGAAAAAACCACCAATGTGATTCAGATTCTCGGGCAGAAATTCCAGCCGGGTGATTGGGTAAACCCGGCGCAGCTTAGCTCCCGCCTGTTCTATAAAATGTTTGGCGGCACGCATCTGGTGAACCGCGCAGGCCTTGCGCGAACGTTTCAAAATATCCGTTTGTTCCGGGATATGTCGGTGGTGGAAAATCTGCTGGTGGCACAGCACATGCAGGTAAACCGCAATTTGTTGGCCGGTGTGCTGAACACGCCTGCCTATCGGCGAGCGGAAAGCCGTGCGCTGGACCGGGCATTTTACTGGCTTGAAGTGGTGGAGCTGGTGGATTGCGCTAATCGCCTGGCGGGTGAGATGTCCTACGGTCAGCAGCGCCGCCTGGAAATTGCCCGCGCCATGTGTACCGCACCGGAGATGATCTGCCTTGATGAACCGGCGGCGGGGCTCAACCCGGTTGAGACGCGCACGCTCAGCAAGATAATCCGCTTCCTGCGTGACCATCACAACATTACCGTTTTGCTGATTGAACATGATATGGGAATGGTGATGGAGATTTCCGACCATATTATTGTGCTCGACCACGGGGATGTGATTGCCCAGGGCAATCCTGAGCAAATTCAGCATGATGAAAAGGTGATTGCCGCCTATCTGGGCACCGACGAAGACGAGGTCCATCTATGAGTGAAGCGATGCTCGAATTTCGTAATGTGGATGTTTTTTATGGTGCGATTCAGGCGTTAAAACAGGTTTCTTTGCAGGTGAACGAAGGGGAAACGGTGGCGCTGATTGGGGCCAACGGCGCAGGGAAATCAACGCTTTTAATGTCGATTTTCGGCCAGCCGCGCATTCGTGGCGGGCAGATTCTGTTTCGTGGGGATGATATCAGCCATAAATCTACGCATTTCGTTGCCGCGAGTGGCATCGCGCAGGCGCCGGAAGGGCGGCGCATTTTCCCGGATATGACCGTCGAAGAAAACCTGCTGATGGGCACGATCCCCATCGGTAACCACTATGCCGCACAAGATTTGCAGACCATGTTCGATTTGTTCCCACGACTAAAAGAGAGGCGTAAACAGCGTGCGATGACCATGTCCGGCGGGGAGCAGCAGATGTTGGCGATAGCCCGGGCGTTGATGAGCCGCCCAAAACTCCTGTTGCTTGATGAGCCGAGCCTCGGGCTCGCGCCGATTGTGGTGAAGCAAATCTTCCAGACGCTGCGCGAGCTGGCGAGAAACGGCATGACGATTTTTCTGGTGGAGCAGAACGCGCACCATGCTCTGAAACTTTCTGACCGTGGTTATGTGATGGCAAACGGGCAAATTCGCCTGAGCGGCAGCGGCGAGGAGTTGTTGGGGAATCAGGAGGTACGCAAAGCGTATTTAGGCGGGGATTATACCCGTCATACTTGAAGCTGCATCTGCGTTGGCTGCACTCACTCACCCCAGTCACTTACTTTAGTAAGCTCCTGGGGATTCCTGAGTTTGCCGCCTTGATGCAACTCCAATTATTTAGGGTATAGCATTTAGAATGCTGTCTTATACCCGTCATACTTGAAGCTGCATCTGCGTTGGCTGCACTCACTCACCCCAGCCACTTACTTTAGTAAGCTCTTGGGGATTCCTGAGTTTGCCGCCTTGATGCAACTCCAATTATTTAGGGTATAGCATTTAGAATGCTGTCTTATACCCGTCATACTTGAAGTTGCATCTGCGTTGGCTGCACTCACTCACCCCAGATTCGTAGGTCGGGTAAGGCGTAAGCCGCCACCCGACGCTATCTTCAATTGTGCTTTATACAAAAAACTCTTTGCAGGATAACGATTTGTAAATCATTATTTGAAATGTGGTTTCACTTTCCCCCCAAGGTCAATCTTGAACTTAAAAGCAGCACTTCATCAGCGCGTGGCAAAAACTCGCTGGTATACCAGACGGAAAAGCGATCGAGTCCTGTTCTGGCGCGAAATTACACCCCTTGCGGTGCCTATCTTTCTGGAAAATACCTGCGTCCTGTTGATGGGCGTTCTGAGCACCTTCCTGGTGAGTTGGCTGGGAAAAGAGGCGATGGCGGGCGTTGGGCTGGCCGATAGTTTCAACATGGTGATCATGGCATTTTTTGCGGCGGTGGATCTCGGGACCACCGTTGTGGTGGCCTTCAGCCTCGGCAAGCGTGACCCAAAACGGGCGCGTGATGCGGCGCGCCAGTCGCTGATCCTGATGACAATTATCGCCATTGGGCTGGCAGCGGGTATTCACCTGGCGGGTGAGCACGTGATTAACGTGATTGCCGGTGCCGCAACGCCGGAAGTTAAAACCCTGGCGCTCTCGTATTTACAAACCACGGTCTGGAGTTACCCAGCGGCGGCGATTGCACTTATCAGCAGCGGCGCGCTTCGCGGGGCAGGGAACACCAAAATCCCGTTACTGATTAACGGCGGGATGAACATCCTCAACATTATTATCAGTAGCTTACTGATTTACGGGGCGCTGGGCTGGAACGGCCTGGGCTTTGTGGGGGCCGGGTTAGGCCTGACGATTTCTCGCTATATTGGCGCTCTCGGTTTTATTTATGTGCTGGTGGTGGGGTTTGCCCCGTCGCTGCGTATTTCACTAAAAAGTTATTTCCGCCCGCTCAAAATCGGCATTTTATGGGAAGTGCTGGGGATTGGTATTCCGGCGAGTATTGAGTCGGTGCTGTTTAATGCCGGGAAATTGCTTACGCAGATGTTTGTCGCCGGAATGGGCACCAACGTGATTGCCGGTAACTTCATTGCATTTTCGATTGCGGCATTGATTAACTTGCCCGGCAACGCCCTCGGTTCGGCCTCCACTATTATCGTGGGTAAGCGTCTGGGCAAAGGGCAAATTGGCCAGGCTGAACGGCAACTGCGCCATGTGTTTTGGCTCTCAACGATTGTGTTGACGCTGATTGCCTGGGGAACCGCGCCTTTTGCCGGATTAATGGCGTCGTTCTATACCCATGAAGATGATGTAAAAGAGGTGGTTAAGGTACTCCTTTGGTTGAATGCGGCATTTATGCCAATTTGGGCTGCATCATGGGTTTTACCCGCCGGTCTGAAAGGCGCTCGCGATGCACGTTTTGCCATGTGGGTTTCGATGATCAGTATGTGGGGCTGCCGCGTGGTAGCGGGCTATGTACTGGGAATTGTGCTGGGGATGGGCGTGATTGGCGTATGGTTCGGCATGTTCTTTGACTGGACGCTGCGCGGGGCGCTGTTCTACTGGCGCTTGGTCAGCGGGCGCTGGCTTAAAAAGTACCCACGCCTCAAAAAAGAACCCATTACGCGCACAGAATAGTGCTGTTTTCGGAACTTATAGGTGTTTTTCAACAATTCCCGGCCTGTTAATGACGCTCGCCGGGAATTTTTTTATTTAAAACCTTGATATTTATCACCCTGCTATGTCTCGTTTTTAATAGTAACGTAAAGTTACTAGCTGTTAATTATTCTAAAATGTTATTAATTGCCACGAGCAATGAGTTTAATGAATGTAACAGTGAGCAGAGGTAGTGATGAGTACAACGACAAGGAACACGGAAGGTCGTCTGATGACAGGGTTTCTCAACGCGGTTGAGAAAGCAGGGAATAAGTTGCCCGAACCCGCTTTGATCTTCTTCTATTTTTTATTAGTGGTAATGGCGCTCTCCGCGGTGCTCTCTTCCGTCGATTTTGATGTGGTCAACCCGGTCACCAATGAAGCGGTAAGAATTAATAACCTGCTGTCACCAGAGGCGCTGACCGTCACGCTTTCTTCGATGGTTACCACCTTCACCGGTTTTGCGCCGTTGGGTATTGTGCTGGTTGCGATGCTGGGTGTGGGCGTGGCGGAAAGCTCTGGCTTTATTAATACCGGCCTGAAGAAAATGCTGCGCGTAACGCCGAAAAAACTGTTAACCCCAATGATTATCTTCGTCGCGATGTTTAGCCACGTGGCGGCAGATGCGGGTTACGTTCTGGTGATTCCATTGGGCGCGATTATCTTTATGTCCGCCGGGCGTCACCCGCTGGCGGGGATTGCGGCGGCGTTTGCCGGGGTATCCGGCGGTTTTGCGGCCAACATGGTGCCAACCGGGAACGACGCGTTATTGCAAGGCTTCACGCAGGCTGCAGCGCAGTTGCTGGATAACACCTATACCGTGAACACACTGTGTAACCTGTTCTTCGGTATCGGTTCAACGGTGATGATTACCCTGGTAGGTTGGTGGGTGACCGAGCGTATTGTTGAGCCGCGCGTGTCGAAGCTGGAAATCGACGGCGATTATCAGCATAACGAGGACATGAGCAGCTACAGCGCTCAGGAAAGCCGTGGTTTTAAAGTCGCGGGCCTGGTGATGATGTTAGGCCTGGCGGGGCTTGCAGCGCTGGCATGGCCGGAAACTTCGTTGCTGCGTAGTGCAACGGATGGCTCTCTGACGAGCTATGGCGCGCCTATCATGAAATCCATCGTGCCGTTGATTTTCCTGATCTTTATTATCCCTGGGATTGTTTACGGTTTTGTCGCGGGCACCTTTAAAAGCGGGAAAGATGTCATCACTGCAATGAATGAATCTATGAGCAAGATGGGTTCCTACATGGTGATGGCCTTCTTCTGCGCCATGTTTATCAAAGCGTTTGGTGATTCCAATATTGGGACGTTGATTGCGCTGGCCGGTGCCGACGTGCTGAAAACCATGGAGCTGCCGGGTGAAGCGACGATCATCGGTATGATTATGCTGACGGCGGTAGTAAACCTGCTGATTGGTTCTGCTTCTGCAAAATGGGCGCTGTTATCGCCAATCATGGTGCCAATGCTGATGGCGGTGGGGATCTCCCCGGAGCTTACCCAGGCGGCTTTCCGTATCGGTGACTCCACCACCAATATTATTACTCCGCTGATGGTGTTCTTCCCGCTGGTGGTGGTGTATTGCCAGCGCTATGTGAAATCAACCGGTGTGGGTACGTTAGTGTCGATGATGATGCCTTACTCGGTGATCTTCTTTATTTGCTGGAGTATCTTCCTGCTGGTGTGGTGGGCGCTGGGGCTGCCGTTGGGGGTTAACGCACCTTATACCTATCCAATTCAGTAAGATACGGTGGATGACGCTGCGCTTATCCACCCTACGATCACGTAGGTCGGGCAAGTGTAAGCGCCACCCGACATAACGAACACTAATTATTCTGGCATCAGGCGCTGTAGAGCATCACAGCGCTGTTTTACCGCCTGATGCAACAGCCGCACCCTGGCTGAAAGCTGTTTGCGATGCGGGCAAATCATATTTAACGGGACGCTGTCGCCTTGGTACTGAGGCAGAAGAATCTTCAGGCGGCCCTCGCTCACATCTTCGCTAACATCCAACCAGGATTTATAGGCAATCCCTTCGCCTGCAACGGCCAGACGGCGAATAACTTCGGCATCGTCACTCATCATCGCGCTTTTAACGGCGACATGGTGCGTGTCGCCCTCCAGGTTTAACGTCCATTTGTCATACACTCGCCCGCGAATCGCATAGGTGAGTGCATCATGCTGCACGAGTTCACTGATGTTTTTCGGTTCTCCGCAGCGTTCAAGGTACGATGGGGCCGCTACGATAACCCGATGATTATGCGGCGCCAGCGGCAGCGCGACATAGGAGGCGTCGTCATTGTTGCCGTAACGAAAAGCCACATCGACCGGATCTTTAAACACATCGGTCACCTGGTCAGAAAAGAGGATTTTCAGATGCAGCGCCGGATGTTCACGGCGAAAGGCCTGAAACACCCCCAGCAACATATTACGCCCGAGGTCGGAAGGCACAGCGATTTGCAGCACGCCTCGCACTTCGTCCGTTGCGGGCTGGATTTGCTCAAAGCCGGTTTGCAAAGATTGCAGGGCGCTGATGGCATACGGCAACCAGGTTTCACCTTCTGGTGTCAATCTCAGGCTGCGAGTGGAGCGGGCAAATAATCGGATATTCAGGGTTTGCTCAAGGCGCTTAATAGCGGTGCTAACCTGCGCGGGCTGCAAGCCTGCCTCACGCGCGGTATCACTAAAACTGTTTAACGCCGCTGCCCTGACAAACAAAGTGAGGTCTTCCAACCTGAGCATTTTAACTCTCCGAGTATAAGTGTTGTTTTCTGTGGCCTGGTTTTCGCCACCATTATTCCTTGTACCATGTGTTTAGTCACTCGATGAACCCTTTACTGTCTGGAGCACCCATGAAAGCTATCGCGATTACTCAAGCCGCTCAGAATGGCACCAACCTGGAATTTCTCAGCGAGATTACCTTACCGACGCCTGTCGCATCAGGCCACGATTTGCTGGTGGAAGTGAAAGCCATTTCTGTTAACCCGGTGGATACCAAAGTCCGCGCCGGTTTTAGCGCCGAGCAGCCGCGCATTTTAGGTTGGGATGCGGTGGGCGTGGTTGTAGCAACCGGCGAAGCCGTCACCCTGTTTAAGCCGGGCGATGAAGTCTGGTACGCCGGTTCGCTGACCCGTCCTGGCAGTAATAGCGAATTTCAACTGGTTGATGAGCGCATTGCCGCGCTGAAACCAAAATCTATCGATAACGCATCTGCCGCAGCGTTGCCTTTGACGGCGATTACCGCCTGGGAAATGCTGTTTGACCGCCTGGGTGTGGAAGAGAATGGCAGTGAAAACGATGTGCTGTTGATTGTGGGTGCGGCGGGTGGCGTGGGTTCTATTCTTACGCAACTGGCACGCAAGCTGACCAACATTACCGTTATCGGTACGGCATCTCGCCCGCAAAGCCAGAAATGGGTGTCCGAATTGGGGGCGCATCACGTTATCGATCACAGCAAACCGCTGGCAGAAGAGCTGGCGCGTGTTGGCGTGAAAAATGTCACGCATGTCGCAAGCCTGAATCATACCGAACAGCACTACAAACAGTTGATTGACGTTCTGGTGCCGCAGGGGAAACTGGCGCTGATTGACGATCCTGACACGCTTGATGCCCGCCCTTTGAAGGTGAAAAGTATCTCGTTGCACTGGGAGTTTATGTTCACGCGTTCGATGTTTGAAACCCGCGATATGATCGAGCAACACCGTTTGTTAACCCGCGTGGCGGATTTGATTGACCAGAATGTGCTTAAAACCACGCTGGGTGAACATTTTGGCACCATTAACGCGGCAAACTTGCGTCGGGCTCATGAATTAATTGAAACCAACCGTGCGGTGGGTAAAATCGTGCTCGAAGGCTTCTAATTCTATAAAAATCATAATGAAATCAGTGAGAGACACCATGGATATTATTCAATCAGCCGCATCACGCTATTCAACGAAAGCGTTTGATCCGAGCAAAAAAATCAGCGAAGAAAACGTTCAAAAAGTGAAGGATTTGCTGCGTCTTAGCCCGTCCAGCACCAACTCGCAGCCGTGGCATTTTATTGTCGCCAGCAGCGATGAAGCGAAGGCGCGTATTGCGAAAGCGACCTCCGGTTTTTATGTGTTCAACGAGCGCAAAGTGCTGGATGCTTCCCATGTTGTGGTGTTCTGCGCGAAAACCGCAATTGATGAAACGCATCTTTCTAAACTGCTGAGCCAGGAAAACAGCGATGGCCGTTTTGCCAGCCACCAGGCGATGGAAGGGCAGCACAAAGGCCGCTCTTATTTCGTGAATATGCACCGCTTTGATTTAAAAGACGCGCAGCACTGGATGGAAAAGCAAGTTTACCTTAACGTCGGGAACTTCCTGCTGGGCGTCTCCACACTCGGTATCGATGCGGTACCCATTGAAGGTTTCGACGCGCGTATTCTGGATGAAGAGTTCGGCCTGCGTGAAAAAGGCTTCACTAGCCTGGTTATCGTGCCTGTTGGCTACCGTAGCGCGGAAGACTTCAACGCGGGTCTGCCAAAGTCGCGCCTTGAGTTCAGCGAAATTCTGACGGAGTGCTAAAAATGTCTGACAATACGCTGTCGATTATCGCGGTGCTGAAAGCTAAAGAAGGCAAACGCGAAGCGCTGAAATCTGCTCTACAGGCGTTGATTTTACCGACTCGCCAGGAAGAGGGATGCCTGGATTACGCCCTGTTCCAGCTTCAGGATTCACAGGATGTGTTTTACATGCGCGAGTCCTGGAAAGGGCAGGAAGCGCTAGATGCACACATCGCGCTGCCACATTTTCAGGCGTTTGTGCAGCAGATGGATGATTTACTGGCAGAACCTTTGCAACTGGTTCGTTTGAATGCGGTAGAACCATAACGGGCTGGCTTTGAGACTGATAACAAACCTCATTGCTGCATGATTCCGTAGGTCGGGTTAGCGTCGCGACACCCGACAACACCGCATTAATTGGTGGATGACACTATCGCTTATCCACCCTACAAACTGCGTCGTACTTTCTGGCGCTGAAAAGCAAAAAAGCCTGCTTAGTTTCCTAAGCAGGCTTTCGAATTTGGCTCCTCTGACTGGACTCGAACCAGTGACATACGGATTAACAGTCCGCCGTTCTACCGACTGAACTACAGAGGAATCGTTTGAACGAGGCAAATAGTAACGTTACGTTCAAAAAGAGTCAATGACAAAAATAACATGTTGATTCAAATGATTAAATTAAAATCAACTTGTTGAATTAATGCACCGTATTTCCCCCGGATGCCGTTATGTTTTCACTCTCGCGCAGGCGTAACAACGGGTCCTGACCATAAAACAGGCAAAAACGTTGATAAAGTGAAGGGAAGCGCGGGGCGAAAAGCTCGGGCGCACTGAAAAAATATTCTGATAACACCGCGAAGCATTCGGCGGGTTCCGTGGCAGCGTAAGCATCAATGCTGGCGGCATTTTCGCCCACCATATCAATTTCTTCCTGAATGTTGCTCATGGCGGCGTGAAGATCGTGCTCCCAGCCCGCGACATCGCGCAAGGCTATCAGCGGAATACCGCTGGCCCGGTCGCCGTTACGCATATCCAGTTTATGAGCCACTTCATGGAAGACGAGATTAAACCCCGACGCATCAAATGAATCCTGCACGTCGAGCCAGTTGAGAATAATCGGGCCTTGCTGCCAGCTTTGACCGGATTGCACCACGCGTTGGTTATGCACCAGGCCAATATCGTCTTCCCATTCGTCGTCGACCACAAAGGGAGCGGGGTAGATAAGGACTTCGTGGAAGCCATCCAGCCACTCAATGCCCAATTCCAGCACCGGCAGGCAGAACAGTAATGCGATACGCGCACTTTTCAGGTCATCAAGTTCGAAACCCTGCAAAGGGACCAGGCGCTTTTGCTGTAAAAAACGATCGGCAAGCCGCACCAGTTTTTCTTGCTCGGCGGGGGTGAGCGTTGCCAGTACCGGAATGGCTAAAGCCTGTTCCCACGGCAATGCCGTGACAGCAGATGAATCACTTGATTTCCAGGGCCACTTAATCATGTTACTCGCTCGCAAAGTCATCTCTTGAACGGAAAACTACTATACCCGAAATAATTCGGGCTGCATCAAAGTGGCGGGTGATTACATCCAGAACGTGAAGCGTGACGGGTAACGAGGGGATTTTAGTGCGATGAAAGCAACAAAGCCCGCAGATGCGGGCTTTAAGATAAGGCATAACAGAGGGGAAAACTTAGAACTGGTAGATCATACCAACGCCAACTACGTCATCGGTAGAGATACCCATGCTTTCATAGAATTCGTCGTCTCCATCCAACAGGTTGATTTTGTAATCAACATAAGTGGAGAAGTTTTTGTTCAGATAGTAGTTCGCGCCAATGGAAACGTATTTAACCAGGTCTTTGTCATTCCAGTCGCTGTTAGGTGCGAAGTCTTGAGTGAGGTCTTTACCTTTAGATTGCAGGTAAGAGATTTCTGGACGCAGACCGAAGTCGAACTGGTATTGGGCGGTTACTTCAAAGTTTTGGGTTTTGTTGGCTACACATGAGCCACAGTTATCGTCACTGCCAACTGAAGTCATGTTGCGTGTTTCTGAATACATGGTTGCCAGATAGATATCGTTAGCATCATATTTCAGACCCACAGTCCAGACATCAGCTTTCTCACCTTTAGCACTACTGCGGGTCTGTTGTTCGTTGGTACGATCAGAAGATGCGTAGGCAGCACCGGCACTAAAGCCCATACCGAAATCGTAAGTTGTAGATGCACCCCAACCGTCGCCATTGTCTTCACGCAAATTGTTGAGTTCGCGATTACCCGTGCCTTCTTGGTCAAACAAACCATTTGAACCTTCGTTAGCACCTTGATACTGGATAGCGAAGTTCAGACCGTCAACCATACCGAAGAAGTTAGTATTACGGTAAGTGGCAACGCCGTTAGCACGGCCAGTCATAAAGTTGTCGGCGCGGGTGTAGGAGTCGCCACCGAACACTGGCAGCATATCCGTCCATGCTTCTACGTCATACACTACGCCATAGTTACGACCGTAATCGAATGAGCCGTAGTCACCGAATTTCATACCCGCGAAGCCCAGACGGGTGGAGCTCTGGTTGCCACTGGTTTCTGTGTCGTCTGCCTGAATGTTGTATTCCCACTGACCAAAACCAGTCAGTTCGGAGTTGATCTGCGTTTCGCCTTTAAAGCCAACACGAACATAAGTCTGATCGCCATCGTCACCTGCGTTATCAGAGAATTGATGACGCGCATCAACTTTACCGTACAGATCCAATTTATTGCCGTCTTTATTATAAATCTCTGCCGCGTGTGCAGAACCCATAGCTAATAAGGCAGGGATTACTAATGCCAATGCTGTTCTTTTCATTTATACATTCCTTGAAATCATAATCATTATGAATAATAAGTTGCATTAAGTCCTCGACAACCGCAGCAATCTTATTACAGGTAGTTCAATTTATTTATCACTAAACGTGTAACTGAATTATTTGAAATAAGACAAATTGTTTCACAGTAAATACCGCTCATCTATTTGATTTTATTGGATTTAATAAAGGTAGGTGCGGATCTTTAATATATTTTATATATGTATATTATTTTTTAGATATAAAAAAATAATCATATTTTGAATATATAAAAGTTGTTATAAGAAAATATCTCCCATCAAAAGTTGCTTGCTGGTTCATGTTTAATTGCTGCTGTATTTAATATTAAAAACTACTTTGTTAATCCAAATCTCGGGCGGCGAATAAATAACCTAATGTAATGGCAATGTTATTATGATGAAAAGACAATAGGGTAGGTAAGTGGTATTAAGAAAATTCCTAACGAAAACGTGGCATTAGGGCTGTTAAGGAAGAGCAAAAATATGATAAAAATCACATTCGCAGATGGATGACCCATCGGAATACACAAGCTAATCGATTGAGAGAGTTATGTCAGACGTTATGGATGCGAAACCGACCCGAACTCCGGGTGGCAAATTGGCGCTGTGGTTGTTCTATGGATTTTGCCTGTACACGGTTTGGGCCGTAGCGCGCTATTTTTGGGTGGTTAGCGATGTCACCGAAGGTGATATGGGAACACTCGGGGGCAAACTGCTCGGCGCCTTAATGGGGCTGCTGGTTCTGGGTTCCGTGGCGGCTTTGTTAGGCTGGCTTGCCTGGTACACGCGTGCCAGGTAAATAAAATCGTGCCAATGTGGGTTATTGCCGGGGGTAAACTTGCTAATTTTGTGATCCTGTACTCATATTAAGTACCGGGTCCAGCTACGAAGTAAGGAGTACGTATGCCGATAGCCCACTGGCAAGCGCGTTTTGAAGAGTATCTGCACCGTCACTGGTTGCAGGACGATAAAGCCCATGATGTGGCGCATTTTCGCCGCGTATGGAAAACATCACAGCAAATCATGGAAACCACGGAGGCTGACCGCCTGGTGGTGCTAACTGCCTGTTATTTCCACGATATTGTCAATTTGCCGAAGAATCACCCCGAGCGCCATCTCGCTTCCACCCAGGCCGCACAAGAGACGCTGCGTATTCTGGATGCACATTTTCCCGATTTCCCACACCCGCTGTACGATGCAGTAGCTCATGCGGTACGTGCCCACAGCTTCAGTGCTGGAATTGCGCCGCAGACCCTTGAGGCGAAAATTGTCCAGGACGCTGACCGGCTGGAATCGTTAGGAGCCATTGGCCTGGCGCGAGTGTTTTACACCTCCGGCGCATTGGGTCGCCCGCTATTTGATAGCGAAGATCCCCTGGCTTCCGGGCGTGAACTGGACGACGCAACCTATGCGCTTGACCATTTCCAGAAAAAATTACTTAAACTCCCTGATACTATGCAAACCGAGGCAGGGCGCGCCCTTGCTCGCCATAATGCCGATTTTTTAGTGAATTACATGGCCAAACTTTGTGCCGAACTAAAAGGCAATTACTGCGATATTGACCATAATGTCGTTCAGCAATTTGCTCCGCAAATACATTCCGCCTGATAATTTCTTTAAAAACAAAAGGGATGCCCGCAACGCTTGCGGGCTGTTCTGATTCTCTCTGGGTCAAATCAGTGATAGAGTCGCACTCTCTTTTCCCCTGAAATGGTTCATGATGAACGACCTCGACGCAATTGCCGAACAACTCTCCCAGCAAGCAATCCTTCAGCAACAACAGCAACTGGAAGATGATTACGCGTTAGTGAAGCGCATTCTGGAAATCTACGACCAGAAAACTGTGGCACATCATCTACGTCAGGTTAGCGGTGACTGGACTCGCGAATCACTTAATCGCTGGTATAACCGTAAATCTTCGCCACGTATTTTGACGGCTGCGGAAAGCAAAATGCTGCAAAATATGCTGCCGCCATTACCCGCGCACCATGGAAAATATGCTTTTAAATTCGTTGATTTATTTGCCGGTATTGGCGGGATCCGCAGCGGGTTTGAAGCAATTGGTGGGCAATGCGTATTTACCAGCGAGTGGAATAAACACGCGGTGCGTACCTATAAAGCCAACTGGTATTGCGGCGCTGAGAGCCATCAGTTCAATCAGGATATTCGCGATGTTACCCTCAGCAACCGCGATGATGTCAGCGATGAGCAGGCCACCGCGCATATTCAGGCTATGTTGCCGGATCACGACGTACTGCTCGCGGGCTTCCCTTGCCAGCCGTTCTCCCTGGCTGGCGTGTCGAAGAAAAATGCGTTAGGCCGCGCGCATGGCTTTGCCTGCGAGACACAGGGCACGCTGTTTTTCGACGTGGCTCGAATTATCGATGCGAAACGCCCGGCAATTTTTGTGCTGGAAAACGTTAAGAATTTAAAAAGCCATGATAAAGGCAATACGTTCCGCATCATTATGGAAACGCTCGACAGCCTGGGGTATGAAGTGGCTGACGCGGCAATAATGGGGGCGGGGGATCCTAAAATTGTTGACGGTAAAAATTTCCTGCCGCAACACCGCGAACGCATTGTGCTGGTGGGTTTCCGTCGCGATCTCAATCTTCATAAAGATTTCACCCTGCGCAAGCTCAGCGAGTTATATCCGCCGCGCCGCCCTTCCTTTGGGGAGTTACTGGAGCCGACGGTGGATGCCAAATATATCCTGACGCCGACGCTGTGGAAGTACCTTTATTACTACGCCAAAAAGCACCAGGCGAAGGGCAACGGTTTTGGTTATGGTCTGGTCTCGCCTGAAGATCCAGCCAGCGTGGCTCGCACGCTGTCTGCGCGTTATTACAAGGATGGCGCTGAAATTCTTGTTGATCGCGGGTGGGATAAATCGCTCGGGGAAGAAGATTTTGATAATGCTGAAAACCAACTGCGTCGTCCGCGTCGTTTAACGCCGCGTGAGTGTGCGCGTTTAATGGGGTTTGAAGCGGTGCAGGGGAATGCGTTCCGTATTCCGGTTTCGGATACGCAGGCTTATCGGCAGTTTGGAAATTCAGTCATCGTGCCGGTTTTTGCCGCCGTGGCGCGTTTACTGGAATCAAGAATTGCTCAGGCAGTTGAAATAAGAAAATCTAAAAAATAAACCACGCGAATTGATATAAAAAAAATCCCCTCCTGAAATACATCAGAAGGGGATGGATAACTTACTTAACGCTTATCAGAACTTCACTTTCAGATTCAGGTTCAGGCCTTTGTCAGACGCGCCGTCTTCTTTCCAGTTGTAGGCATCCATCGCCAGAGACGTATTGCCCTGGCTGTAGCTGACGCCGACCTGAGACAGGCTGTTCACGCCGCCGCCTTTCTGGCCGTCATCCACACTGAAGCGCTGGCCGGCTGCACCCTGCAGGGAGGCAGACCGTGCGCTCTTGCTGTAGGAGAGGTTAGGGCCACCTTCCACGCTGGCCGTCGCTGCCCAGCCGTTCTTACCGGCATAGGTCAGTTCCATTCCGGCGATGGCATCAACCGCGGTTTCGCTGCCTGCATCCATTTTCAGGTTGTAGTCGTTCGCACCGGTTTCGTTCACGCTGCCGTCACGGGTGTGACGCACTTTAGCGCCGACGGACGGTTTGAAGTTCAGCGTGTCGCTCAGGGCAAAGCCTTTGCTGAACTGGCTCTTCAGCTCCATATACTGCTGGGTATTTTTGGAGTCCGCCACTTCGTTCACGCTGCCGTACTGGATAGAGCGGCTGCTGTCGAGCTGATGGTTGTCATAACGCAGGGCGTTATTCCAGCTCATCTCGTCGCCGAGGTCCATGTGATGCTCCAGACCGAAGAACTGGCTGTAGCCGCCGGTCAGGCCGTTGTCGCCTGCGGATTTCACATCGCCGTTACCGTCCAGACGGGCAATACCGTACTGCAGTTTCAGGGTCTGGCTGTCAGTCAGGCTCAGCTTCTGGCTCAGGGCCATCATGTCGTACTGGGTGTTGTTGCCCAGTTCGGCACGTTTGTCGCCTTTCGCCACCACGTTAAAGCCGAGGCCGCTTGAGGTTTCAATGGCGCTGTCAGCCAGCATGGTGAAGCGGTTGCTCAGGACTTTCGCCTCGTTAAACGCGGAGGTCGCCTTGCTGCCGGAAAGCTGCTTCATGGCGTTGGTGACGTCTTTTGCCGTTTTCAGGTTCAGGCTCTGGTAGAGGGCGTTATTGGTGTAACCCGCTTCCAGTGCGCCCGCCACGCTGTTCACGCCAGCGTCGGTGACCACGTCGGTGTAGGCCTTTTTGGTCATGGTGACGTCCACGTTGCCGCTGGCGTCAGTTTTGCCTTCTGCGCTCCAGACCACAGAGTCAGCCTGGATGTTTTCCGCACCCTGGATATCGGTCCCCTGGAAGACGTTATCGAAGGTTTCGGTTTTCGCAGCGCTGCCTTCAGTGAAGCCGGTATCGACGGTGACGCCGGAGACATCTACGTTGCTGCCATAGAATTTACCCGCAGAGCCATCAGCATTGGTACCCACGCTGTAGCCTTTAAGAAGCGCTGGCGCACCCGTCACCTGCGACTGCGGCGTGCTGCCCATATGGACATTACTGTTATCAATGGCGCTGCCCATATAGTTGACGGTGCCTTTGTTAACAATCTGGCTGCCGGATTTGCCGTCGGTATAGAATGCGCGGCCAATATCCGTGTTGATATTAATCACACCGGAGGTGTCGTTGATGGCTTTACCACCATTCATGGCTCCCAAACCAACCAGTTGCGCCTTTGAGCCATCGCTGACGGTAGCCGCATCGGCTGTCAGGGTAATCGTGCCCTGGTTAGTGGCCGTGCCGCCGCTAAGGGCAAGCATACCGAAGCCGGAGTTATTGACGGTAATATTTCCTTTGTTAGTAGCGCTAACATTTGTACTACTACCTGAACGAGTTGAGCCAGCGACCATTCCCGCCCCACGATTGAACGAAATATTATCAGCTACCGTGTAAACAGTTTTATTTATAGCATTTCCATTAACATCTTCTCCAGGGCCGAATCCATCAAGATTAATTGATCCATTATTTAGTGCCTGAGTAGTTGTTTGACTTGCACCAAGTCCATATAACCCCGCGCCTTGCATGACGATGGTTCCGTCATTATTAACACTGGAATTTGAACTAGTAGCGAGAACGCCATACATAGTATTACCGTACGAGCCAACTGGGAACTGATCATCGGCGCCGATAGACTTAGGATTTACATAGTTTTTGAGTTCAATGGTACCCGTGTTAGATGCGGTTGAGTTATTTGTTGCATTAATTTGTGCTCCTTGGGTTGCAATGCCTGTTCCATTACTTGTCCATTTGATGGTGCCGCTGTTTACCACGGAGGCACCGTCAATTGACTGCATTATCATTCCACCGTTAGACGTGCTGGTGAGAAGGCCCGCGTTTTCTATTTTTGTACCAACGCCAGTTGCTTTAATTGCTGACGCCCTTTGATACGCATCACCATCTTGTGTTTCGAATGAAATATCTGTTTTTGAATCTGAAGTAAATAAGACATTCGCTCCTTTTTTGGCATCAACTAAAATACCAAATTGTATCCAGTCGCTATTGTTTATAAGAGACGACTTTCCACTGATCGAGACAGAGTTAGCACCGTCAACGATAAGACCACGTACAGTGGGGGTGTAACCGTTATCTGTTCCCAAGTCATCCACTTCAGCATTGATACCCCCCGTAACATTAACTTCATTTCCCGCCCCGGTTACAGTAAGGCCTGTGAAGGCGCCCGTGCCATAAGCGTTACCAATATTACCAATGGAGCTTACGCCGATAGAACCGCCAACATCAACATTGTTATTAGAGCCGGTGATGGAAACGCCATACGCACTACCATTACGTTGAGCAGTTTTTTCAGTCGAGAAGGCGAGTTCTTCATTCGCCAGAGTAACGTTCCCTTGCAGGTGGACGTTACTATTACTACCGTTGACAAGCACACCATTGCCAAGCTGAAGTTGTCCGCTGCTATTTTTTACAAATGTGACATTCACATTGCCATCAAGGGTAACATCTGCTTTATCACCGCCAATAACTGCGCCGGTGGCATTATTGGTCACATTAATGTCACCGGTGTTTTTAAAGGTGGTTTTCTCATCCGCGCCATCATTGATCGCGGTAATATTAATCCCGATGGAATTTAAATCCTGAACAAAGATTTTCGCTGCTGTATTTACCGTGGCGTTATCACCCGCAACATCCACACCGTGAGCAGCATTTTTGACATAAATATCGCCCGCGATGGTCGCCGTGGCGTTATCGCCGGTAATGGTTGCCAGGGCAGAGCCTGTGCCGTCCACATTTGCGGTTGCGTCTTCAATGGTGATTTTGGCGTCGTTGCCGTTAACGACCACGCCTTTACCGCCGCCGGTCACGTCGATTTTGGCTGGTTCTGTGCCGTCGCCTTTGATGGTGACGGCGGCATTGTTGCCGTCCACTTTGGTGCCCGTTGCGCCATCGGCAACGGTGGTGTCACCCTGGGTATTTACCTGCGCGTTATCGCCGGTGATCACGGTGCCCGCTGAACCTGTCCCGGTTGCGGTGGTGTCGCCCTGGTTATCGACTTTGGCGTCTTTACCATCAATTTTGGTACCGGTGCCGCCGTCGGTCACTTCTGTGTTACCGGTGTTATTGATTACCGCGCTGTCGCCGGTGATGTCGATGACAACGGAGTCTGCGCCTTTAGCGGTGCTGTCGCCTTTGTTGTCAATTTTCGCGTCGTTACCGTCAACTTTCGTGCCGGTGCCGCCGTCGGCCACATCGGTTTTACCGGTGTTGTCGATAACTGCGCCATCACCTGTGATCACGGTACCCGTTGAGCCGCTGCCGCTGGCAGAGGTGTCGCCGGTGTTGATGACGTCAGCACCGTTACCGTCGATCTTAGTGCCGGTACCGCCTTCGGTGATGTCGGTTTTGCCGTTGTTGTTGATGACAGCGTCGTCACCTTTAATTTCTGTGCCAGTGGAGCCACCGCCGGAGATGGTGCTGTCGCCTTTGTTATCGACCTGGGCGTCTTTACCGTCAATTTTGGTGCCGGTACCGCCGTCGGTAATATCTTTTTTACCGGTATTATCCACAACAGCGCCGTCACCGGTGATGTCGGTTACCGTTGAACCGCTGCCGCTGGCAGAGGTGTCGCCGGTGTTGATCACGTCCGCACCGTTACCGTCGATCTTAGTGCCAGTACCGCCTTCGGTGATGTCGGTTTTACCGCCGTTGTTGATGACGGCGTCGTCGCCTTTGATCTCTGTGCCGGTGGAGCCTTCGCCGGAGATGGTGCTGTCGCCTTTGTTATCGACCTGAGCGTCTTTACCGTCAATTTTTGTGCCGGTGCCGCCGTCGGTCACGTCGGTTTTGCCAGTGTTGTCCACGGCTGCGCCGTCGCCGGTGATGTCGGTGCCCGTAGAGCCGCTGCCGCTGGCAGAGGTGTCGCCGGTGTTAATGACGTCTGCGCCGTTACCGTCGATCTTAGTGCCGGTACCGCCTTCGGTAATGTCGGTTTTACCGCCGTTGTTGATGACGGCGTCGTCGCCTTTGATCTCAGTCCCGGTGGAGCCTTCGCCGGAGATAGTGGCGTCGCCCTTGTTATCGACCTGGGCGTCTTTACCGTCAATTTTGGTGCCGGTGCCGCCGTCGGTGACGTCGGTTTTACCGGTGTTGTCCACGGTTGCGCCGTCACCGGTGATGTCGGTGCCCGTTGAGCCGCTGCCGCTGGCAGAGGTGTCGCCGGTGTTGATCACATCCGCGCCGTTACCGTCGATCTTAGTGCCGGTACCGCCTTCGGTGATGTCGGTTTTACCGTCGTTATTGATTTTGGCGTCGTCGCCTTTGATCTCTGTGCCGGTGGAGCCGTCGCCGGAGATGGTGCTGTCGCCCTTGTTATCGACTTGGGCGTCTTTACCGTCAATTTTGGTGCCGGTGCCGCCGTCGGCGATGTCGGTTTTGCCGGTGTTGTCCACGGCTGCGCCGTCGCCGGTGATGTCGGTTACTGTAGAGCCTTCGCCGCTGGCAGAGGTGTCGCCGGTGTTGATCACGTCTGCGCCGTCGCCGTCCACTTTGGTGCCGGTGCCGCCTTCGGTAATGTCGGTTTTACCGTCGTTGTTGATGACGGCGTCGTCGCCTTTGATGTCGGTCCCGGTGGAGCCTTCGCCGGAGATGGTGCTGTCGCCTTTGTTATCGACCTGGGCGTCTTTACCGTCAATTTTGGTGCCGGTGCCGCCGTCGGTGATGGCGCTGTCGCCGCCGTTGATGACTTTGCCGCCGTCGCCGGTGATGTCAGTCCCGGTGGAGCCTTCGCCGCTGGCAGAGGTGTCGCCTTTGTTATCCACGACGGCGTCGTTACCGTCCACTTTGGTGCCGGTGCCGCCGTCGGTCACGTCGGTTTTACCGGTGTTGTCCACGACTGCGCCGTCGCCGGTGATGTCGGTTACTGTAGAGCCTTCGCCGCTGGCAGAGGTGTCGCCGGTGTTGATCACATCCGCGCCGTCGCCGTCCACTTTGGTGCCGGTACCGCCTTCGGTGATGTCGGTTTTACCGTCGTTATTAATGACGGCGTCGTCGCCTTTGATGTCGGTGCCGGTGGAGCCGTCGCCGGAGATGGTGCTGTCGCCTTTGTTATCGACCTGGGCATCTTTACCGTCAATTTTGGTGCCGGTGCCGCCGTCGGTGATGGTGTTGTCCCCGCCGTTGATGACTTTGCCGCCGTCGCCGGTAATTTCGGTGCCGGTGGAGCCTTCGCCGCTGGCGGTGGTGTCACCTGTGTTATCCACGACGGCGTCGTTACCGTCGACTTTGGTGCCGGTGCCGCCGTCTGTTGCGCTGGTGCCGCCGCTGATTTCGGTGGTCGTGCCGTCGCCGTCAACGATTGTGCCTGCGCTGCCCTGGCCGGATGCGCTGGTGCCGGTGTCAATTTTGGTGTTTGTGCCGTCGCCTTCCACCACTTTGGTGTTGGCGTCCGCATGGATAAATTTACCCGCAGCATCGTAGGACCAGTAGAGGCCCGCTGCATCTTTGCCTTTAATCAGTAGATCGTTATTCGCGTCCACAGACCAGTTGGCACTGTTGGTGTACAGCACGGAACCGTCTGGTGCGGTCAGGGCATAGCGATCGCCGTCCAGGGCATAGCCGTAGGTGACGCCGCCGATCTGCAGAGTTTTGGCGGTTTTGTCCAGCAATGCGCCATTGGCATAGGAGACGGTTTCATGCGCCGGGTCCGGAACGGGATCTGGAATTGGGTCTGGATCTGGAACGGGGTCTGGAGCTGGGTCTGGAACCGGATCTGGGTCTGGCGTCGGGTCTGGAGTCGGGTCCGGATGATGGCTGGAGTCATCACCGCCGCCACCGCCGCCACCGCCGCTGGCAATGGCTACAATACCTGCTACCGCGGCGGCTGCGCCACCGGCGATCCATTCCCAGGTTGTCTCTTCTTCAACGGGAAGACATTTCTTAGGCAGTTTTGCTTTCTGCTCTTTCGTTAAAACAGTGCCTTTTGCGGGACAGGTTTTGTCTTCGATTTTTGCTTTATGTTCTACTTCCGGTGCGGCGAAGGCATTATTGCCAAGCGCAAGGGCAATACATAATGAAAGAACTTTCTTTTGCATATTCATGATAATTTCCGTTTTTGCTGAAAAGTCATCGTCTTAAACGGCCTGTTATGAAAGACGGCATTGCCCGACCGGAAAAGGTAAAAGTCGGGAGGGGTGTCATAGGCATAATTAACGCAATTAAATATTAATTAATTACGTTACGAGTATGTCTGGCTTTCATTAAGAGCGATTGCTGTGAGAAGGATTAAATCTCGGGAAGGAGAATATCACGGGGGAAAAAATAAGATTTGCCTTAATCTGTAAGGAGGCTGAATTGATTCTTTAAGTAATTCTAATGCCAATTGTCTTAATTAGTCATTTAGTGAAACTTAATGATGGTGATGCAGACTTAAAGGTTTTATTAATTTACTATTGTTCAGGTAAGCGTATTTTAACTCCCCACCCATATTCATTTAATCAGGTTATTTATGTAATCACTAAATGGATAATTATGTAGCCCAGGAAACAATGAACATTAAATTACTGAAGTTAAGCTCGTATGCTTTGATCCTGGGTGTCTTATCCAGCGGGGGCGTTTCAGCCTCGTCCGTTATGGCCAGCAGCTTCCATTATCTGGACGACCCCTCTTCACATTTAGCAGGGCAACCTGCATCGGATAGCCTGCCCGAAATGGGGACTTCTGCGGGCAGCACGCTGAGTGTGGATCAAGAAATTAAAATGGGCGATTTTTACGTGCGGCAACTGCGGGGCGCGACACCCATTATTGATGACCCGTTGCTGGTTGAATATCTTAATGCTTTAGGGCAAAAGTTAGTTAGCAATGCTAAATCGGTAAAGACGCTATTTCATTTTTATCTTGTGAATAATACCGAGCTTAACGCCTACGCTTTTTTTGGCGGGAATGTTGTTCTGCATTCTGGATTATTTGCCTCGACCGATGATGAATCGCAGCTTGCCTCAGTCATGGCCCACGAAATATCCCACGTTACCCAGCGGCACCTGGCGCGTGCCATGGAAGACCAGAAGAAGAATTCCCCTATGACATGGGCCGGGGCATTCGGTGCAATATTGCTGGCAACCGCCAGCCCGCAGGCCGGCATGGCGGCGCTAACCTCCACGCTTGCCGGTTCCCAGCAGGGGATGATCAGTTTTACCCAGGCTAACGAGCAGGAAGCAGACCGGATGGGTATTCAAGTTCTTCAACATGCAGGCTTTAACCCCCAGGCAATGCCGCTGTTCTTGCAAAAGCTGGCGGATAAATCATCTTTTTCCAGTAAGCCGCCTGAAATGCTGTTAACGCACCCGCTTCCTGAGAGCCGCCTTGCGGATATGCGCAACCGTGCGAACCAAATGCCCACTGTTTCACGTGCTTCTTCTTTAGATTTTATGCTGGCTAAAGCCCGCGTACTGACAATGTACAGCGAAAACCCAACGGCGGCCGACGAGTATTTACGCACCCTGAGTACCGGCAGCGCGAACGAGAAGCTGGCGGCAGACTACGGTTATGCAGTCCAGTACTACCAGGCAAAAAACTATCATGATGCAGAGGCGCTGATTCAGAAACTGTTAGCCGCCGCGCCTCAGAACCCCTGGTTCCTTGACCTCGCCACGGATACAGATATTGCCCAGCAAAAAGCCGAGCGGGCGGTCGAACGTTTAGAAGCCGTTAAGGCTGCCACTAAAAATAACCCGGTACTGATTTTGAATCTTGCCAACGCAGAAATTGAGTCTGGCATGTATATGAAAGCCGGTCCTCTTTTAGATAACTACACCTTCGCGCATCCTGCCGAACCTAACGGCTGGGAAATGCTCAGGAAGGTTGAAGCAATGGAGGGTAACAGAAGCAAAGAACTGGCCGCCTGGGCCGAGAGCCGTGCGCTGAGAGGCGATTTGGACGAAGCGATTAAATTGCTGACTCAGGCCAGCGCTATGGTCACTAAGGGCAGCCTGGAGCAGGAACGATATTCCGCCAGAATGGATCAGTTTAAAGATTTGCAGAAGACATTTAAAAACTACAAATAGAAACTACAAATAGAAACTCATTGATTACGGAAGGTCATAGTGATTCATCTTAAATTAAGTAAGGCAGAGATCGGTAGGATTCGCATTTTCAACACGGTGATGAAAACAAAAAGCATGAGCCAGACCGCGCATGCTTTGAATATTTCTCACTCCAGCGTCTATATGGCAATAAAAAAGCTACGGCTTTTATATAACGACGCGCTGTTCATTCGCGATAAAAAAGAGCTAATACCGACAGAGTTTGCAAGGCGTCTGCATACTGAAACGCTTGGGCTGCTGAAGTCTCAGTCAGAGGCACCGTCTGTCATTGATGAAACCGATCGTCCTCGCTTCATCTTTTCCTGTGCACCGCATATCGCGGCTACCGTTATTCCTTTGACCTATTTGCTGATGGAGGAGTCAGTTCCGTTTCCATTAGAGCATACGGCTCTGCCTGCATCACCTGAGGGCAGGGCAGAATTGTTGTTAAATAATAAGGCAGATGTCATTTTTGATTACGCGCCTATTGAGCATGACGATATTTTCTTTAAACGGTTATTTAAGGAAGATTACGCGATTGTCTGCCGAAAAGATCACCCCCGTCTTTCCGATTCCATTTCACTGAAGGAGTTTTGCCAGGAGCAACAGGCGGCGCTCGGGTCTTCATCCAGGTTTGATAATCTCGTCGAAGAGGAAAATACCGATAATGTGTTTTTCTGTAGCCACTATTATCTCGACCTGCTGGCCATGGTAGAGGTGAGCGAGGTAATTTGCGTCATTCCTATTAACATCTATTTGAAACTGCATGCGTCATTTAATATTAAGTCATTAAATTATAATTTCAGGCTGAACGTTAAAAAGACAAATCTGTATATCAACTATTTGAAAGATCCCACCCGGCGCAAAGACAAGGACCTTTTGCTGAAGAAAATAGAAAAGATGCGTTAATTTTGAAGACAAAGGTAGAGTTTATCAGGCGGAGAACGGAAATAGCCTTTTAAGGCATTCAGGCTATTCTCCTTCCCGTCGCGTGGTTTTAGATCTCTTTATATTTATTGAGTATTTCTAAAAGATCCTGGAAATGAGGGCTTTTTAAAGAGGCTTTATTGTAGGTGATGTACATCGTGACGGGTTCCGGGCAGAAGTTACAGTCCAGAACTTTGATGTTAAAGCTGGAAGCAAACTTTTCAGCAAACCACACCGGCACGAAACTGACTACATCGGAGTTTTCAACTATTGCAGCATTCACAATAATGGAGCTGCTGCTAAAGAAGAAGTTACGTTCACCTAAGAAGTCCATGATACCCGTCTGAGTGCGTTTGATGTTTTCGGAACCTGCATTTAATAAGGTAGAGGTTTCAAGCGCCATCTCTTCAAACGTCAGCGTCGTGTCTAATCGTGGATGATCTTTGCGGCAAATGGGAACGGTGCGCTCAACAAGATAAGGTTCCACTACGGTTGAAAAGTTGTAGTAAGGTTTGGTATCAAAAACGATATCTGCTTTTCGGTAGGTCAGGGCATCTTCGATAGTATCTAATAGCGCATCAGTGCTGATGTGGCTGATTTCGCAGTTAAGTTTTTCATTGAGAATCTCGGCGCTCACTTTTGGCAGAATACGCAGGGCCGCATAGGGCGTGGAATGAATAACAAATTTATTTTTCGTGGCCGTGTCTTTGAAGTAGTCCAGGCTATTAAGTAACTGCCCAAAGCCCGCCCGTAACTGAGTATGCAGATTTTCTGCCACGGTTGTTGCCACTAGCCCTCGACCTTCGCGAACAAATAACGGGTCGGAGAAAAAACTGCGTAACTTAGTCAGCGACTGGCTGACGGCTGAAGGGCTTACGCAAAGCAGTTCCGCTGCCTTAGAAACGCTTTTGTGGACATAAATAGCTTCAAAGTTTAATAGAAGGTTTAAATCAAACCCTCTGACTCTACTGATATTTGCAATAAGCGAGTTTTCTGTCATTTCATTTCCCTGATGAGTGATGTTTAAATCATTGGCTTCACTGCGTAACGCGTTCCAATAATAATAGCATAGGGCATAGCGGAATTATGCCTGTTCCGGATTTTTATTCAGCATTATAAGTTAAAAGTTGTTTATGGTGTTGATTTATCTCTCTGGTTTTTATAAGAAATTTTTTGGCGTAAGTTTGGCTTCACTAGTCATTAAGCCCATTTCACTTTGCTGATAAGAGTAGGGAATATAGTATCCATGGCTTCAGGGCCAATATTATTTAAAAATTGGTTTGTTATTTTTTCTCTCACAAATGTTGGTTATATGAAAAAATTAAACACATGTTTACTGACCATTCTTTGTCTCGCCCCGCTGGCGTCATTCGCGGCTGACGGTGATATTACCTTTTCCGGTAAAGTTACTGCCTCCGCCTGCTCACTGAAGGGTTTTAACGGTGGGGCTTCGACGAGTGCGCTGATGAGTTTACCCAGCGTCACGCCGGAATCGTTTAACGGTGCCGGTGGTTACGCGGGGATGACGGACTTCACCATTAATTTACAGGATTGTTCTACATCTACAATGAAAAACGCTCGCGTGGCATTCAGCGGCACGCCGGATCCTGTCGATAATGAAATCCTGAAAAACACTAACGCCACCACACCAGCCACGGGGGTAGGTATTGCCATTCTGGAAAACGATGGTACGACGTTGGTTGATATCAATGGTGGTTTGGCTTCTAAATCACAGGCTTTAAGTGAAGGTGATACTGAATTGAAATTCAAAGTTGCCTATAAATCTAATACCCCTACGCCTGCCGTGAGTGCGGGTAACGTTACCGGGAAAACGTTTGTCGATATTACTTATAACTAATCAAATAACGCGTTTTTGATTTTAGTTAATTATTTGTAATAACCGGGCAGGCCTATTTTGAAAAAATATCATTATGTTTACGCAATGACAGTTTTCATTTTAGCGTCTGCCTCTTTTTGTTGCCAGGCCGCAGCGCCTGACAGCGCTTTTGATGCTGATTTCCTGCGTAAGGATTCACAGGATATTCCAGAGCAGTTCTATCACCCGGATCAGGTCGAAGCAGGGACGAAAACAGCGGAAATTGTTCTGAACGGCCATCTGCTTTTTAAGACCAAAATTGAGTTTATTACCCTGAAAGAGGGTGAAACCGCCGTGCCTTGCCTGACGCAGGCTTTGCTGCATCAGATGAGGCTGGATAACGATCTGAAAGCGCTGAGTAAAGTAGGGGACGAGGTTTGCTACGACTTCCTGGCTAAATGGCCGGACGCCTCTATTAAGTACGACGACTCGATGCAGCAACTGGTGATGACTACGCCCCAGGCGGCGACGAGTGTTGCCGGGCAGAGTGAAATGATTGACCCGTCCCTGTGGGATAGCGGCGTTAACGCGCTGCGTTTGAGCTATTCGGGCTACGTCTATCACACGGAAAATCATAGTAATAATTCAAGTACAGACAGCAGCGATACGGCGTATATGAGCCTTAATTCCGGAGTGAATCTGGGTAGCTGGCGTTTTTACAGCTTCGATACTTTTAACAAATCGGAGCTGGGTTGGGAGCAGAACCATGACCGCGCCTATGCGGAACGCGACATTGCTGCTCTGGTGTCACGATTTACCGCCGGGGATGTTTACGCCAGCACTTCAAGCGATGTGCTGGGGATTTTACCCCTGCGCGGGGTGACCCTGGAAACCAACGCCCAGATGCTGCCGTCGGATACGTTTAGCTATTCGCCGGTGATCCGCGGCGTGGCCCGCAGCAACGCCCGGGTCGTTATCCGCCAGCGCGGGAACATTATCTACAGTGAAACTGTTTCACCCGGCAGCTTCGCGATTAGCGATCTTAATAACGGGCAGATAGGGGCGGATTTAGACGTCACTGTGGAAGAGAGTGACGGCAGCAAACAGCAGTTTACCGTGCCTTATACCTCGCTCCCCAACATGCTGCGCCCGGGGAGCTGGCGCTACAGCCTGAGTGCGGGCCGCTATAGAGATGACGGCCTCTCTTATCAGCCGATGGTGGCTCAGGGGAGTTTGCAGTACGGCTGGGACAAAATAACCCTTGGCGACCTGGTCGTCGCCGGTGAAGGTTATCAGTCAATGGCGTTAAATGGTGCGCTTAACCTCGGGTTTTTAGGCAGCGTGTCGCTGGACTGGGCGCTTGAACGGCATCAGTCTGACACGGACGAAAATGACAGTGAGAGCGAAAGTATGAGTAATAGCGGTCGCGCTTTACGCCTGCTCTACGCTCGCCGTTTCGACGATACCGATACCTCGCTGCAGGTGATGGGCTTCCGTTATCAGAGCCGGGACTTTCTCGACTTCCCCGAGTACGCGGACTGGCGCTGGGGCGAGGATAACACCCGCAATCATCGCAAAAATGAGTATCAGGCAACCATTAACCAGGGGCTTGGCGATTACGGTAACGGGTATCTGACCCTGCAACGAGATAACTATTACGACTCGGACACAACAGATACGTCACTGACGCTGGGCTACAGCTTTATGGTGAAGTCCGTGAATGTCAGCATGAACTACAGCTATCAGGCAAATAGCGAGGACGAAGGCAATGGCCCCGACCGCCAGTTGTCGCTGAACTTTTCCGTCCCGCTCGATAGCGGCGACAGAAGCAGCCGCAACCTGTCGTTCAGCACCACCAACAGTAACCATTCTGGCAGTTCGCAGATGGCAACGGTAAGCGGGACGGAGCTTGACAACGCGTTGAATTATTCGCTGTCTGCGCAACATGACAGCAGCGGTTATTCGCCATCCGCCTCGGTGGCCTATCGAAACAGCATGGCTAATCTCAACGCCAGTGCGAGTACAAGCCAGGGGAACCGTCAGTACTCTGCGGGGATTTCCGGTGGCGTAGTGGCCTATCGCCACGGCGTGGTGCTTTCGCAGCAGTTGGGCGATACCATCGCAATTATTGAAACGCCGGGCGCTGCGGGAATCAGCGTGGAAGGGCAGCCGGGAGTCTCGACCAATCGTTTTGGCCGGGCGGTCGTCCCTTCCGTCTCGGCCTATCGTGACAATGCGCTGTCTTTGGACACGCGTCACGCAGCGGATGACGTAGAGCTTGTCGATGGCGGGCAAAATGTCATTCCCACCCACGGTGCCGTCGTCGTGCGCCGTTTTCAAACCAAAGTAGGACGCCGCGCTATAGTTATCTTAACGCTGCCAGACGGCAAGCCAGCACCTTTTGGTGCCAGCGCGTGGCAAGAGAAGGAGCAGGTCGGCATGGTCGCCGATAACGGACTGTTGTACCTCAACGGCATTCTGGCCGACGGAAGTGCAACGCTGCATGTGGACCTGGGTAATAACACTCAGTGCCAGTTTACCTTACCGGACGCCAAAGACCCTTCTGAGCCCTGGTACCAACAAGTTAATGCGGTTTGCCGCTAAGCAGAGAACGTTATGAAATTGACTAAAATGGCCTTTCCCGTCGTGATGAGTTTACTGTTACTGAGCACTGCTGCTTCGGCGGCGGTACGTCCGGCACTGACCCGCGTGATCGCCCTGGAAAGTGATAAAGAAACCTCAATCAAATTACTCAATGACGACACCTCGCAAGACTATCTTGTTCAGTCGTGGGTGGAGGACCAACAGGGTAATGATAAAAATTTGCCGCTGCTCCTCACGCCGCCGCTATTTAAAATTGGCGCAGGGCGAGAAGGGAAGCTGCGCATGGTGATCCTGCCTGGGAAATTGCCTCAGGATCGGGAGTCCGTGTACTGGCTGTGGATTCAGGAAGTCCCGCCTGTCAGTAAAGCTAAAGGCAATCAGCTTCAGGTTGCGGTACGCACGCGTATGAAAATCTTCCTGCGCCCGTCGTCGCTTGCGGAAAAACCTGCTGACACAGTGAGCAAATTGCAGTGGCAGGTCAGCCATGAAGGCGGTAAAGCCTGGTTAATCGCCAAAAATCCGACGCCGTATTACGCTAGCTTCTCAGAGCTTTCTGTCACTGCGGGCGGTCAGGCGCAGCCTCTGGCTGATAAAAACACAATGGTGCCTGCCAAAGGTGAAATGCGTTATGCGCTGCCGGCTGGCGTAAGTGGTAAAAGCGGGGCGCTGAACTACTCGGTTATCAATGATTTTGGCGGCGAGTCTGCGGTGCAACATCAGTCGCTGACATTCTAAGGGACAATTCCTGATGAAAATTTGGTGCGCTCTGCTGCTGTGTTGTTTGCCCGTTCTGAGCTGGGCAGGACCGCTGCGCTGCGAGATCGATACGGGCGGAGCGTTGCCGTTCGCGCCATTTACCCGTGAGAATCCTATTGCGGTGGATGAAAACACGCCTGATTACTCCGTAGTGCTCGCGCTGGATTATGCCCAGTTCTTGCCCAACATGCGGCTGAGCTGCACCTCGGACGGGCAGGAATTTGATCCTCCAGCAAACTTCGATGGCACTATCAGCCTGAGTTTAAGCGCCGTAAATGACAACGCGCTGGACTGGGCGGGCGAGGCGCAAACCACCAATAACGGCATCAAAATGAAGATGTACATCAAAGCGGTGTCGCTTAGCGAGGAGACGCCGCCAAGCAGCTACCCTTCGGCAAAAATGGCCATCGGTAAACGACTAGGGGTTGAATACCCGATCATAAACGGAAAGGACGATTCCACGCTGGTGCAGTTTGGCGCGCAATATAACGCGGGAAAAACGCTGTATAAATACGACAATAAATATAATTTTGCCATCGAGTCTATGCGTGTGGAGTTGATTAAATTTGGCTGGGTAGATTATCGCTCAGAGGCGGTGATCCCGCCGGGCGCGCATTTGACATTCTCAGTTGACGGAATGGCAGGCACCGCCACGGTTGATGTCCCCCTGGGTTCAGGTGTGTTCATGGCAGCCCCTTCGTGCTCGCTGGATAATAAACATCAAACGGTGGATTTAGGCGGAATTAATAAAAGCAGCAGCGGAACATTTCCAAAAGAGGGGCCGCTTACCCGTTTTGGCATGGATTTCACCTGCAGCAGTTATACCAATAACGTTGAATTTACCTTCTCGGATCCCTCCTCTGTGATATCCGGGCGAGATACATTACCTGCCGTAAGCGAACAGAACGGGCAGAAACTTAAAGGGCTTGAGGTTGGGATTTATGACAACGAAGGCAAGACGGTGAGAATGGGTGTAAAGCAGAATATTGGTATTGGCCAGAAGGGTAAAAATACCGCCTTTTTCCAGGCGGCCATCGTGCAGACGGCACCAGAAATAACGGATATGGATGATAAGATATTTACCGGGAATTTCACTGCGAAAGCCAATGTGACGATCACTTATTATTAAGATATGGGGTGATTTTCTTTTCAGCACGAATGTCACTATTTTATTTGGCAATAATATTGAGTGTTAATCCTCAGTTGCTTATAAAAATTTTATGGGCAAGTTTTTGTAAACAAGGATTGTTAAGAAATGAAATCAATAAAAAATGAGTATGGTTATTTTCATTCTATGCCGGCTAAGCCGCACGATGTCATGAACAAAATAATGGGAGTATTCAGCGAATTTTCCCAACCACTACTGAGCCGTTATGGTGATGATGAAATTACATTAATGGATGATGAGGCTGGATTGCGGGTTGTTTTTATTCGTGAGGGGTGTATTGATATCTGGCGAAATCACGATCAGTTGCTGGTCGCAACGGCTGTTGGGCCTGCTATTCTTGGCCTTCAGGGATCGGTGTTTCGCTATCAGACACACACGTTTAAACGGCAGAAAAATGTTGATATTCATTTTTTACCGCTTACCACAGCACTGGAAATCATTAAAGAACATGGGCTTGTGGAGGATGTGATGCTCTACCAGTCCTATATAAATGATCAGCAGGCGTACCGTGATTTTCTTATGATAAACAATAGTGCGTACAGCATTATTTGTATGTTATTAACGGAAATTGCAACTTGCCCCTATCATAAAGACGTTAGCGTGGCGCAGTATATTTCGATGCGTACCCGGCTTGCTCGAAGCGGTATAATGAAGATTCTTTCTGATTTGCGCTTTGGGGGGTTTATTGAAATGGAAAAAGGTAAGCTTATCCGTTTGTGTAATCCATTCCCTTTGAAATATTAAAGGCAAGTCCAGTTCTGGAAAAATAATCGTCCTATTTTGGACGGTGTTTTTCGTTAATGGCATATTTACTGGGTAAAATCTAGAGTGCATACTTTAGCCGATTTTATCAAGATGGTTATTTTATTTCTGTTTGATTTTTCCACACAGTGAATAATTTGCAAATATTATATTCTAGCCTAAAAGGAAATTATTATGGCTTTTCGTAACACATTGGCAGGTCTGGCTTTAGTTGTATCCGGTATGAGTTCTTTCGCAATGGCTGCTGACGGTACCGTTCAATTTAATGGTGAGATTGTTGACACCCCTTGCGTCGTTTCCACCGAAAGTGCTAATCAGACCGTTAATATGGGCAAGGTAAAGGCTTCCACATTTGTTGCTGCTAAAGATGTTTCTGCAGACCAGGGCTTCAACATCAAACTTGAAGAGTGTGATGCTTCAGCGAAAAAAAACGCGAACGTTACCTTCTCCGGGACCCAGGACGGCGCTGATAACACTCTGCTTGCTATCGATAGCGTTGCTGGTGCTGCGACCGGCGTTGGGATTGAAATCGTTAGCAACGCCGGTACGGTTATTCCGATGGGTACTGCTAGCGCAGACACCTTATTGGTAAACGGTGAAAATACCCTCGCTTTTAAAGCGCGTTATAAATCCACAGTTACAACAGTAACGCCTGGGCTTGCGAACTCCCATGCTGACTTCCAGGTTAGCTATAAATAATCATCCCGGTGTGGCTGCTGAAACAGCGGCCACACTGTTTATATGACATACAGGCAAACATGAAATTAAAACCGATAATTTCGGCGCTGGCATTGCTATGCGTCTCACATGGCGTTTTCGCTGCTAATGGCATTGCGCTGGGGGCGACGCGCGTTATTTATAATGAGAGTAATAAAGAGGCATCGCTGACAGTAGATAACCACAGCAGCAAACAATATTTTCTGGTGCAGTCCTGGGTTGATGATAAAGACGGTAATAAAAATGTGCCGTTTAGTATTACTCCCCCTTTATTTCGCCTGAACGCCAATAAAGAAAATATGCTCAGAATTATCAAAACCGGTACGGCGTTACCGAACGATCGTGAGTCGGTATTCTGGGTTAACGTTAAAGCTATTCCACCTGCGCCTGAATCTGGCAGCCAGAACGTGCTTCAGCTTGCGATTAAAACGCGGATTAAAATGTTCTACCGCCCGGCAGACCTGCCCGGCACTGCAATGGATTCCCCTCAAGCGCTTGAGTGGTCCGTGCAAGGGAACGAACTGGTTGCTAAAAACCCAACCGCTTATTCCGTCACACTCGATAGCGTAAAACTGAACGGTACAGAAATCAAAGAAGTTAACCTGGTGATGCCGAAAGGTGAAAGCCATTATAAATTACCGGCCGGAACGCACGGTGGGCAGCTTGTTTTTACAACTATCAATGATTATGGCGGAATTACGGCGGCAATTACCCGGCCCGTTAATTAATATAACAATGAAATAATCTTCCCAAATTATTCGCACTTGAGATGATGCCTTACGCCATGGAAAAAAATAACAATAAGGGAACTGCTACGCATATTATTTTTGGCAGTCGCGTTACGCATCGTCATTTTGCTATAAGTACTATCGCTTTACTGATGTATTCAGCTTTAAGTTTCGCGGAAACTGGCGCGGAGCCAGGCTTTAACCCGGCCTTTATTGAACAAAATGGAAAGGACAGTAGCGTTGCCGATCTCTCTGCTTTTAGCAAAAACGCAGGCACCCAGTTACCCGGCAAATATGTGGTTGATATCAGCATCAATGACAACCTCGTCGATCATCAGGAAATAGATTTTTATGCTGATGAAAGCGGTGCAGATAAAAGTGCTACGGGTCTTTTACCTTGCCTCTCACTTGAACAGTTAAAAAAATATGGCATTAAAACCGACGCTGTTCCAGACCTTGCAAAGCAGGAGGCAGCCGACAGCAACGCCTGCGTGAAGTTTTTGCAGATTATTCCATCCTCAACCGTCAATTTTGATTTTAACCAGCAGCGTCTCGAGTTGAGTTTCCCCCAGGCGGTGCTTTCCAATTCCGTGCGTGGATACGTAGATCCCGCGCTTTGGGATAACGGTATTCCTGCACTGTTACTGGATTACAACTTTACCGGCGCGAATACTCAAAATGAATATAGCGGCAGTAACAGCCGGGACGACAGCTATTATTTGAGCCTGCACAACGGTTTTAATCTCGGGGCGTGGCGTTTACGTAACTACGCCACCTGGAATGACAACAATGGTGAAAAAAAGTGGCAAAACGTTAACACCTACCTGCAGCGCAGCCTTATTTCCCTGAAATCTCAGCTTACGCTGGGGGACGGTTATTCCAGCGGCGATGTTTTTGAAAGCGTGCAATATCGCGGCGCGCAGATGGCCTCTGATGACTCCATGCTACCGGACAGTCTACAGGGTTTTGCGCCAGTAGTACGCGGTATCGCTAAATCAAATGCCCAGGTCACCATTTCGCAAAATGGCTACACCATCTATCAGAGCTATGTCTCACCCGGCGCCTTCGAAATTACCGATCTCTACCCGAGTTCCGGTAGCGGTGATTTAACCGTTGAGGTTAAAGAAGAGGACGGCAGCCTCCAGAAATTTGTTCAGCCTTACTCCTCCGTCCCCATTTTGCAGCGAGAAGGGCGCACGAAATACAGCGTGACGGCGGGGCAGTTCCGTAGCGGCTACGGTGGCGATAACCCTGATTTCGGCCAGGTCACGCTGATCCACGGTTTTAATAGCGGTATGACACTCTACGGCGGTTTGCAGGGCAGCGATAAGTACCACTCTTTTGCCATCGGCGTCGGGAAAAATATCGGTGACTGGGGGGCTATCTCTGTAGATGTCACCCAGGCTAAAACGCAGTTGCCTGATGAGAGCGACTCTGGTCAGTCTTACCGTTTTCTCTATGCCAAGTCCTTTGCAGGTTCCGGAACGGATTTCCGCCTGTTGGGTTACCGCTATTCAACCAGCGGATTTTATACCCTGCAGGAGTCGGTGGATTTAAATAGCGCCGATAGCGACGTTGACGATTTTGACTTTAACAGCCACAAACGCAGCCAGATTGAAGGCTCTATCAATCAGTCTTTGCCGGAAGGATGGGGATCGTTTTACTTCTCCGCCAGCGTGCAGGATTACTGGCAGGATTCAGGTAAACAACAGACGCTGCAATGGGGCTATAACAACAACTGGTTGGGCGCCACTTATAGCATCACCTACAGCAATAACTACACGCCCGACGAACCCTCTGACCAGCAGGTGGCTTTCAATATCTCGATCCCTCTGGACCGCTGGGTTAAAGGCGCATGGGCAACCTACAGTGTGAACCACGGCAGCGACGGTCACGTGAGCCAGCAGGCTGGCGTCAACGGCACGCTGGATGACAACAAACTGAACTATAGCGTAAGCCAGGGCAAGGATAACCAGGGCGGCGGCAACAGCGGGAATGCCAACCTGGATTACACGGGCAGCCATGGCAACAGCAATCTGGGCTACAGCTATAGCAAAGATTCGCGCCGTGTGAATTACGGCATTAATGGCGGAATGGTACTTCACAGCGACGGTTTAACGTTGTCGCAGCCGTTAGGGGAAACCATTGTCCTGGTCGCGGCACCCGGTGCCGGGGGAGTCGGCGTGGTTAACACCACGGGTTTAAATACGGATTCAAGTGGTTATGCCGTGGTGCCTTATACCAGCGCATACCGCCGCAACCGCATCGGCCTGGATACCACTACACTCGGCCCAAATGTGGAGATAGAAGAAAGTGCTAAAGATGTGATTCCTACTCGCGGGGCGGTGGTACGCGCGGGGTTTAATACGCACGTAGGCTATCGGGTGATGATGACCTTAACTCGTCAGGATGGTAGCGCCGTTCCGTTTGGCGCCACGGCAAGCCTGAGCGGGAAAGACAACGCGGCACCCGATGCGGGGATCGTTGGCGAAATGGGCGCAACCTATCTGAGCGGCCTGCCAGAAGAAGGGCAACTGGCCGTCCGCTGGGGCAAAGCGCCGGACCAGCAGTGCCACGTCCATTACCACCTCTCTACGCAGGATATGAACGCTAACCTGCCAGTTATTATCGGTAGCTGTTTAGCTATTAAAGGGTAAATTATGTTTCATCGTATTGTGAATTTGAAAAAAATAGCGCTGATATTACTGCTGATGGGGGCGAGTATTGCTGCTTTCCCGACTATGGCCGCTGTGGCTTCACAGAAAATAGTCATCAATGGGACTGTCAATATTAATAAAGATCCCAGTGAGTCCGGTGTGCTTCCTCCTGTCCGTTATCTTTTTGCCGGCACACCAGAGTACTCGAATGGTGAGAGTGCTAATTTAACTTTACATCCGACCGTGCCACCTATTTTAATCAATAATAATTTTCGCACAGCATTTAGTATAGGTAATGGATTTTATATTTCACTGGGCTTTAGGGATGAGCGAGGCGATGCCTGGCCTGAAGTTGATTCCAACGAATATAAAATACATTCCCCAAGCAAAATCATCGCAACGGTATATACGGATGGTGATGGAACCGATTTTACCGGAGCATTTTCAACCGGTAATGTTGAATATGCAGATATTGTCGATTACACCGGTAAGCTAGGATGCAAAAACTCTCTCTGTGCAAAAATATTTGTCAATTTAAACATCAATGTTGCCAACTCTAGCTGCCAGATTATCACCCAGCATAATCTGGCCTATTTCTGGACAAGTATCAGCCCCAGTGAAATCGCAAATGGTTCGGTGCCTTCAAAACTGGCGGAAATCACCATGAGCTGTAGTAACGGTGGGGGCGCAAGCCCGGTAGCAGTTACGTTTACTTCTACTCACGGGAGTTACGATGCGGAAAATGGAATTATAAAAACCGATCACGCAGATCTCGGTATGCAATTGGTGTGGGGGAAAAACGGCCAGCCCATTCCAATGGATAAAGTGATTGAGTTTCCCGCAATTGCCAGCTCGACTGAAGATTTTAGCGTGAGTGCGAAACCGGTGAAGCTAAGGGAGGCTGGCGCTATTGCCGGCGGAGAATTTTCAACCATGGTTACGATGACCATTGAATATCGTTAGGGAATCAGGATGAAAAGGATTACCGCACTCTGGCTTGGCAGCATTTTCCTTTGCCCGCTCTTTGCCCAAGCGACAAGCGACCAAGTGTTTTTAAGCTACAGTGGCACCGTGGTTACTCCACCCTGTCTTATTTCTACGCCGTCGTTAACGGTGGATTTTGGCGATATTCCTGCGGGTGATTTAGCCACGACGGACTCGACAACGGACTGGAAAAATACCCTCGTAGAGCTGTCACAATGTACGAATGTTGCCTCTGTCACCATGACGGTGAATGCCGCTCCTTCAGACGCCAATCCCAAATATATTCGCTCAACGGGAACGGCGGAACACGTCGCGGTTGAGGCCAGGGAAGGGCTTGTGAGCTTCAACGATCTCTATAACGGCGCAACGATAGGCTTCGATACGTTAGGTAATCCAACCAACAGAGTCGATTTACGTTTTCGTATTCGCAATGATGGAACCGGGGCGGCAACGGGCGGAACGGTAATTTCGACAATGACTTTAACGTATAGTTTTAAATAGTATTTAACGGATTATATGATGAACAGAAAATTTTTATTATCAGGAATGATTTTACTGAATCTGGTGATGGCCCCGACGTTTTCCATGGCGGCAGACACCACGGTGATTAATATAAAAGCCAATATTGTGGCATCGTCGTGTGCGGTTGAAACAGATACCCTGAATATTGATTTGGGAGACATTGATGTCAGGGGGTTGTCCAGCGGAGGGGCAACCTCTCCGTGGTCAGATATACAAAATATTAAAATTACTGACTGCCCGGCTGGGGTTAGCACGGTAAAAGCCACTTTTAGTGGAACACCCGGTAACAATTCAGGCAGTTATAAAAATATGGGCACCGCAAAAAATGTGGCCGTTCTACTTGGAGATGATAAATCGGAATATAATGCTATGTGGAACGGTTCGGCCTTAATATTATCTGTCGCGAGTGGAGGCGTCAGTCTTCCAGTTCGTGCACGGCTTTACTCTGAATCGCTGGCAACGGTGGGAACCGTCGAAGCCACCGTAAATGTTGCGTTTGAATATAAATAAAAGGTTGCTCACTATGGCCTGTCACCTCAACGCGGTAAAAAAAGGAAGCCTGCCGGTAATTATCTTTATTACTTTTGCATGGGTGGGGTTTAGCTATGCGGACGAGAGTCACGTCAATATAAACGCAAATATCGTTGCCGCTACCTGCAAAATTGCGGCAACGTCTGTCAACCAAACGGTCGATCTGGGAAAAGGGCGTATTGCTGATTTAACCGAGAAAAATGCGGCTACCCAGTGGCAGGATTTTTCCGTCGAATTGACCGATTGCCCCGCTTCGGTAACAGAGGTTACGGCCACAATATCGGGTACGCCAGATACTTTGGCGGCGGAATATTATCGCAATACCGGCAGCGCTGGCGGAGTTGCCATTGATGTGATGGATATTTTGGGTAACGAGCATCTCAGCAATGGCAAGACGCTAACTACGCCGGTTGATACCAACCAAAATGCGCTCTTGAAAATGAAAGGCAGGATGATTAGCCCTGAGGGGCATACGACTTCAGGCAGCGTTGCGGCGGCAATAGAACTCAATTTTGATTTTCATTAATCGATAAGCGGGTCAGATTATAGCCAAAATGAACTGTGCTTTTAGTTTTAATAGGTATAGATAAACGGTTTAATAACCCTGGTCGTTCGCATGCAATGGCGGTGAAAATTGAGTCAGGAATGATGATGTTCTTTGACCCTAATAAAGGTGAATTTTGTGTTCCTTTTATAAAACAATCGTTCAGGCGGCGACGGTTTCCTGACGGATTTTATTACTCAATACTACACTCGCGTTGAAAGTATTAGTATGGGGACGTTTAGAAAAGGAACCCTTCTCTAATCTATTGCATCCTGGTGAATATGATAGGTAATAGCATTTCGGAATCTTATTAGAAAAAGCCAGAGTGATAACCACTCTGGCTTTTTTTATTTTTTGAACGATAACTGAATCAATCGGCTATTCAGTGCCTCCAGATGCCGGGAGATCACTTCAATCTCAGCCGCGCTGATGGGCTGCTTGTTATCGCGCTTATTTTGCAGATCATCAAGCTGCGCCAATACAGGCTCACCGCCTTGCTGGAGTGTTTGACGCATCTGATAAACCTCGGTTTTTAGTTCCGAAATTGTCATATAGGGTTTACGTTTCTGCTCTGCGGCCAACAGGCGCTGTTCGAGGTTATTTAGCTGGTTATTGACTTGAGCCCAACTGTTGATCGTTGGCAGCCCGGCAGTTTGTTCCGCGAGATGACTTTTCCAGCGTGCGGATAAGGCATTGCCTGGCCAGATTTTGTCTAAATAGCTCGCAGTTGTTGGTCGTTCCAGCCACGTTATCCCGCCCACAGCACATAACGTGAGAGCGATACCGCTCACGCCTCCAGTGAACCATGCCTTCCAGGGGCGTGAAGAGGGCGCCAATGATTGCGTTGAAAAAGGGGGAAGTGCAGTTGCCTCGACGGGGACCGATGGATATTCAGGTATTACAGCCGGTTTTTCCCTTACTGTGCGGTTCTGCAATGATTGCCTGCTCGACTGAAGATAATCAAGCAGGTTACGCAGCGGCGCCTGGCTTTTCGATTGCAGACTCAGCGCATGTTCGAGCAGCAGCGATACTGCACTTTCGAGTTTCGAGAGCGTCTCAACTTCTGCACTGGTCAATGGAAGCCCATATACGCAGGTCGCCGCGTGGGTAGAGTACCATTCGATAATTTGTTGGCGTAGATCGGTGGCAGCAAGGGGAGGCCAGCACTGGCGCTGTTTCTTGCCAAACCCTTCAGCCAGCAGCAATGTGGCATTCGCCATCCCCGACCAGCCGTGGCGCTGACAGCTAATCAGGCAAAACCAGACGCCACTTTGCAGGTCATAACCGTGCCGTTCAAACATTTCCAGACACTGGTTTTCCTGCGTCAGCCACCACGAACGGTCATGTACATGGCCTTTCCAGGTATTAACGCTATTGCTGAGTAGCAAGAATTCCTGATGATGGCGAGGATCATGACAACTGATTTTCACTTCGCCCGGTTTCACGGAAGGGTTAATCTTTGTCATGTGTTTTCCATGTCACGAGCTTGTCTTTGCTAATGCCAATCTTCAGGTTACCTGTGATGGTACTTTTTTCCTGCAACAAGTTGTCTGCTAACAGTGGCAGAATATGCTGGTTCAGTACCTGATCGATATCGCGGGCACCGCTCTGATTTACCTCACACAGCTTCGCGACCCACGCTACTACGCTCTCGCTGTAGCTTAATTGTGCTTCGTCGTTGCTGACGGAATGGTAGCGTTGGCAGATGCGATCCAATTTGAGCCTGATAATTTGCGCGAGCGTTTTCGCTTGCAAAGGCAGGTAAGGGATTAGCTTCACACGACCCATAAATGCCGGGCGAAAAACATGGTCGAACTCAGGACGAATCAGATCGCAGAGCGCCTCAGGTGAAACTTCTCCTTCCATGCAGGCTGAGGTGATCCTGGCGCTAGCCAGATTAGACGTCATGATAATGAGCGTGTTACGAAAGTTAATTAACTGGCCTTCTGCATCTTCAATGATGCCTTTGTCAAAGATCTGATAAAACAGCTCCATCACATCTGGATGCGCTTTTTCCACTTCATCAAGCAGAACGACACTATATGGGTTACGTTTCACCGCTTCGGTCAACACTCCGCCTTGGCCGTAACCAACATAGCCTGGAGGGGAGCCTTTCAGGCCGGATACACTATGCGCCTCCTGATATTCCGACATGTTAATGGTTATCAGACTCTGTTCGCCGCCGTAGAGCAAATCTGCCAGCACCAGCGCCGTTTCGGTTTTTCCGATGCCGGAGGGGCCTGCCAGCATATACACTCCGACAGGTTTCAGGGGATCGTTGAGTTTGGCGCTGCTGATGCGTATTTGGGTAGCAATGGCAGAAAGCGCGTGGCGCTGGCCAATAACGCGCATTTCCAGGCGATGGAGTAGTTCGCTTAACTGCTGATTCTCCTTTTCAACCATGCGTCCGAGAGGAATACCCGTCCAGTTGGATACCACATCAGCGACACAAGTGGCGTCTACGCATTCAAATACCAACGCGTGAGTTTCATGTAATTGCGAGAGTTCGCTACGCCATTGACCGATCGCGCGTTCATCCGTGCTTTCTTGCAACTGTTGTACCAATGCTTTTTGTTGCTCCCACAATGGCTGGAGATGAGCGAGGGAAGCTCTAAGTTCACTTTCACGCAGCGCTAACATGGCCAGACGCTTTTCATGCTGGCCTTCTTTTTGCAATGCGTCGCGCTCAGTATGCAGATTGCACAGTAGCGCATTAATATCCTCAATCTCTTTCGGATGATGCGACTGGGAAACCG